>JBGPOZ010000001.1:0-73655 GCA_041488295.1 Allostellaceae bacterium
CGGTACAGCCTTTGCCCTCGAGATGCGCCGCCATGCCGAGCAACGCGCCAACCGTGATGACGCCGGTACCGCCGATCCCGGTGACGAGAATCCCATAGGAATCACCGAGCGGCGCCGCGACGGGGAGGGGGAGCGCGGCGAACACGTCAGGCGCAGCCGTGACCTTGAGCGCCGGTGCCTTGCGCAAATTGCCGCCATGGACCGTGACAAAGCTCGGGCAGAAGCCCTTGAGGCAGGAGAAATCCTTGTTGCAGTTCGACTGGTCGATCTGGCGCTTGCGGCCGAACTCGGTCTCGAGCGGCTTCACCGAGACGCAATTCGACTGGTCCGAGCAATCGCCGCAGCCCTCGCAGACGGCATCGTTGATGAAGACTCGCTTGGGCGGATCGGGATAGAGGCCGCGCTTGCGGCGGCGTCGCTTCTCGGCGGCGCAGGTCTGGTCGTAGACGATGACCGTGAGGCCCGGAATGTCGCGAAGCTCGCGCTGCACCGCATCGAGCTCATCGCGATGGCGGACCGTGACGCCGGGCGCGAAATCGGTGCCGAGCGGGTATTTCTCCGGCTCGTCGGTGACGACGACGACGCGCTTTGCCCCCTCGGCCGCGACTTGCCGCGTCACCTCCGGCACAGTGAGAACGCCATCGAGCGGCTGGCCACCGGTCATGGCGACGGCGTCGTTGAACAGGATCTTGTAGGTGATGTTGACGCCGGAGGCGGCCGCGGCGCGGATCGCCAGAAGCCCGCTGTGGAAATAGGTCCCGTCGCCGAGGTTTTGGAAGACGTGCTTCGTCCGGGTGAACGGCGCCTGGCCGATCCAGCTCGCGCCTTCGCCGCCCATATGGCTCCACGTCTCGGTGCGGCGCGACGGCATGAAGATCGTCATGGCGTGGCAGCCGATGCCGGCCATGGCCCTGCTGCCCTCGGGCACTTTGGTCGAGCTGTTGTGCGGGCAGCCGGAGCAGAAATAGGGGGTCCGCGCCGAAGTCGCGGCGGGTGCCGTGGCAATGCGCTCGAATGCTTCGAGCCGGGCCATCCGCTGATGCATCTCCGGCATCTCGCCATGGAGCCGCGAGAGGCGCCCCATGATAGCCGCGGCGACACCGGTCGGCGACAGCTCGCCCTCGGTCGGCATTAGGCGCACGCCGTTCTCGTCGTGCTTGCCGATGATTCGCGGGCGCTCGCCGGCGGGAAGATTGTAGAGCAGCTTGACGAGCTGATCCTCGACCAGCGGCCGTTTCTCTTCGACGACGAGCACTTCTTCGAGCCCCTTGGCGAAGGCGCGCGCGCCCGCGGGCTCGAGCGGCCAGGAGAGGCCGATCTTGTAGAGGCGAATACCGAGCCGCGCAGCCTTCATCTCGTCGATGCCGAGATCCTCGAGCGCCTGACGCACGTCAAGATAGGCCTTGCCGGTGGCGGCGATGCCAAAGCGTGCCCTCGGCGTATCGAAGACGAGGCGGTCGAATGAATTGGTGCGCGCGAAAGCGAGCACTGCATCCATCTTCGGACCGTGCAGGCGCGCCTCCTGGTCCAGGGGCGGATCGGGCCAACGGATGTTGAGGCCGCCCGGTGGCGGCACAAAATCGGTGGGCAGGCGGATTTTGAGGCGATGCGGATCGACGGCGATCGAGGCCGAGCTCTCGACCGCCTCGCCGATCGTCTTGAAGCCGACCCAGCAACCGGAAAAGCGCGAGAGCGCAAATCCCAGGAGCCCAAAGTCGAGATATTCCTGCAAGGTGGCGGGGTTGATGACCGGGATCATCGCCGCGATCAGCACTTGCTCGCTCTGATGCGCCAGGGTCGAGGATTGGCAGCCGTGATCGTCGCCGGCGAGAACCAGCACACCGCCATGCGCCGAGCTGCCGGCGGCGTTCGCATGCTTCAAGACGTCGGTCGAGCGGTCGACCCCCGGCCCCTTGCCGTACCAGATGCCGAAGACGCCGTCGACCGTGGCGCCCTCGTGAAGGTTGACCTGTTGCGAGCCCCACACCGCCGTCGCCGCGAGATCCTCGTTGACGCCCGGCTGAAACTTGATGCGGTTTTGTTCGAGGAAGCGCGCCGCCGACCACAGCGCGTAGTCGTAGGCGCCGAGCGGCGAGCCGCGATAGCCCGAGATGAAGCCGGCGGTCTCGATCCCTGCCGCCGCGTCGCGCTGGCGCTGCATCAGCGG
Source organism: Allostellaceae bacterium (assembly GCA_041488295.1). Classification (GTDB taxonomy): domain Bacteria; phylum Pseudomonadota; class Alphaproteobacteria; order ATCC43930; family CGMCC-115725; genus URHD0088. The sequence goes on from JBGPOZ010000001.1 coordinate 2,168, forward strand.
CAGACGCACGAGCGCCTGGACGCCGTTCAGGTAGATGCGTCCCGTATCCTTGACGTATTTGTCGTCGAGCGTCACGTCCGCGAGCTGCATTCCGCTCCCCGTCGATGTCGGTCGAACCATAGGGGGAATTGCCGCAAGTGACAACGTCACGAGCTTGTTGATCATGGTGCGAACGGCACATCGCGGAATCCTGATATTCACCAATTTCGGGTACCGAAAGGCAAAAAAGCAACCAATCGGTGGGTTTCATTAACCATCGCTGCCATTGAATCGGCGGAAACAGGCGCTCGCCCGGTCAGACGATCATCTCGTCGAGCTGGATGTCGCCGTCGCGTTGCTCGATCTCGATCACCCAGAGGTCGGGATCGCGCCCGGCCTGGCGAGCGATGTAGGCATCCGCGGTCGGTTCGTCGACGAGACCGGCGCCGGTGCCACGCATCCACAGAGGCTCGCCCGCGGATCCGCGCGCTTGGTTAAGGACGGTGCAGCCGAGGTCACGGCGGTTGTGCTTGATGAGGATGGTGCCGGCCGTGGCGTCGCCCTTGCGCCGGACGAAGACAGGAATCGCCAACTGGTCATGGCGGCGAACGATCGCCTGGACCTGGAGTGCAGATTTGAGCCGCGGATCCACCCATCCCTTATAGCGGTGCAGTGCCGACGCGTCACGGCACAGCTCCGGCGCAAGAACGGCTCGAACCTGGCGGCGGCGGGGATGACGGGCAGTACCGGCGTGAATAATGATGAAATAGGGCGGGGGGGGGTCGGCGCGGCCCGGACTTAGGCGGAATCGTCGCCGCGTTTATTCACGGTTAAGGCATAGGATTTAATACGTATTGCTCATATCCGGATGCCGGAGGCCTAAAATCGACGACCAACGGAGCTTGGTGGAGCAGAGTGTGGCAGAGGTGATCAGGCTTTGGTCAAGCCGTCGCAGGGGTGTGACAGGTCCACTCCCGCGCAGCGAGGTATGGCGTCTTGCCAACGAGCTTATCGCCTCGTTCGGCGTGCGCGCCACCTCATACGCCAATTATCAGGCTTTGCAGGCGCGCCAGAATGGCGACCGTTTCCTCATGAATGCCTGGCGCTGGATCGCCGGCGCGACGGACGAGATCCTCCGCTCCGAACCGGCGGAAGCAGAGCTGGGCGAGGTCAGCGGCGACTGAACGGAGCGGCGGTCATGGTCCCGCGAGGAGGCCACGGCGCGCGAGGTTCCGCATCAACGCCAGCGCGCCGAAGCGCCAGGGCGGTAGCTTATCGCTCGTATTGACGCGGTTGACGAGCGCCCCGAGGCGAGCCGAGGAAATGGTGACGATGTCACCCGGCTTGTGAGTGAAGCCGCTGCCGCGCTCGCCGCGATCCTTGGTCGGCGCGAACATCGTGCCGAGGAAGATCGCAAAGCCGTCCGGGAATTGGTTGTATTTGCCGACGCCTTGCCGAACGATCTCGGCCGGATCGCGGCTGATCTCCCGCATCGAGCTGCGCCCGTCAAGGACGAAGCCGTCGGTACCCTCGACGCGAAGATCGACTTCGGCCTTCCGGACGTCGTCGAGCGTGAAGGTCTCGTCGAAGAGGCGGATGAACGGGCCGATGGCACAGGAGCCGGTGTTGTCCTTGGCCTTCGAGAGAAGGAGGGCGCTCCGCCCCTCGAAATCGCGCAAATTCACGTCGTTGCCGAGGCTGGCGCCGAGAATCCGCCCCGCGGCGTTGACGACGAGCACGATCTCGGGCTCGGGATTGTTCCAGACTGAGCGCGGGTGAAGTCCGATCTCGGCGCCGGTACCGACCGCCGCCATCGGCTGCGATTTCGTGAAGATCTCGACATCGGGACCGATGCCGACCTCGAGATACTGCGACCAAAGGCCGCGCTTCTGCAGCGCCGCCTTCAGCTTCATGGCGCCGTCCGAGCCCGGTTTCACCGTTGAAAGATCGGTGCCGATCTCGGCGACGAGGCTTGAGCGGACCTCGTCCGCGCGCTGCGGATCGCCGCGCGACTGCTCCTCGACGACGCGCTCCAAGAGGCTGCGCGCGAAGGTGACGCCGGCGGCCTTCAACGCTTGAAGATCGAGCGGCGCGAGGAACCAGGGCTTGTTGGCGTCGCGCGAATCGGGCGGCGTGTTGGCGAGGATCTCGGCAAAATCGCCAAGGCGATGCGTCAGCGGCGCGCGGCGCACCATCGCAAGCGGATCCGGACCGTCAAGAAGGCCGCTCATAGTCGGCGCGTGACGCGTGACGTCGAAGACGCCATCCGCGCGGATGACAACAAGTCCTGGACCATCCTCGGCAGGCAGCCAGACACGGCCGATGAGGGTCCCGGCGAAGCCGGCTTCCGGAAGGGTCGTCTTGGGGTCGAGTTTCATCGTTCGCCTCTCGCAGAGCGGCAAGGCCGCGCTCTTGTTGTGGGATCGTCGGTCATTCGCCTTCCGCCGCCGTCGCGCTCGGCGCCGAGGCACGATCGAGCACGTGGGCGAGATGGATCGCCTCGCGACCGGTGCCGTCGGCGATCTGATGGCGGCAGCTCGTCCCACCGGCGACGACAAGTGTGTCGGAAGAGGCCGCCCGCACGTTCGGCAGGACGCCGAGCTCGCCGATCGTCATCGACATGTCGTAATGCTCTGCCTCGTAGCCGAAGGCGCCAGCCATGCCGCAACAGGTCGATTCGATGGTCTTGACCGCAAGGTCGGGCACGAGGGCGAGCGCCGCCTCGACCGCGCCGAGGGTGTCGAACGCCTTTTGATGGCAATGACCGTGAAGGAGAGCGGCGCGCTCGGGCAGCGCGTGCAGGGGAAGCGAGAAGCGGCCTGACTTGTGCTCGGCCAGGACGAACTCCTCGAAGAGCTGGGCGTGTTTGGCGAGCGCCGCGGTCTGTTGGCCCGGCAGCAGCACGGTGAATTCGTCGCGCAAGGTCAAGAGACATGAGGGTTCGAGGCCGACGATCGGAATCCCGCTCTCGACGAAGGGGCGCAGCGCCTCGATCGTCCGCCGCGCTTCGCTGCGCGCCTCCTCGACCAGACCGGCGGCGAGGAAGGTGCGGCCGCAGCAGAGTGGTCTCCCATTGCCGGGCGCCGGCGTCGCCAGCACCGTGTAGCCGGCGCGGGCGAGGACGCGTTCGGCGGCCCGCGCATTCTCCGGCTCGAACCAGCGATTGAAGGTGTCGACGAGAAGAAGGACGGGGCGCCCGTCATTCCCTCTCCCCTTGCGGGAGAGGCCCTTCGACAAACGCTCAGGAGGGACCCGCGAAGCGGGGAGGGTGAGGGGTATAGCGCCGCTGCGTGGCTGGTCATCGGCTAGACCCCTTACCCCGTCCCTCTCCCACAAGGGGAGAGGGGGATTCATAGAATCTGAGTATGGTTCAGAGTGCCACTCCGGCAGCTTCCGCCGCGCGCTGAGGCCGGTCACGCTCTCGCCGAGCTTGGCGAGCGGCGGGATCCGGTTCCTGAGATTGAGGAGCCAGCCGAATTTCGCCGCGGTCGGCGCGTAGCGCGGCAGGTAAGCGACGAGCCGGTCGCGCAAGGTGAGGCCGTGCGCCTTCTTGTAGTGATGGAGGAACTCGATCTTCATGCGTGCCATGTCGACGCCGGTCGGGCATTCGCGCTTGCAGCCCTTGCATGAGACGCAGAGCTCCATCGTCTCGCGCATCGCCTTTGAGGTGAAGGCGTCGGGCCCAAGCTGGCCCGAGATCGCGAGGCGCAGCGAGTTGGCGCGCCCCCGCGTCAGATGTTGCTCGTCAGCGGTGGCGCGGAAGGAGGGGCACATGACGCCGGGATCGGATTTCCGGCACGCGCCGTTGTTGTTGCACATCTCGACGGCGCCGGCGAAACCGCCCCAGTCGCGCCAATCGAGCACCGTCGCCATCTCCGCTGTCTTGTAGCCCGGCTTGAAGCGGAAGAGGGAGCGGTCGTCCATCTTGGGCGGGTCGACGATCTTGCCGGGATTGAAGAGGCCTTTCGGGTCGAACGCGTCCTTCACCTCCTTGAAGGCCGAGACGATGCGTGGACCGAACATCGCCTCGTGGAATTCCGAGCGGACGAGCCCGTCGCCATGCTCACCCGAATGCGAGCCCTTGTATTCGCGCACCATGGCGAAGGCCTCCTCGGCGATCGCCCGCATCTGCCTGGCGCCAAGATCCTGCTTCAGATTGATGACCGGCCGTACATGGAGGCAGCCGACCGAGGCGTGAGCGTAAAACGTGCCGTAAGTGCCGTGCTTGCGGAACACGGCTTCCAGGCGATCGGTGTAGTCGGCGAGGTCCTTCAAGGCGACGGCGCAATCCTCGATGAAGGAGATCGGCTTTCCGTCGCCCTTCATCGACATCATGATGTTGAGACCGGCGCGGCGGACGTTCCAAACGGCGCTCTGGAAGGCGGGATCGATCGACTCGATCACAGCGCCGGGAAATCCGAGATCGCCCATGAGCTCGACGAGCTGGCGCAAGCGGCGGAGATTGTCGCCGGAATCGTCGCCGGCGAATTCGACCAGGAGGAGGGCCGCCGGATCGCCTTTGACGAAGCGCTCGACGATCGGCTTGTACATGGCGATCTCGCGCGACAATCCGATCATCGTGCGATCGATGAGCTCGACCGCGCTAGGCCCCAGCTTGACGATGTGCTGCGTTGCATCCATCGCCTTGTAGAAGGTCGGGAAATGACAGATTCCCAACACGCGATGTTGCGGGATCGGTTGAAGATCGAGCTCTATTTCATTGAAAAAAGCGAGCGTTCCCTCCGACCCAACGAGCAAATGCGCCATGTTGTGGCCGGCATCGGCGATCATGTCGATATTGTAGCCACCGACCTTGCGCAGCAGCTTCGGGATGCGCCGATCGATCTCGTCCCGCTCGCGGCGATGGAGCGCCCGCATGCGGCGGACAAGGTCGCGGGCGCGCTCGGGAAATACCGCGTCCTCGCCGAAATTGCCGGGAACCTCGCCCAGCCGCACCGCGGTGCCGTCGGCGAGAAGCGCGTCGATCGCCCGGACATTGTGAACCATGTTGCCGTAGCGCAAAGAGCGCGAGCCGCAACTGTTATTCGCCGCCATGCCGCCCAAGGTCGCCCGGCTCGACGTCGAGACGTCGACCGGGAAGAAGAGCCCGTCCTTCTTCAGCGTCTTGTTCAGCCGATCGAGGACAAGGCCGGGTTGGACGATGGCGCGCCGGCTTGCGGCGTCGACCGAAACCACCCCGTTCATAAATTTGCTGCAATCGAGCACGAGCGACGGCCCCACCGTCTGCCCGCATTGCGAGGTGCCGCCGCCGCGCGGCAGCAGGGTCACGCCCTCCTCGACCGCGATGGCGCGCGCCGCCGCCACGTCCTCCTTGTCACGCGGCACGACAACCCCGATCGGCTCGATCTGATAGATCGAGGCATCGGTCGCATAACGGCCGCGGCTAAAGGCGTCGAACATCACCTCGCCACGGAGATTCCGGCGCAGGCGTTCGGCAAGTTTGGGGTCGCCGAGGCGGGTGGCGGCAAGTGGCATCAGTCGTTTATTCTCCAAATGACGGCGGCAGAATGACCCCAGTGCGATTTGCAGACAAGACCGCTGCGTTCTCGAGAAACATCCCGCGTCTGCAGCGACGGCGCCTCATGTCTCCTCGGGAAAAGGAGCGCCGCGAGCTGCGTCTTGGAGGATGCAAGGTGCGGGTACGAGGGGTCAGCCTCTTGCGCCCACGGGGTCTTGCCGTCAATCTGCGCGCCGAGAAAAAAGTTCGGGGAGAATAGGGGTGATGACCCACCGAAGCGGCCGCCATTTCCTGCAGATCCCGGGACCCACCAACGTGCCGGACCGCGTTCTGCGCGCGATCGACAATGCCACCATCGACCATCGCAGTCAGGATTTCGGTACGCTCGGGCAGGCGGTGCTCGCCGGCCTCAAGGCGGTGTTCAGGACAAGCGGCCCGGTCATCGTCTTCCCCTCGTCCGGGACCGGCGCGTGGGAGGCGGCGCTCGTCAATACGCTTTCGTCCGGTGACAAGGTGCTGATGTACGAAACCGGGCACTTTGCGACGCTGTGGCGCCACATGGCGCAGAAGCTCGGCCTCGATGTCGAATTCGTCGCCGGCGATTGGCGGCATGGCGTCGATCCCGCAGCGGTCGAGCAGCGGCTTGCCGCCGACAAGGGACACGCCGTCAAATCGGTCATGACCGTGCACAACGAGACCTCGACGGGCGTCACGAGCCGCGTCGCCGAGGTGCGTGCCGCGATCGACCGCGCCAAGCACCCCGCCCTCTTCATGGTCGACACGATCTCCTCCTTGGCCTCGATCGACTATCGGCACGAGGAATGGGGCGTCGATGTCACGGTCGCCGGCTCGCAGAAGGGCTTGATGCTGCCGCCGGGCCTCGGTTTCAACGCGATCTCGCCGAAGGCGCTCGCGGCATCGAAGACGGCCCGCCTCCCGCGATCCTATTGGGATTGGCAGCCGATGATCGAGAACAACGAGAAGGGCTTCTTCCCTTATACTCCGGCGACGAACCTTCTTTATGGCCTCAAGGAGGCGCTCGCCATGCTCGGCGAGGAGGGTCTCGACAACGTATTCGCGCGCCACGACCGCCATGCGGAGGCGACGCGGCGCGCCGTCCGCGCCTGGGGGCTCGAGATCCTCGCCTTGGACCCGCGCGAATATTCGAGCTCGCTGACGGCGGTTCTCATGCCGCAAGGACACAGCGGGGATGCGCTTCGCCGTGTCATCCTCGAGCGCTTCGACATGTCGCTCGGTTCGGGATTGGGCAAGCTCGCCGACAAGGTGTTCCGCATCGGCCATCTCGGCGATTTCAACGATCTCATGCTCGCCGGCACGCTCTGCGGCATCGAGATGGGGCTCGGCATCGCCGGCGTGCCGCACAAGCGCGGCGGCGTCGACGCGGCGATGGATTATCTCGGCGGCAACCGGGCGACGTGAGCGAAAGGCGATTGCGACCTGGCATTCGTGCGTTTCAAGATGACCCGACGCCCTTTCACTCGCGTCTTGAAGGATCAAGGACAAATCTGGCTCGCGTTTCAGAGTCGATAAAAATACCGTCGGTCTGGAAAGTCGGTCTAATAAACTCGGTCGAGAAAACAGAAACGAACAAGGGTGGAGCGCATGCGTAAATCGGGCCATTTCGCGACCAGCACGGTCCTGCTTCTTCTCTGCATCATGTACCTCATTACCTATGTCGACCGGGTGAACATCGCGACAGCGGCCGGCGTCTTTCGGGAGGAGCTCCATATGAGCGCCACCGACTACGGCAAGGTTTTCGCGGCCTTCGGCTATACCTACGCGCTCTTCCAGATTCTCGGTGGTTGGATCGGCGACCGCTTCGGACCGCGGATGACGCTCGGGATTTGCGGCTTCATCTGGGCTTCGACGACCATTCTCACGGGCTTTGCCGGCGGCTTCTGGTCGCTCTTCTTTGCGCGCCTCATGCTCGGGCTGGGCGAGGGTGCAACCTTCCCGACGGCGACGCGTGCCATGTCGAACTGGACCCGCGCCGGTTGGCGAGGTTTCGCACAAGGCGTGACGCATTCGTTCTCGCGTTTCGGCAATGCGGTGACGCCGCCGATCGTCGTCGGCATCATCGCCGTCTGGTCGTGGCGTGGCTCGTTCATCGTCATCGGTCTCGTCAGCCTGGTGTGGGTCATCGTCTGGGTCTGGTATTTCCGCGACGATCCGCGCGACCACCACGGCGTTAGCGAGGCGGAGCTCGCCGTCCTTCCTGCTTACGGCACGGGCTCGCGCGCAGCTGCCGATGCAGTTCCCTGGCGCGTGCTCCTGCCGCGCATGATGCCGACCACCATCGTCTATTTCTGCTATGGCTGGACGTTGTGGCTGTACCTCTCGTGGCTGCCGCAATATTTCCTGCACGGCCACGATCTCAATCTGAAGAATGCGGCATGGTTCACGACGGCAGTTTCCTTCGCCGGGGTCATCGGCGATTCGGTCGGCGGTGTCATCAGCGACTATCTCTTGAAGCGCACCGGGAGCCTCGCCATCGCGCGGCGAAACGTCATCGTCGCGAGCCTCTTGGGCTCGCTTCTCTTCCTCATTCCCGTCCTCATCTTCCAGAACGTCTTCGTGCTGGCCGCCTGCCTCGCCGGCGCGTTCTTCTGCCTCGAGCTCACGATCGGCCCGATCTGGTCGGTTCCAATGGACATCGCGCCGAAATATGCCGGAACGGCAAGCGGCATCATGAATACCGGCTCGGCGATCGCCGCCATCATTTCGCCGATCGTCTTCGGCGTGATCATCGATGCGACGGGAAGCTGGGATCTTCCCTTTGCCGGATCGATCGCCCTTCTGTTCGTGGGTATCGTGCTGTCATTTTGGATGCACCCGGAGCGGCCGATCGCAGTAGATGGCGAGGTCGCACGAGGTGCGGCGATGCGATGAGAGACAAGGAATCCGCCGGCCCACTGGCGGGTCTCAAGGTCATCGAGCTCGCGCATATCATGGCGGGCCCGGTCTGCGGGCTGATGCTCGCCGATATGGGCGCTGACATCATCAAGGTCGAAAAGATTCCGGGCGATTCGCGCCACTTCGTGCCGCCGGCGATCGACGGCGAGTCCGCCGCCTTCATGATGATGAACCGCAATAAGCGGGCATCCGTTCTGGGCGAGCACAGCCGCGACATTCTTGCCGCGCACGGCTATTCTGTGGCGGAGATCGAAGGGCTTGCGAAAGACCGCGTCGTTCTCCTGGCGCAGCCGCAGGAACAAGGGACGAAGCCATGACTGACGATCGCGCGGCACGTGCCGCCGCGCTTCTTCTCGAGGCGCGCCGCTCGGGCAAGGGCCTCGGCGAGCTTCCGGCGAATTGCCGGCCGCGCAATGTCGCGGAGGCTTACGCGATCCAGGATGCCGTCGCTGATCGCAGCGGACCTATTCGCGCCTGGAAGACCGGCGCGCCGAGCCCGGTGGCGGAGGCTTCCTACGCGCCGATCTTCACCGTCGTTGCAAGCCCGTCGCGCTTTCCCGCCGCGGCGCAACGCCTCTTCGGCATCGAGGCCGAGATCGCGTTTCGAATCGCCAAAGATCTGCCGAAACGCGGCGCCGCCTACGATCGCGCCGACATCCTCGCGGCTATCGCCAGCATGCATCCGGCGATCGAGCTCGTCGATTCGCGCTTTTCCGACTGGCAGAAGGTCGACCCTCTGACGAAGCTTGCCGACAACCAATCGAACGGCGCGTTGGTCTACGGCGCCGCGGTCGCGGAGTGGCGGGGGCTCGATTTGATCCGGCCGCCGCTCGCGGTGCGGATCGACGGCGCCACCGTCGCCGAAACGAGCGGCAACAATGGCGGCGACCCGCTGCGTCTCCTCACCGCCCTTTCCAATCATTGCGCGGCGCGCACCGGCGGATTGCGCAAAGGCGATTTCGTTACGACGGGATCGTTGATGGGCATCGTCTTCGCGCCGCCCGGCGCCGAGGTGATCGCCGATTTTGGTCGCCTCGGCGAGGTGCGTATCGCGTTCCCGACGTAGAGGGCTCGCTCGCAAAGTCATCCGCCCCCGAACGGGTCTTCGACGAAGGGCCACTGCGTTTTTGGTGCCTTGCGATAGGGCATCGCGAGGAAATCGGGTGCGACCGCGCCCGGCACCGCGACATAGAGGATCTCCGAGGCGACCGGCGCGTAGGCGGCGTGGAAATGCTGCATCGATTTGACGACGACGACTTTCTTGGTCGACGGGTCGACGCCGACATTGGTGAAGCAGTCGAGGCTCTTGCACTGGCTGCGCAAGGTGTTGCACACGACAGAGATGCCGGCGACGTCGAATGCCGCCATGTCGCCGATCGGAATGAAGCACTTGTCGCGGCCGCCGAACGAGACATGGGCATCGCGCCTGAGGCCCGTCACCGTCGCGCGCAAATCAAGCGGCGAGCCCGATGTTGGGCCGAGCTTGCCGCCGAGGCGGAGATCGACAGTCGCGCCGTCGCCGGCTTCGAAGGCGATACGCACCGCCATCGGGTCCCAGAACATGCCGATCGCGCCTTGGCGGACGCCCTTCTCCAGCATCGCCTGAAGGATGAAGGTCGAATCGCTGGCGGCGCCGCCGCCGGCATTGTCCGAGACGTCGGCCAAGACGAGCGGCTTCGCTTGGTTATGGCGAAGGGCGCGGGCCATGGCCTGTTCGAGGGTCGTGTAGCTGGGTTGCGTCTCCTTGCGCAGTCGGAAGAACTCGGCGCCGAGCTCCTTGGCGACCCTGTCGGCCTTGGTTTTGTCGCCGTCGGTCACGACGACGATCTTGCTTCCCATGTCCTCGACGTCGGCCCAGGGAAAGCCGTGGACGATCGAGACTGAGAGGATCCCGTCCTTGCCTTCGAGCGCGGCGCATCTGTCGACGAAGCCGCGCATCGGCTGGCGCGTCGTATGGAAGACGCCGACCATGCGGCAATCGAACCAGCCCATCACCGGCTTCGTGCGCCCGGCCATCGCATCGGTGATGAGCTGGAAGAGTTCCTCGGCGCGCTCCGATATGTCGATATGGGGATACTCTTTGAAAAGGATGATCGCAGTCGCGTTTTCGAGTTTCTGCCGACTGACATTGCCGTGAAGGTCGAGCTCAACGCCGACCGGGACGCGCGGCCCGACGACACTCCGGACATGCGCCAGGAGATCGCCTTCGGCGTCGTCATATCCTTCGGCCACCATCGCGCCGTGCAGCGAGAGCAGGACTGCGTCGACCGGAAGAGCCGCCTTGAGATCCGCCAGGATCTCGTCGCGAAAGCCTTCATAGACCCTCTTCACCGTCTTGCCGGCTGGCATGGCGAAGGCGCAGAGGCTCTCGATCACCTCCCAACCCTTCGCCTCGCTCATCCGGCGCCAGACCTCGAGCGGCGTGCCGAACATCGGCACCTTGTCGCCGTAGCTGCGCCTGCGGAAGAGGCAGGTCTCCTCGAAGAGTTGCATGCCAGTCGGCAGCGACGAAAAGGTGTTCGTCTCGGTGCCGAGCGTCGCGGTGAAGATGCGGGTCATGGGCGTCATCCTTCGGACGGGGATAGCATCACGCGAGCTTAGCGCGACGCGATCATCAAGCGGTACTGGGGTCGATGTGTCTGTTGGCCGTATATTTCGGAAAAGCGCTCAGCCGGTAGGATCGAAGGCTCAATCGCGTCCAAATCTCGAGGAGTTCTCGCTCTCAGTTCAGCCGCCGCGGATCGGGGCGCCGGGTCTGGTCCGGCATGAGGAGCGGGCCCGCCTGATGGTGGACCATGCGCCATACGCCGTCCTCCTTGGCGAAGGCATTGGTCGCGGCGAGGGTCGAGGTCCCGAGATCCTCTTCGCATGTGACGATAGCGGCCTCGCCGTAAATCGCGGCATCCTCCTCATGGCACATCACCCGCGGCGCCTCGGGATTGCCGAGGATGTCGCGCCAGCTCCGCAGGATCGCGTCGCGCTCGCGCAGGATCATCCAGCCGGGATGGAGACAGGAGACCGGGAGGCGGAGCGCCCACAGCGCCTCCATCGCCTTCATGTCGCGCGTCGTGAAGGCGCGATAGAATTCGCGGTTCGCCGCGAGCACCCTGTCCATCTCATTCATTCGTTGCCCCCTCGCGCGGATCGGGTATTCAGAACGGCAAGCTTGGCGCTATAGAATGCGCGCAACGGTCAAATTCACCGGGAGGCTTCGGATATGCAAGTCGGTTTCATCGGATTGGGCATCATGGGTCGGCCGATGGCCGGCCACCTCCTCGCGGCGGGGCATTCGCTCTTCGTCTTCGGCGGCCGTTCCGTGCCGCCCGAGATCAAGGAGAAAGCGACCCTTTGCGCCACCATCAAGGAAGTCGCCGAGAAATCCGAGGCGATCATCCTCATGGTCCCCGATACGCCCGACGTCGAGCGGGTGCTGTTCGGGCCGGCGGGCGTCGCCGAGGGGTTGAAGAGCGGCAAGACCGTCATCGACATGTCGTCGATCTCGCCGATCGAGACCAAGGCGTTCGCGAAGAAGATCAACGCGCTCGGCTGCGACTATCTCGACGCACCAGTTTCGGGGGGCGAGGTCGGGGCCAAGGCGGCCTCGCTCACCATCATGATCGGCGGGCCGGAAAAAGCGTTCGAGCGAATGAAGCCGCTGTTCGAGAAGATGGGCAAGAACATCACCCTTGTCGGCGGCAATGGCGATGGGCAGACCACCAAAGTCGCAAACCAGATCATCGTCGCGCTGACCATCGAGGCGGTGGGCGAGGCGCTGCTCTTCGCCTCCAAGGCCGGTGCCGATCCGGCGAAGGTGCGGGCGGCGTTGATGGGCGGCTTTGCTTCATCGCGCATCCTCGAAGTCCATGGCGAGCGCATGATCAAGCGCAACTTCCAGCCCGGCTTTCGCATTGAGCTTCACCAGAAGGATCTGAACCTCGCGCTCCAGGGCGCGAAGTCGCTCCATCTGTCGCTGCCCAACACGGCGACGGCGCAGGAACTCTTCAACGCTGCCTCGGCGAATGGCGGCGCCGCATGGGATCACTCGGGCATGGTGCGTGTCCTCGAGATGCTGGCGGCGCACGAGATCGGCGGCAAGGTCGCTGGGTGAGGTGACCGAGCCGCGTCTCCTCCTCGAGATGTTCGACGCGGCGATCCGTGCCGCGGCCCCCGGCGTATGCGTGCCGCCGCATTTGCCGCCGCCGCCCAGGGGCCGCACCATCGTCGTCGGCGCCGGCAAGGCCGCGGCGGCGATGGCGCAGGCGGTCGAGGCGCATTGGTCGGGCGATCTCTCCGGCCTCGTCGTGACGCGCTACGGCCACGCCGTGCCGTGCCGGCGGATCGAGGTCGTCGAGGCGGCGCATCCGGTGCCGGACGAGGCCGGGCGCAACGCCGCGGCGCGGATTCTCAAGATGATGCAGGGGCTTGGCGCAGACGATCTCGTCCTTTGCCTCATCTCGGGCGGCGGTTCGGCACTTTTGGCGCTGCCGGCGCCGGGCATCGCGCTCGAGGAGAAGCAAACGGTCAACAAGGCGCTCTTGAAGAGCGGCGCCACGATCGGCGAGATGAATTGCGTGCGCAAGCACCTCTCGGCGATCAAGGGCGGCCGCCTTGCTGTCGCGGCGGGGCCGGCGCGGGTCGTCTCGCTGATGATCTCCGACGTGCCGGGCGACGATCCCTCGGTCATCGCTTCCGGCCCGACCGTTCCCGATCCGACCAGCTTCGCCGACGCCTTGGCGATCATCGAAAAATACCGCATCGATCCGCCGCCTTCGGTCATGGAGCGTTTGCGGCGCAGCAGCGATGAGACGCCGAAGCCTGACGATCCCCGGTTCGCACGCGTCGAGAACCGCATCGTTGCGCGACCGCAGGAATCGCTCGAAGCGGCGGCGACGGTTGCGAGGGCGGCGGGTTACGCGCCGGTCATCCTCGGCGACGCGCTCGAAGGCGAGGCGCGCGAGATGGCGCTGGTGCTCTCGGGCATCGCCAAGCAATGCGTGCGGCACCGCCAACCGGTAGCGCCGCCCGCGGTGCTTCTCTCCGGCGGCGAGACGACGGTGACGGTGCGCGGCAAGGGGCGAGGGGGGCGAAATGCCGAGTTCCTCCTCGCGCTCGCCGTGGCATTGGATGGGTTGCCGGGCGTCTTCGCCCTTGCCGGCGACACCGACGGAGTCGACGGGACCGAGGACAATGCCGGCGCCCTCATCGAGCCCGATACCTTGGCGCGCGCCGTCGAGCACGGCCTTTCCGCCAAAGCCTATCTCGCCGACAATGACGGATATTCCTTCTTCGACCGGCTCGACGATCTCGTCCTCACCGGGCCGACCCTCACCAATGTCAACGACTTCCGAGCGATCCTCATTGCAGACGCCGCGGATAAGGGTAAGAACTGACATGAGGCAATATCGGATCGCCGCCATTCCGGCGGATGGCATCGGCAAGGAAGTGATCGGGGCGGGAATCGAGGTTCTTCGCGTTGTCGAAGAGCGCGAGGGCGGCTTCAGGCTTGCCGTCGAGAGCTTCCCCTGGGGCTCCGACTACTACCGTCGCTACGGGCGGATGATGGCGGAGGATGGCCTCGAGCAGCTCCGCGCATTCGATGCCATCTATTTCGGCGCCGTCGGCGATCCGCAGATTCCGGATCACGTGACGCTCTGGGGTTTGCGGCTGCCGATCTGCCAGGGCTTCGACCAATACGCCAATCTCCGCCCGGCGCGCCTGCTGCCGGGCATCACCGGCCCGCTCCGTGGCGTCGGCCCCACCGATCTCGACTGGGTCATCATCCGCGAGAACAGCGAGGGCGAGTATTCCGGCAATGGCGGGCGCGTCCATCGCGGCCTTCCCGAGGAAGTCGCGACCGAAACCTCGGTCTTCACCCGGGTCGGGGTCGAACGCATCATGCGTTTTGCGTTCGAGGTCGCCAAAAGCCGGAAGCGCCGGCACTTGACGATCGTCACCAAGTCGAACGCGCAACGCCACGGCATGGTGATGTGGGACGAGATTGGCGCCGTCGTTGGCCGCGACTATCCCGAGGTTTCGGTCGACAAGGAGCTGGTCGACGCCATGACGACGCGCATGGTGTTGAAGCCTCGGACCATCGACACCATCGTCGCGACCAACCTCCACGCCGATATTCTGAGCGACCTCGCCGCGGCGCTCGCTGGCAGCCTTGGCATCGCGCCTACGGCCAACCTCGATCCGAGCCGGCGATTCCCCTCGATGTTCGAGCCGATCCACGGCTCGGCCTTCGACATCATGGGAAAGGGCATCGCCAATCCGATCGCGACCTTCTGGACCGGCGCCTTGATGCTGGAGCATCTCGGCGAGAAGGATGCGGCGGCGCGCCTCATGGCGGCGATCGAGCGCGTGACCGCGAGCGGCGCCGTCGCGACGCCCGACCTCGGCGGCAGGGCGACGACGCAAGAGGTCACCGAGGCGGTTTGCGATGCCTTGCGCAGCGCCAATACGTGATCCGTCGGAGCGAGAAGCGATGGCCAGTCGCCGCATTTGCATCTTCGGGGCCGGCGCGATCGGCGGATTTCTTGGCGCGCGTCTGAGCGCGTCCGGCGTTGCGGTGAGCTTGGTTGCGCGCGGCACGCATGGCGCCGCTATCCGCGAGCAAGGGCTGCGCCTCATCGCGGCCGGAGGCGACATCGTCGTGCGACCGCCATGCACGGATGATCCGAAGACACTTGGCCCGCAAGACATCGTAATCCTTGCGGTGAAGGCGCCGGCGCTGCGCGATGCGGCGGGCGGCATTCGACCTCTTCTTGGCCCTCACACGGCGCTCGTCGCAGCCGTCAACGGCGTGCCGTGGTGGTATTTTCATGGTCTTGCCGGCGCCCATGCCGACCGCCGCGTTGCGAGTGTCGATCCGGACGGCGCGCTATGGGAGGGTCTGCCGCCGCAACGCACCGTCGGCTGCGTCGCCTATGCCGCGAGCGAGATCGTAGCGCCTGGCGTCGTGCGGCACGTCTCGGGCCAGAAATTTGTCCTCGGTGATCCGACGGGTGCACTTGGAGAACCCACCGCCGCCTTGTCCCAACTTCTGATCAAGGCTGGCTTCGACGCGCCGATCAGCCCCGATATCCGGCAAGAGCTCTGGAACAAATTGTGGGGCAATCTCGCCTTCAACCCACTGAGCGTGCTGACCGGCGCGCGGCTCGATCAATTGGCGCGCGATCCCGACTCGCGCGATGTGGCGTGGCACATGCTCGGCGAGGCGCGCGAGGTCGGCCTGCGGCTCGGCATCAAATTCCCGACCGAGATCGACCGCCGGATCGCCGCAGCCGAAGCCGTTGGCCCGCACAAGACGTCGATGCTACAGGATTTCGAGCGCGGTCGCCCGCTCGAGCTCGACGCGCTCCTTGGCGCGGTCGTCGAAATCGCTCGCCTTTTCGAGGTGGCGACGCCGGTCTGCGATATCGTGCTCGGTCTCGTGCGCCAGCGCGCACGGCTCGCCGGCTGTTATCCCGGCTGATGGCGGCGGAGCAGCCAACGGCGCTTGTGACCGGAGCTTCCGGTTTCGTCGGATCGGCCGTCGCGCGGTGTCTCGTCGCTGCCGGGTTTCGGGTGCGGGCTCTCCTACGGCCGACAAGTGATCGCCGCAACGTCGATGGGCTCCCAGTCGAGATCCGTATCGGCGCGCTCGACGACCCGGCCGGCCTCGGCCCAGCGCTCGAAGGTTGCAGCCACCTCTTCCACGTCGCCGCAGATTATCGGCTTTGGGTCCCGGATCCGGCGTCTATGTTCCGCGTCAATGTCGACGGTACGCGGCGCCTCATGGAAGCGGCGCTTGCCGCCGGCGTCGAGCGCATCGTCTACACGAGCAGCGTCGCGACGCTCGGCCTCCTCGCCGACGGCAGTCCTGCCGACGAGTCGACGCCGAGCCGCTACGCAGACATGATTGGGCCCTACAAGCAGTCGAAGTTTCGTGCGGAGGAAGCGGTGCGTGATCTCATTGCCGAGCGCCGGCTTCCGGCCACGATCGTCAACCCGTCGACGCCGGTCGGACCGCGCGACGTAAAACCGACTCCGACGGGCCGCATGATCCTAGAGGCGGCCAGCGGTCGCATGCCGGCCTTCGTCGATACCGGCCTCAACCTCGTCCATGTCGATGACGTCGCCGCGGGTCATCTTCTCGCGGCGGAGAAGGGTCGGGTGGGCGAGCGCTACATTCTCGGCGGCGACAACCTCACTCTGGCGCAGATTCTTGCCGAGGTCGCAGCCGTCGCCGGACGGAAACCGCCGAGGCTGCGCCTACCGATCGCGCCGTTAATGCCGTTGGCGATGCTCGCCGAGGCTCTTGCTCGACTCACGGGAAAGGAGCCGTTCGTGACGCGTGACGGACTGCGCATGGCGCGCAAGAAGATGTACTTTTCCTCGGCGAAGGCGCGCGCCGAGCTCGGCTACACGCCGCGCCCGGCGCGCGACGGGATCGCCGACGCGATCCTTTGGTTTCGTCAGGCAGGGTATTGTCGATGACGATCGCACTTGCCGCCCTGTCCCTCGCGATCTGGCTCTATCTGCTCTTTGCTCATGGCGGGTTCTGGCGGGAGCGGCCGGTACCTCCGCTCGCCGCGCCGGCGCGTTGGCCGGAAGTCGTCGCGGTCGTGCCGGCACGTGACGAAGCGAAGACGATCGGCCGGGCGATCGCGTCGCTTCTGCGCCAGCGTTATCCCGGCGCCTTCTCGATCGTGCTCGTCGACGATCACAGCAGCGACGAGACCGTCGCCGCGGCAACGCGCGTCGCGCGCGAGATCCGTTCGCCCGCTCATCTGACGATTGTTCCAGCCGGCCCGCTGCCGCGTGGCTGGACCGGCAAGCTCTGGGCGGTGAGCGAGGGGTTGCGCCACATCGACGAGGTCGGCAACGCCGCGGAATGCGTGCTCCTCACCGATGCCGACATCGAGCATGACCCCGACAATCTTGCCGAGCTCGTCGCGCGCATGGAGAAGCGCCGTCTCGATCTTGCCTCGCTCATGGTGCGCCTTCGCTGCAACTCGATCGCCGAGCGCCTTCTCGTCCCGGCCTTCGTCTTCTTTTTTCAGATGCTCTATCCCTTCGCATGGGTGAACGACTCACGACGCAGCACCGCCGGCGCCGCCGGGGGCTGCATGCTGATTCGCCGCGCCGCCCTTGCCAAGGCGGGCGGCATCGCCAGCATTCGCGGTTCTCTCATCGACGATTGCGCGCTCGGCAGGACAATGAAGCGGCATGGCCGCATATGGCTCGGTCTCACCGAAAAGACGCAGAGCTTGCGCCGCTATCCGCGGCTCGGCGATATTTGGCGTATGATCGCGCGTACAGCTTACACTCAGCTCAATCAATCGCCGCTCCTGCTCGGCGGGGCGATACTCGGCATGTCGGTGACTTTTCTCGCGCCGCCGTTCCTTGTGCCGGCCGGAGGATTGGCGGGATTGCTCGCGGTACTTGCCTGGCTTGCCATGACGATCGCCTTCACCCCGACATTGCGGCTGTATCGGCAACCGCTTCTCATGGCGCCCCTCCTGCCGTTCATCGCTTTGTTCTACATGGCGGCGACCATCGATTCGGCGCGGCGCCATCGGCAGGGCAGGGGTGGTGAATGGAAGGGACGGATTCAGGAGCGCGACCCGGCGTGACCGCCGCGGTCGAGACGCCGTCGGGAAAGAACGCATCGGGCGAGAATTTTCCGGTCGGTTCATTCCTCATCCGGCCCGCGCTGCGCCGCCACGTCCATGTCTTCTACAAATTCGCGCGCGCCGCCGATGACATCGCCGACAACCCGGCGCTGGCCGCCGCGGAGAAGGTGCGTCGGCTCGACCGTATGGCCGAGATTCTCGATGGCGCGCCGGGCGACGATGCCCCGACAGCAAGCGCCATGCGGACGAGCCTCGACGAAACGGGCGTGACCGCACAGCATTGCCACGACGTCCTCCACGCCTTCCGTCTCGATGCGACGAAGTTGCGTTACGAGGATTGGGACGATCTCATGGATTATTGCCGATATTCGGCCTCGCCGGTCGGGCGGCAGCTTATCGATCTCCATGGCGAGGATCGCGCAGCATATGCGCCGTCCGACGCGCTCTGCTCGGCGCTCCAGGTGCTCAATCACCTGCAGGATTGCGCCGAGGATTTCCGCGCGTTGGACCGGGTTTATATCCCACGCGCCGATTTTGCCGCGGGCGGCTCGAGCATCGAGGATCTGCGGGGCGATCGGCTGACCGCCGGGCTGCGCAGAACCCTCGATCGGCTACTCGACGAAACGGACAAACTCGTCGCCGCATCCCGGGCATTGCCGCCGGCGATCGCCAGCTTCGGCTTGCGCTGCGAGAGCGCGGTCATCGTCGATCTGGCTCGCCGGCTCGCGCGCCGCTTGCGGTACGGCGATCCGCTGGCGACGCGCGTCAAGTTGACATCAAGCGATTTCGCGAGTGCCCTCGCCATCGGCGTTTGGCGCGGGATTCCGGTGCGGCGGCGGAAATGAGCGAGGCCGCGCGCGCTACGACAGAAGCTTCATCGACCGATCCGCAAGAGGCTATCCGAGCGCGTGTCGCGGCCGCGGGGACGTCGTTCTACTGGGCGATGCGCATTCTGCCGCCGCCGCGCCGCAATGCAATGTTTGCGGTCTACGCGTTCTGCCGCGAGGTCGACGATATCGCCGACGAGCCGGCGCCGGAACCGGAGAAACGTGCCGGATTGGCGCGATGGCGCGACGAAATCGAGGCGCTCTATGCCGGCCGCCCGCGGCACGTCATCACCAAGGCGCTGTTGGTTCCTCTGCGCGATTACGCGCTGCGTCGCGAGGATTTCCTCGCCATGATCGACGGAATGGAGATGGACGCGGTGGCCGACATCCGCGCCCCGTCGCTTGCCGAGCTCGATCTCTATTGCGCGCGCGTCGCAAGCGCGGTCGGCCATCTCTCGGTGCGCATCTTCGGCGACGCCTCGCCCGCCGCCGACCGTGTCGCCGAATCGCTCGGCCGCGCTCTCCAGCTCACCAACATTCTGCGCGACATTGCCGAGGATGCGGCGCGCGGGCGCCTCTATCTGCCGCGCGAATTACTCGCGGCGCACGGCATCGCGACGACCGAGCCGAGCGTCGTTCTGTCCCATCCGTCGCTGCCGCTCGTTTGCCGCGATCTCGCGCGGATTGCGCGTCGGCACGACGAGGAGGCGTCCCGGGCGATGCGCGAATGCTCGCGCCGCGCGATGCGTCCCGCCGCGATCATGCAAGCCGTCTACCGGGCGACGCTCGACCGTCTCGTCGCCGCGGATTGGCGCCACCCCGACCGTCCGGTGCGCACGCCCACGGCAGTAAAGCTCTGGCTGGCGGTCCGCCATGGGCTCGTCTGATGGCGATAGGCCGCGTTCACATCATCGGCGCGGGCGTGGCGGGATTGTCGGCCGCGGTCGACCTCGCTCAAAAAGGACACAGCGTCGCGCTCTATGAGGCGGCGCCCCACGCGGGCGGCCGGTGCCGTTCCTATTTCGACGCCGAACTCGGTTGTCGCATCGACAATGGGAACCACCTCCTCTTGAGCGCAAATACCGCGGCGCTCGGTTATCTCGAGGCGATCGGCGCCACGGGAACGCTGATCGGTCCGGCGGAGCCGCGGTTCGATTTTTGCGACCTCGCGACCGGCGAGCGCTGGGTCCTGGCGCCGGGATCCGGCAGGTTTCCCTGGTGGATTTTCGATCGCCGCCGCCGTGTTCCCGGCACGCGTGCCTCCGACTATCTTGCGATTGGCGCGCTGCGCAAGGCCGGCATCGACGATACCGTCGCACAGAGCCTCGACACGACGAGCACGCTGTTCCGCCGTCTCTGGCAGCCCTTCGCCGTGGCGGCGCTCAACACCGAAGTCGGGGCGGCCTCGGCAAGGCTGCTGTGGGATGTGCTCTTCTTGAGTTTCGGAGTGGGAGGAGCGGCGCTTCGACCCGTCGTCCCGCGCGAGGGCCTCTCCGAGAGCTTCATCGACCCGGCTCGCGAATTCCTGGTGGCGCACGGGGCGGAGCTTCGGTTCGGCACACGATTGCGCGGTCTCGTTAGCGATGCCGAGGCGGTTCGCCGGCTCGATTTCGATGAGGGCGCCGTGGCGCTCGAGACCGAAGACCGCGTCATTCTCGCCGTCCCGTCGGCGATGGCGGCGCGACTTTTGCCCGATCTCGTCGTGCCGACCGAGTACCGCGCCATCGTCAATGCCCATTACCGGTGGGACAGTCCGCCCGACATGCCGCTTCTCGTCGGGGTCATCGGCGGCAATGCCGAATGGATCTTCCGCAAACCCGGCGTCCTCTCGGTCACCGTCAGCGCCGCCGATCGCCTTATCGACACCCCCGCGGACGCGCTCGCCCAGTTGCTGTGGCAAGACGTCGCACATGTTTGCGGCCTCGGGAGCGCGCCGCTGCCGGCATGGCGAATCGTCAAGGAAAAGCGGGCAACATTCGCCGCCTCGCCAGCCCAACTCCGCCGCCGCCCACCCGCGAGGACGGCATGGCACAATTTGTTCCTGGCGGGCGATTGGACGGCGACCGGCCTGCCGGCGACCATTGAAGGTGCGATCCGCTCGGGGCAAAAAGCGGCGGCGCTGGTCGACGGAACGTCAAAAAAATCGTTGACGACAAAAGGCTTACGCGCGACACATTCGCACGGCGCGAGAGCAAAGCGCGTATCGGGATGAACGTCGTCCCTCAAGGTGCGACCAAGGCCATGGAACGACCCCGTTTGATACCTCTCGAGGCGCGCTCGCCCCGGCCCGAGATGCTTGGCCGGGCGATCGACGATGCGGCGCAGGCATTGCTTGCGCAGCAACGCGAGGACGGCCATTGGGCTTTCGAGCTCGAAGCCGATGTGACGATCCCGTCGGAATACATCCTGCTCGGCCACTATCTTGGCGCGGTCGATGCCGCCGAAGAGCGGCGCATCGCCAAATACGTTCGCGCGACGCAAGGCGAGCATGGCGGCTGGGCGCTCTTCCACGGCGGCGCTTTCGACATGAGCGCCACCGTGAAGGCCTATTTCGCGCTGAAGGCGGTCGGCGATGCGATCGAAGCGCCGCACATGGTGCGCGCCCGCGCGGCGATCCTGGCGCGCGGCGGTGCCGCTCGCGCCAATGTCTTCACGCGCATCCTGCTCGCCCTGTTCGGCGAGGTACCGTGGGGCGCGGTGCCAGTGATGCCGGTCGAGATCATGACCTTGCCGCGTTGGTTTCCGTTCCACCTCGACAAGGTCTCGTACTGGTCGCGTACCGTCATTGTGCCGTTGCTCGTTCTCATGGCGGTCCGGCCGTGCGCGCGCAATCCCAAGAAGGTTTCGATCCGCGAGCTCTTCACGACGGCGCCGGAAGAGGTCAAGGCTTGGCTGGCGCCGGTCGACGAATCGGTCTGGGGAATTCTATTCGAGCGACTGGACCGGGTCCTGCGCATCGCCGAGCCGTATTTTCCGAAAGGCGGACGCCAGCGCGCAATCGACGCTGCGGTGACCTGGGTCGAAGAGCGCCTCAATGGCGAGGACGGACTCGGTGCAATCTACCCGGCCATGGCGAACGCCGTCATGATGTATGACTGCCTCGGATATCCCGAGGACCATCCGCACGTCGTGACGGCCAAGGCGGCGATCCGGAAACTTCTCGTATTGGACGAGCCGGAGCGGTCGTATTGCCAACCATGCCTCTCGCCGGTCTGGGATACGGCGCTGGCCGCCCATGCTCTCCTTGAAGCCGGGGGGCAAGCGGCCGAGGGCGCGGTGCGACGCGGCCTCGATTGGCTGGTCGAGCGGCAGATCCTGGACGTCGTCGGCGATTGGGGATCGACGCGGCCGGACGTGCGCCCGGGCGGCTGGGCATTTCAGTACGCCAATCCGCACTACCCCGATCTCGACGACAGCGCCGTCGTCGTCATGGCGCTCGACCGATGCGACCGTGAGCGCTACCGGAACGCGATCGAGCGGGCGACCGAATGGATCGTCGGATTGCAGAGCCGCAACGGCGGCTGGGGCGCCTTCGATGCCGACAACACCTACTACTACCTGAACCATATCCCCTTCGCCGATCACGGCGCGTTGCTCGATCCGCCGACCGCCGATGTCTCGGCGCGGTGCGTCGGCATGCTGGCGCAGCTTGGCTACGACAAGGACCATCCGGCGCTCGGGGCCGGCGTCTCTTATCTGCGCCAGGAGCAGGAAGCCGATGGCTCCTGGTTCGGCCGCTGGGGCACCAATTACATTTACGGCACCTGGTCCGTTCTTTGCGCCGCCACCGCCGCCGAGCTCGATCCGGCGTCACCGGACATCCGCCGCGCGGTGGCATGGCTGCTCTCCTGCCAGCGCGCCGATGGCGGTTGGGGCGAGGATGGAGCCTCCTACTGGCCGGATCAGCCGCGCGGCGAGGGCAAGGTCAGCATCGCCTCGCAAACCGCCTGGGCGCTCCTCGGCCTCATGGCGGCAGGCGAGGTGGGGAACCCCGCCGTTGCGCGTGGCATCGCCTTTCTCCTCGAGGCTCAGCAATCCCACGGCTTTTGGGATGAAGAGAGCTATACGGCGGTCGGTTTCCCGCGCGTCTTCTACTTGCGCTACCACGGCTATCGCGCGTTCTTTCCGCTCTGGGCCTTGGCACGCTATCGCAATCTCCTCAACAGCAGCGCGCCCGCCGCCCAGCCTCAATACGGTTTGTGACGGTCCTCGCCGTCACCGGGTTGCGCGCGGAAGCGCGGATCGCCGCCGCGGCGGGGCTCGTCCCGGTCTGCGCCGGGGGCGCGCCCGAACGGACAGCGAAGGCGCTAGACCGCGCGCTTGCAACGGGCGTCACCGGAATCGTCAGCCTCGGCATCGCCGGCGGGCTCGCGGTCGGTCTGCGGCCCGGCGCGGTGATCCTTCCGCGCGCCATCTGTGGCCCCGACGGCGCCCGCCATCCCGTCTCGTCCGATTGGCATTCGTCCTTGCAAGCTCGGCTCGGCGCCCATGAGGGCGACATTTTCGGGGCGACAGCGACCGTCGTGCGAGCGGTGGAGAAGGCAGAGCTCCATCGACGGACTGGCGCTGTCGCGACCGATCTCGAGAGCCTGGTCGTGGCGCAAGCGGCGATGCATGCGGGGTTCCCGTTCATCGCTCTGCGCGTCATCGCCGATCCGGCCGAGCGCGACCTTCCCGCCGCGGCACTCCTCTCGCTCAAGCCCGACGGCTCTGCAGATCTGCTGCGAATCCTCGCCTCTCTTCTGGTGAGGCCGGGCCAGCTCCCGCAGCTTCTCGGCCTTGCGCTGGAGGCCCGTCGGGCGCTCCGCGCGCTCGCTCGCGCCGTAACGATGGTGCGACCACTTTTGCGGCATCACGAGGTCGCATAGCACCGCTCACGGCGACGGTTCGGCGATGTAACGACGGCAACGCCGCGCGATGTGAGACGGGCCACACCGCCGCGCCGCGAAAGTGTGTCTAATCCCGGCATTCCTCCGCACCTTTATTCAGGAAAGGAGGCCCTTCATGAAAACCGTCCTTGCCACGCTGACGATGGCGATGGTGTCGGTGGCCGCCCCGGCCATGGACGAGCGCTCGGCGCTCGATAGCCCGGTTGGCTGTATCGATGCCGAGGCATTGTGGAATCTGCTCGCGGCCTGGGAACACCATGACGCCATGACATCGG
The DNA here is from genome assembly GCA_041488295.1 of Allostellaceae bacterium. Classification (GTDB taxonomy): domain Bacteria; phylum Pseudomonadota; class Alphaproteobacteria; order ATCC43930; family CGMCC-115725; genus URHD0088. The sequence continues at coordinate 26,171 of JBGPOZ010000001.1, forward strand.
CTCAGCTGATGGCGGTACGATGCCAATCGCTGGCGAACACGCGCTACCTGCTGGTGGAGCAACGCAACGGCGTCTCGAAGCTTCGTGTCTTCAAGAAACCCGACGAATGGGCGACCTCATGGGTCGCCTATACGCTCGATGAGATGGTGGCGCCGGAGCAGGAACTCCGTTCAAAAGAGCCAGACGCTGTACCGACTGGCTCGTCCTCGTGAGGCCGACCCGGAGCGGGTCACCCGGCCTTTTTCGTCGATGCCCGATGCTTGATCCGGTCGACGGCTTGCTCGACATGCCGCGAGAAGACGTATTCGGCCGGACGCTGACTCGCGAGAGAGATCTCCGGAGCCATTTCACCCTCGGTCCTGACGCCGTTGATGGCGATGGCGAGCGCTTTCAGCGGGTTCTTCACCGAGTCGACGACGGCGGTCGCCTCGTAGCCGCTGTGCACCATGCAATTGGCGCATTTTTCGTAGTTGCCGGTCCCATAAGCGTCCCAATTGGTCTCGTCCATCAGCTCCTTGAAGGTCTTGGCATATCCTTCGCCGAGGAGATAACACGGGCGCTGCCAGCCGAAGTAGTTGCGCGTCGGGTTTCCCCAAGGCGTGCAATGGTATTCCTGGTTGCCGGCGAGAAAATCGAGGAAGAGCGAGGACTGGCTGAACGACCAGCGTGAATCCTTGCCGCGCCGGAAAATCTCGCGGAACAGTTCCTTGGTCTTGCGGCGGCTGAGAAAATGCTGCTGGTCGGGCGCGCGCTCATAGGCATATCCGGGCGACACCGTCATGCCGTCGACGCCCATCGCCATGACGTCATCGAAGAAGCGCGCGTAACGTTCCGGGTCGGCGCCGTCGAAGAGCGTGCAATTGATATTGACGCGGAAGCCGCGCTCTTTCGCCAGCTTGATGGCCTCGACGGCGCGGTCGTAAACGCCGTCCTGACAGACCGATTTGTCGTGATCGCGCTGGTCGCCGTCGAGGTGCACCGACCACACGAAATATGGGTTCGGCTCGAAGAGATCGATCTTCTTTTCCATCAAGAGCGCGTTGGTGCAGAGATAGACGAATTTCCGGCGCGCGATGATGCCCTCGACGATCTCGTCGATCTCGCGGTGCAGGAGCGGCTCGCCGCCGGCGATCGAGACGACCGGCGCCCCGCACTCATCGACCGCTTCGAGGCACTCGGCGACCGAGAGCCGCTGGTTCAGGATCTCCGCCGGATAGTCGATCTTGCCGCAGCCGGCGCAAGCGAGGTTGCAGCGGAACAGGGGTTCCAGCATAAGGACCAGCGGATAGCGCTTGACGCCCTTGAAATGCTGCTTTGCGACATAGGCGCCGACGCGAATTTTCTGATTCAAGGGAACGGCCACGGAGACCCCCGTTTAAGGATTTGTCTGGAGAGAACTCAAGGCGTAGCGTCGGCGAGCTCGGACGGTATGCGGAAGCGGACATTTTCGGTAACGCCGGGGAGTACTGTCAACTCTACTTCGCCAAGCTCGCGCAGGCGATCGATGAGCTCCTGGACCAGCTCGGCCGGGGCCGAGGCGCCGGCCGTGATGCCGACCGAGCCCGCATTCTCGAGCCAGCGTACATCGAGTGCCGTTGCGTCTTCGATGAGATAGCTCGGCACGCCGTGCTCGGCGGCGATCTCGCGAAGGCGGTTCGAGTTGGAGCTGTTCGGCGCGCCGACGACCAGGACGACGTCGACGATTTCCGCCAATTCCCGCGCCGCGCGCTGCCGATTCTGCGTCGCGTAGCAGATATCCTTGGTGTCGGGTCCGACGATCGTCGGGAAGCGCGCCTTCAATGCGTCGATGACCGAACGGGTATCGTCGACGCTCAAGGTCGTCTGCGTGATGAAGGCGAGCTTTTCCGGATTGGCGACGTCGAGCCGGGCGACCTCCTCGGGCTTCGAGATGAGGTGGACGCGACCGCTGATGCGGCCCATCGTCCCCTCGATCTCGGGATGCCCGGCATGGCCGATCAGAATGATCTCGCGCCCCTGATTGGCGTAGCGCTGCCCCTCGCTGTGCACCTTCGAGACGAGGGGACAAGTAGCGTCGATGACCGGCAGACCGCGTGTCTCCGCGGCATCTTCCACCGAGCTCGAGACGCCGTGCGCGCTGAAGATGGTGACGCCACCGGGCGGAATCTCGTCGAGGTCGTCGACGAAATGCGCACCTTTGGCGCGCAGGCGATCGACGACATGCCGGTTGTGCACGATCTCGTGCCGGACATAGATCGGCGGCCCATACTTTTCGATTGCACGTTCGACGATCTCGATCGCGCGCTCGACGCCGGCGCAAAATCCCCGAGGCTGAGCCAACACCACCCGCATCATCTAGCCTCTTGTGATCAATGCCGAGGAAACCCATTCCATAAGACCACGCTTATTATAGTAAAATTCTCCCGTCGCCAATGATTTGCTCTACATCCGGTGCAAGTCTGTTGCGCCGATCCTGCAAGTCCGAGGAATGTGATCTTGACCTCGCGGGAGAGTTTGTGGGACGCGTTTCTAAGAGGGACATTTTGCATGCCAATCTGGGTTAGAACGATCACACAATTCGCCGCGGCGCTGAGTTTCGCCTTGTTCTTGACGCCGGTGCATGCGGCGGAGTCGCCGCCCGACATGGTGATACAGAATTTCTACGCGACGTTGCTGAACGTCATGAAGAATGGTCAAGCCCTCGGCATCAAGGGGCGCTACGACCGGCTGAAACCGGCGATCGACGCTGCGTTCGACCTCCCGTTGATGACCCGTCTCAGCATCGGCCCGCAATGGCAGAGCCTGGCGCCGCAAGAGCAAGAACAGCTCACCGCGGCGTTCAGCGACTTCACCTACTCGACTTACGCCAATCGCTTCGACGGGTACTCCGGCGAGCGCTTCGACGTTCTGCCACAAACGAATCCGGCGGCTGGCGGCGTCATCGTGCAAACTCGCCTCATCAAGGGCGACGGCGAGCCGGTAACTCTCAACTATTTGATGCGGCAGGAGAATGATCGCTGGCACATCATCGACGTCTTCCTCAGCGGGACAGTGAGCGAACTCGCGACACGGCGCGCGGAATTTACCTCGGTGCTGCGTCGGGATGGCCCCGGCGGATTACTCAAATTGCTGCAGGATCGTGCCGCCGAGTTGAAGAAGTCGTAAGTCCAACCGCGTTGCTGAGACACAAGATTTTGATTGCTCGGCGTCGGAAGCAGGTCGAATTCAGGATCCGCTCTCTACATATTGTGTGATGAGCCGAAGGGTCACGCCCGAGGCGTGGCTGCGAAAATTGCAGGCTAAGGCGTCGTCGATGTGGGTTTACCCGATTTTGCCGGGTCCTCGTACAGATTGTTCTGAAGCGCCGGCGAGACCAGGGAATCCGAATGCGTACCAGCCAGCTCCTGCGCCCTGTGCTGCCGCCAGAGGCTCCGCAACTGGGCATAGAAGTCGATCGAGGTCTTCTCGACCTCATCGAGGTCGGAGATCGATTCGGCCCGCTGGTCGACTCCGTCGGTGATGAACCGGACCTTGTTCATATCGGCGATGTGCTCGGAACGGGCGATATAGCGGAAGGGGTCGATGTAGCCGTCGACTCCTTCGCCGATGGCGTCGCGCGGATCGGAGGGGCCGAGCAGCGGCAGAACGAGATACGGGCCGTCGGACACCCCCCAGCTCCACAGCGTCTGGCCGAAATCGCCGGTTTGCTCTGCGTATCCCCAATCGGTGGCGACATCGAAGACGCCGCCGATCCCGATCGTCGTGTTGATGGAAAACCGGACGGCCGTCGTCCCCGCCCGATCGAGTTTCCCCTGCAACATGTTGTTGGCAAAGACGACGGGCTGGTTGAGGTTGTGCAAGACATGGCGAATCGCGGTCCGCATTTGATCCGGCAACGCGGTCCGGTAGAGCAGTGCGATGTTCTTGATGAGAAGGCCGTCGAGCACGCGGTTGAACGCGAACGTACCGCGGTTGAGCGGCTCGAGCGGATCGTTCGCTTCCTCGAATGCCGCGCGCGCCGCGGGATCGGTCGGTACCGTCGCGCACCCTGACGCCATGAGGGCGGCGCCGAAGGCGATCGACGCTCGGATTGCGCGGCGTGGTCCGGCCAATGGGGCTACCTTCTGTTTCGTTCGGCGCCTGCGACCAGACCGGCCAGCCCAGAGCGAGGTATGGTTTGACAAATCGATGGCGCGAAGGCAACAGAAATTGCTTAACGGGCAGTTGACGGGTGTGGCGGAGCAGCGCGCCGGTGAGGGTCGAATGACGCAAGGGCCTGAGCGGCGATGACAATCCTCGTTGCCGGACTGCTCGCCGCGAGCATTGCCGGTTCACTCTACCTTGTGCTCGCCGCTATCGCGGTCCGCCAATTCGCGAAACGCGCCGCGTCGGCTGCGGGACCGCCGATGAAGATCACGGTCCTGAAGCCGCTTCGCGGCGAGGATCCGGAACTCTACGACAATCTGCGCTCCTTCTGCGACCAGGATCATCCGGAGTACCAGGTCGTCTTCGCGGTCCGTAACGCCGAGGATGCGGCCGTGCCGGTGGTGCGCCGCCTCATCGCCGATCTCCCCGGCCGGGATCTCTCGCTGGTGATCGATGCACGCACCGGGGGCAGCAATCTCAAGGTTGCCAACCTCGAGAACATGATGGCATCGGCGAAGCATCAAATTCTCGTCATCGCCGACAGCGACATGCGGGTGCGGCGAGACTACCTCACGATCGTGACGGCGCCGCTTGCTGAGGATGAGGTCGGTCTCGTCACGTGCCTGTATCGCGGCCGGGCGATCGCCGGGTTCGCGGCGCGACTCGGCGCTCTTTGGGTCAATCATGCCTTTCTTCCCTCCGCCATCGTCGCGGAGCGGGTGCGGCCGGGAGATGCCTGCTTCGGCGCGACGATGGCGTTGCGCCGCGCGACGCTCGAGGCGATCGGAGGTTTCGCCCGGCTACGCGACCATCTTGCCGACGACTACGCCTTGGGCGCGGCGGTCCGCGGTCTTGGAAAGCGGATCGAGCTGTCGCCGCTTCTCGTCGACACGATCGTCGCCGATGCATCAATCGGCGCGCTCATCGGCCATGAGCTGCGCTGGATGCGGACGATCCGGTCGATCGCGCCCTTGGGATTCGCCGCTTCCTTCATAACCCACCCCTTGGCGCTGGCGACGCTCGCGACCATCGCCGCCGGTTTCACCTTGCCGACATTGACCGCAATCGTGGCGATCCTCGGCTGCCGGCTGGCGACAATCCGCCTCGCCGAGCGAGCCCTCGACCTGCCGCGAACCCCCGCTTGGCTTGTGCCGATACGCGATTTGTTGTCCTTCTCGGTGTTTGCGGCTAGTTTCTGCGGCAACACCGTGGCATGGCGCGACCGCAAGTTCCGCATCGACGCGGAAGGGCGGCTCGTCGCGAATGGAGATACCGGCGCATGATGAAGACCCTGTTCCTGCAACCGCCGTCCTTTGATGGGTTCGACGGCGGCGCCGGATCGCGCTATCAGGCGCGGCGCGAGATCCGCTCGTTCTGGTATCCGACCTGGCTCGCCCAGCCCGCCGCGCTTGTTCCCGGCAGCCGGCTCATCGACGCACCACCTGCCGGCACCAAGCTTGCCGACATCCTGCCGCTCGCGCGGGATTACGACCTCGTCGTCATCCACACATCGACCCCGTCCTTCGCCTCCGACGCCAAGGTCGCGGCGGCGCTGAAGGACCACAATCCCAATCTGAAAATCGGCTTCGTCGGCGCCAAGGTGGCGGTCGAACCCGGAGAGAGCCTCGCGGCGTCGCGCGCGATCGATTTCGTCGCGCGCAACGAATTTGATTTCACGATCAAGGAGATCGCGGAGGGCCGGTCGTTCGACAAGGTCGACGGGATCAGCTACCGCGACGGCACGGGCGGGATCACGCACAATCTCGATCGGGCGATTCTCGAGGACATGGATCGCCTGCCATTCGTCACCGAGGTCTATAAGCGCGATCTGAAGATCGAGAACTACTTCATCGGCTATCTGAAGCACCCCTACGTTTCGCTCTACACCGGCCGCGGCTGCAAATCGCGTTGCACCTTCTGCCTTTGGCCGCAGACGGTGGGCGGTCATCGCTACCGCGTGCGCAGCCCCGGCCACGTCGCCGAGGAAATCGCGCTCGCCAAGCAGTATTTCCCGCAGGTGCGCGAATTCTTCTTCGATGACGACACCTTCACCGACAATCTGCCGCGCGCCGAGGCGATCGCGAAGGAGCTCGGCAAGCTCGGCGTCACCTGGTCGTGCAACGCCAAGGCGAATGTCCCGCGCGAGACGCTCAAGGTTTTGAAAGACAACGGCCTTCGACTTCTTCTCGTCGGCTACGAATCGGGCAACCAACAGATCCTTCACAACATCAAGAAGGGCATGCTGATCGACGTCGCCAAGCGGTTCACCAAGGACTGCCACGAGCTCGGCATCACGATCCACGGCACCTTCATCCTCGGCCTTCCCGGCGAGACCAAGGAAACGATCGAGCAGACGATCAAGTTCGCCACCGAGATCAACCCGCATACCATCCAGGTCTCGCTGGCCGCACCCTATCCCGGGACCTTCCTCTACAAGCAGGCGGTCGAAAACGGCTGGCTCGACGTGGCGCATGCCGAGTTGATCGACGAGCATGGCGTCCAGATCGCGCCGCTCAACTACCCGCATCTCTCGCATAGCGAGATCTTCGATTCGGTCGAGGTCTTCTATAAGCGCTTCTACTTCCGCGCCGGCAAGATCGCCTCGATCGTCAACGAGATGGTGCGGAGCCCGCAGATGATGAAGCGTCGCTTGCGCGAGGGGGTCGAGTTCTTCCACTTCCTGCGCGAACGGCAGATGGCAAGCTAGTGGTCGAAACCTGATCACCAGATGACGTCAGTTGTTCGAGCAGTACCATCCATCACCAGCAGTTCAAGGCCCGCTTCATGCGCACCTCGGCGCCGACCTTGATCGACGGCATCGAGAAGTACCTCGCCTCCGTCATGTTTTTGTGTTCGACTTGACTTCGGTGCGTCCCAATAGCTTTGGCACCCGTTTTGGCGGCGATCCGGGCTTGCGAAGAACCCGAAGACCAACGGCCACCTGGAGAATGTCGGTTTGGTTGAACGGCCGCGCGACGAACCCAGCTTGCTCAAGATGTCAGTTGAGAAAGTCGAGACGCTGATCGTCGGCGGCGGTCAGGCCGGGTTGGCGATGAGCGAGCAACTCAGCAAGCGCGGCCTGTCCCACCTCGTCGTGGAACGGCATCGGATTGCCGAACGCTGGCGCTCGGAAAGGTGGGACGGTTTGCACGCCAACGGTCCCGCCTGGCATGACAGATTGCCGGGCTTACCTATCGCCGGCGTTGATCCCGACGGCTTTGCGACGCGCAACCAGATGGTCGACTATTTTGTCTCCTACGCCGAACGGATCGCCGCACCCGTCCGTTGCGGCGTCGCGGTGACGGCGCTACGCAAGAGGGCCGACGGGACCGGCTTCCGCGCCGAAACGTCGGAGGGCACGATCGAAGCCACCAACGTGGTCGCAGCCACCGGACCGTTTCAACGCCCGATCATTCCGGCCGTCGTGCCGCCGGAAGCCGGGATCGTGCAGATGCATTCCAACAGATACCGCAATCCCAGCCAGTTGCCGGAGGGCGCGGTGCTGGTGGTCGGGGCCGGTTCTTCGGGTGCTCAGATCGCCGACGAACTTTCGCGCGCGGGCCGGCGCGTCTATCTGTCCGTCAGCCGCCATGAGCGGCCTCCCAGACGCTATCGCGGGCGTGACTTCTGCTGGTGGCTGGGTGTCCTGGGTCTGTGGGAGGCCACGGCCCGCCATCCGTCAGAGAAGCACGTCACGATCGCGGTCAGCGGCGCCTATGGCGGCCGCACCATCGACTTTCGGCGCCTTGCGGCGCGCGGGGTGATGCTGTTGGGCAGGGCGGAGGCCTTCGGGGATGGTGTCATGCGCTTCTCCCCCGACCTGACGAGCAATCTCGCGCAAGGCGATGCGTCCTACCTGTCCTTGCTCGACACAGCCGACGCATATGTTGCTCGGGAAGGCCTCGACCTGCCCGAGGAGCCAGCGGCTCGAACGGTCGAACCGGAGCCGACATGCGTCACCGACCCCATCCTACGGCTGAACCTCCACGGAGCCGGAATAGCCGCTATCGTCTGGGCAACGGGATACGCGCTCGATTTCGGCTGGGTGAAGGTCGGCGCATTTGACGATCGCGGCGTGCCGGTGCATCGGCGCGGCGTAACAGATGTGCCCGGGCTTTACTTCCTTGGGCTGAGCTGGCTGTCCCGAAGGGCGTCGAGCTTCATCTTTGGTGTCGAACACGACGCGGCGCATCTGGCGGAGCATATCGCCGCGCGCGCGTAGCGGCCGCCATCCATCGGCGCGGCGACGGACGCCACCGCGCGATTGGCCGGGAATGGACTGTCAGCCACCGGCATCGACTTTTGCTGCGCCCGCGCCGCGAGCGACCACGCTGCCGCCGCACCGCCCATTGCGGCGATGACCCGCTAGCGCCGGACGGGTCCTTGCAATGCCGGCAGGACGAAGAGCGTGCACACCAGCGTATAGAAGAGAGACATCGTCAGGAGCCGCCCCATCTCGGCCGTTCCGGGATGGGACGATAGGGCGAGGCTGCCGAAAGCCGTTGCCGTGGTGAGGGCGCTGAACAGGACGGCGCGCGCCGTGCTCGATTGCAAGGGACCCGCGAGCCCGGCGCGCCAACGCATTACGAAGTAGATGTCGAACGCGACGCCGATACCGAGCAGCAACGGCAGCGCGATGATGTTGGCATAGTTGAGCGGCAGGCCGGCGAGGACGCTGGTCGCCGCGGTCAAGAGGCCGGCCAGGAGCAGCGGGGCGAGCACGAGTGCGACATCGCGCACGCTCCGCAGCATCGCCAGCAGCAACAACGTGATGGCAACCACGGCGATCCATCCGGCGCGGATGAAAGCGCCGACCACGGTATTTCCGGATTCGAGGATCGTGACCGGTGAACCCGTCGCTTCCGGGGCGATCGCTCGCACCGCGGCGACGAAACGAAGCAGAATTTCATGGTCGCGCGCATCGCCCTTGGGAAAGACCTGAATCCGGGCGCGACCGTCCGATGCGACCCAGTCGCGGCGCAGCTCGTCGGGCAGGTTCGCCATCGTCACGGGTTCCGCCGCCAGCGACGCTCGCAGATCATCGAGCCGGCGGCGCAGTTCCGAGACGATGCTCTCGTTGAGTTGGGGCAGCACGGCGGCGCCGCGGTGCCCGACCTCCTCGAGCAGCGATGCGAGCCGAGCCGCCGGGTTTCCCGCGCCTAGTCCGGAAATGTCGCGAAGGTTGTGCGCGCAAGCGGCGATCGTCGCGAGATTGGCAGCGTCGTCCGGCGGCGGCGCTACCTGCAGCGGCGACAAGGTCGGGCCGAGCAACAGCGCCGCATCGCTCAATATCGCGAGCTTTTCCGGCTGCTGATCGGGAACGAAACTCGACACGGTCACGACCTGCGCCACGTCCGACAGCTTTTCGAGCAGCGCCGCGCGCGCGTCGGCCTCGTCAATCGAAGGCATCAGGATGTCGATGGTGTAGGGCGTCGTCGACGGGTCCTTCATGAGATCGAAGAGCGTCGACATCGATTCGCTGTGCGGATCCTTGAGATTGAGCGGGTCGAAATCGAACCGCCATTGCGGCAGAAGGATGACGCCGAGCACGGCGGCGACGGCGGCGACGCCGATGACGGAACGCCGGTGGTGCAGCAGGAAGTCGTCGATGCCCGCCGCCCATGCATAGCCCACAGGCTCGGCCTCTCCCGGCGGTCGCAAGAGCTTCAATGTCGCCGGGAGCATCGTCAGATTGAGAATGAAGGCGATAATCATGCTGGTGCCGGCGATGAGGCCGAGCTCGGAAACGCCGGAATAGTCGGTCGGCACGAACGCGAAAAAGCCGACCGCCGTCGCGCCTGCAGCGAGCGCCAAGGAGCCGCCGATTCCAAGCCCCGCCCGGTTGATCGATTGGCTGAGGTCGCCGACATGGTGCCGTTCATCGCGGTAGCGGACGCTGAATTGGATGCTGAAATCGACGGCGATGCCGATGAAGAGCACGGCAAAGGCAATCGAGATGAGGTTGAGCGCACCGACAGCGGCGGCTGCGAATGCCGACGTCACGGCAAGACCCACGAGCAAGGTTACGACGATCGCCAGGATGAGACGCCACGAGCGAAGCGCAAGGAAGAGCATGAGGCAGACGAGCGCTAGCGACAGGATTGTGGTGCCGGCCGCGCCTTGCCTCACGCTGGCAAATTCCTCGTCGGACAATGCAACGGAGCCGGTCAGGCGGACGCGGACGCCATGGTCGGGGGTGAGACCGAGCTGCTCTGCCTCGGTGCGAAGCGCTTGGCTCGCCCGGGCACCCGGCTGAAGCGCGCTGTAGTCGAGCACCGGCTGGACCAGAACGAACCGCCGCAGCTCCTCCGGGTGCGGCGTGCGCCCCGTGAGAAGGCTGTCCCAGGAAAGATGCGGCGCCTTTCCGGCGAGTACCGCTTCGGTCGTGTCGGCGAGCGTCGTCAGCGGCGCGTTGAGGGCGGTGACCGCGATGTCGCCATGCTTGACGCCTTCCGTGGCAAGGCTGATCGACGAGAAGAGGCCGCGTAGACTGGGATCGGCGGCGAGCGCGCCGAGCATCGGCTGCGCGGCGATGAGCTGGTCGGCGACATCCTGCACCTCCTTCGCGGACAAGAAGAGCAGACCGTTGTGCTTGAAGAATTCACCGCCGCCCGGTTGCTGCACGCCCTTGAAGAGGTCGGGGTGCTGGAGCGCCCACCGCGCCAGAGCAGCGGCGCCGTCCTCCGCCAGCCCCGAGGTTGCGCCGTCGACGACGATTGCGAGCTGGTCGACATTCTGCGGAAAGGCGCGATCGAGCTCGGCATCGCGCTGGCGCCACGACAAACTCGGCGAGATCAAATCCGCGGTGTCGGTGTTGATCTTGAGATGTTCGGCGGCATAGAGGCTGCAGAGTGCCGCGGCGAGAATACCCGCGGCAAACACCGCAGCAGCGCCGCGCGTGCTCCACCCGACGAGCCAGTGGATGACCCGGGTCAGCATCGATCGGACAGCGCGGCGCGGGCTGGCCGCATGTCAGGCCTCACGATAGGCAAGGAGCAGCAATCCGACCAGAACGAGGCAGGTCGGCCAGATCCAGGCTGGAATACGGGCCGCCGGTGGATCGAGGCGGAGTTCCAGCCAGCGCGTCCAGCCGGCAGCGACGCCGAGCAAGGCCAAAGGCAGATGTGTCATCTCGATGAGCATCTGGTCCTTGACGTTCGACAAAGCGTGCGAATGCGCGAGGAGCAGCGCTCCGCCGATCGCGGTGATGACCGGGAAAACGAAGGCAGCCTTCGGCGACGCCGTCCGGCCGGTGCGGACGCGCCATTCGAAGATCGCAAAACCGATGATCAACACGACGAAGATCCGATGCTGCAGGACCTCGGGGTCGCGCAGGCTCTCGAAGAAGCCGATATCGCCGAGCGGCCAGGTCTCGGGATCGGAGCGAAGGAAGAGGAACGCGGCAAGAACGAGAAAGAGGAGCGGCCAATTGCGCGCCCACCGGACGCGTCCGCTCCGTTCGGCAAGCGCCAGAATGCCGATGGCGAGGACGAGGATGCCCGCCCAATGGTGATTGTACTCGGACCAGGCGATGTCCTCGGCGTTGCGGGGCGGCAACTCGCCCATTCCGGGAGCGAAGGCTTGCGGCCTGCCCGCATTCGCCGTCGCCTCGGCATCGAGCCGGCTCTGCAATTGTGAGATCGCGAGATCGGCGTGGCCGGGGCTCGTCAGCCGCGGCCAGTGAGGAACCAGTCGCTCGACGATTTCGCTGGCGCTCGCCCGATCGCGCGCCGCGAGGTCGCCGGCCGGGGGCAGGGAGGTGAGGGAGGCGGCGGCGAAGAGAACGGTGATGCCGATCCCGATCTCGGCCTCGGCGAAGCGGCGCATGCGGAGCATCGGTTTGCGCGGATCGCCGCCCAACCGGTCGATCAGCAGAAAGTTCATGCCGCCGAGCAGCAGGAGACTGCAGAGCAAGGCGATCTTGCCGCCCAGCATGATGCCGTAGCTGGTGCCGTATGCCGCTTCCCAGCTCCCGGTGTAGGCGACCGCCATGGTGAGGCCCGCGGCGACAAGCACGGCAACGCTCGCCATCGCGATGTGCGAAAAGCGCTTGCCGACGCGTTGCCAAGATTTTCCGTCGCCGCATTTGGCCAAAGCGAGGATGAGGTATGGGATGCCGCCAAGCCAAACCGCCGCCGCCGCCTGGTGGAGAAGCTCGGCGGCGCCGAGGACGAGACGATCGTCGAGCCTTGCCGCAGCATGGCTCGACGCGGTCTGCGCAATGAGGATGATTGCAGCGCATGCGAGGAGCCCGAAGGTAGAGGGCGCTCGGCTGGACGGCTTGCTCATCATGGCGATCACCGTGGAAGCACCGATGATTGCAAGGCCGGCCAGCACGAAATCGGCGCCGATCGTCTCGATGAAGGACAATCCGGCGGAATCGGCGAGGATCGCTGCCTCGAGCGCGATGGAGACGGCGGTGACCACGGCAAAGCCGAGTGCGCTGCAGCGCAGCAACGTAGCGCTCGAGCGCGCAATGCCGGTTCCCGCATCGAGCGAGGCGGCGAGAGGCCGCACAAGGAGAAAGAGAAACGCGATTCCGCCCAACGTCAGCGACTGCGCCGTCACCGCCAGGCCGCGCAGGATGACGCTCAAGAACCCAAAGGCGTCGAGGAGAAGCGACATGGCGCCCGATCAGGGCGCCGCGACGTGAAAGGGGATGTCGCCGCGGGTGATATGTCCATCGACCGCGAGAACCTGCCAGCGCAGCTTGTAATCGCCGGGGCGCAGTCCGGTCGCCGTGGCGGTCAGTATGTCCGGAGAGGCCGCCTTCGAGAGGACGACGGTGCGAGCCTCTCCATCCGATCCCTCCACGGTAAGGCGCGAGCGTTCCTGATCGATCCGACTGTTGTACTGCAGCGAAAGCGCGACGTCCGGGCCCCTGACGGTGCCTCCAGCGGCGGGGGTCGAGGCGACGATGATGGCGTGCGCGGAGGCCGCGCCGCTCGATCCGCAAGAAGCGCCGGCAGAGAGGATGATAAGCGCGGAAAGAGGGACTTGCATGGCGCCGCTCTTAGCAGATGGAGTGCGTGGGCGCACGCCGAAACTTCGCGCGGAACACGGGCCGGATCGAGCTCGCGTACCGCCGTCAGGGCCGGTGCAACCACCAATGCGATTCGTTGATCGAGTAGTAGGGCATGTAGTGTCTGACGCTGTCGGCACGCACGACCTGCCGCACCTGATTGTCGAGAATCACGATCCCGTCATCGACATAGACCGCGACGACGGCATGCGCCACGCGAAGATTGAGATCCTGGACGACGACGATACGCAGCTCGTCCTCGCTCCAGCCGAGATAACGCAACGAGAAGTACTTGGCGATCGCATAGTCCTTGCAATCGCCGTCATGCACGGCAAATTCGCGCGGCGTCTCCCAATAATTCGTCTTGTCGAGCACATAAGGGTGAAGGTTGATGAAGCTGTTGACATCGGCGAGCTGCGTGCGGCGATCCCGGCCGCGCTCGCTGGCGAGAAAGGCAAGCCAATCGATGACGGTACAGCGGTGAAAGCGGGACGGAACGCATGGCGGATCGCCCCGGCGCTCCTCCGTCTGGTGGCGATCCAGCATATCGGTCCAGCGCGGAAACAGCTTGATGCTGGAGGAGCGCGTCTCGTTGGTGCCGAACAGTTTTGGGTAGAGACGCGCGCCATCCTCGGCTCGGGCGGGCGCGAACGTCACCGCCGCGACCAGAGTGAGGAGCGCGAAACAGATGGACCGGATGGGAATCTTGCCCATGCCCGGAGTGTCGCGGCAAAATCCTAAAATCCCGTTGCCCGGAGCCGAGATGAGCGAGCGCCGCCAAGACCTTGATGGCGAGGTATTTGCGAGCGATCCATGGAGATGACGATGATGCTGAGGGCCGCTTGCCTTTCTTTGGTCGTGCCGCTTCTTCTGATCGGCCGAGACGCTGGCGCGGCCGCGCCCGAATGCCTTTCGGCGATCGACGGTATGATCGTCGAATACGATGTGCCGGTGACGCAATGGGGCTCGGCCACGCCGTCGCCGGGGAGCAAGGGCGCCGCAACCGAGTCGGGCGCGCAGAAGCCGAAAGCGGCGGCGCCGACGCAGCAACGCAAAACGCGCCCCGGCGCCGGCAACCCGAAGAGCGGTTCCACTGCCGCCGCCTCGCCGCCCTCGGATCGGCATCCGATGACCGAGCAGCAGCGCCAACGCCTGACCGATGTTCTGCGCCGTGCCCGCATCGCCGAAGCGCGCGGCGAGGAGGCGCAGTGCATGGAGCTCTTCCATCAGGCGGAGAAGATCACGAAGGGCGGGTGAGGGCGCCCGCGGCGTGACGCAGCCTCATGTAGAGCCGGTGCGCGTGCGATCAGGACCCGGCATGGCCCGGTCGGGCCATCGAATTTTTTTCGATGATGGCCCGACCGGGCGAAGTGACGTCCAACGCGCTTGGTTAAACTCCTGCATTGGATCGGGGAGGACAGCGATGTACGACACCATCCGCAGGGTCACCGCGACGTACCGCACTGCTCGCCAGGCCGGAGCTTCGCACGAACGCGCCATGGATGCAGCGATAGCGGTCTATCTTCAGGCGCGCCCGGACGCGCACCACGATTCATCCGTGGCGACGCCAGAGGTCGCTGTCATGGTCGCCGGCGACAGGGGAGACGGCGGTCGCTCTTCGGCAGCTCACCCAATCTATTGAGCGCGCTGACGGTCGGGGCAGGTGGCATCTGAGTAGAAGCCGAGGCTGGTGCCACCGATCGGCCGCTCGCTAGGCTCCCGCTACTGTCGGTGCTCTAGTCTAGGGAGGTACGACGTGGATGAAGCGACCATGATTATCGGTGGCCTGGGGCTAGGCGCTGTGGCGTTGTTGCTGGTCACCCTGGCCCAACCTGCTCGCGCGATGCGGACAACGAAGAGTCGTCCGCATCCAGCGCCGTTCAGCATGGCCATAAATGGCGATCCGGCCAGCATGGTGGCCGCTGACGCGAGCCGGCAGAGCGGGCGCGCGGAAGACACGCCAGCCAGGCTTCGCGGGCGATCCATACGATCGGGGACGTAGAATGTAAGCGGGACGGTGCAAGCGACGGGATAGCAGCGCCGAACTTGATCGGCAAACACTTGTCTATAGGGGTCGGCTCCAATCGCTCGGCTATCTAGGGCGCTTTCCTCCTGATACTAATCGCCGCTGTGGAATTCCCCTCCGCGGCGGGGGATTTTTTCTGCGCCTCGACGTCACGCGCGCCGGCGCCGCCAAGCGAGGCCGCCGAGGGCAATGAGGCCGGACAACATTAGAGTGAACGATGGTGGCTCAGGAATGGCAACCGGATCGAATGCTTCGATGCCTGTCTGCACGGTTTGCAGCGACGCAGTGAAGACATCTGTCGCACTATCCGTGCAACCGAGCGAGTTCAGCGCGCCGCTGAAACTCGCCAAGGTATTCCCGGTGCCATCCGCATAAGAGGCGCACACGACATCAGTGCCTGCACCCTTCGTGAATTCGAACGCAAGCTGAGGATCTGCCAACTGGGCGGCCGATAACTCGACCTCGCTGATCAGCGTCTCGGCGTTGGTGATGAAATCGAACCAGGCGAACTGGATGACGGTGCCGCTGTCGGCGCCGCACAAGCCACCGCCGGCCTGACAGTTGCGCACGCGGATCTCAAGCACGTTTCCCTTATCGCCGTTCGACACGAAGCGGTTAGAGAGCGTCAGCGCATAGGTCCCATTGACGACCGACGGAATCGCAAGATCGAATAGAGCTGTCGACGTGAAGGCGGTTGTCGCCGTGAGAGCATGCGGTTGGCTGGTGAGCGTTCCGCTTTCGAGGAAGGCGCTCGTTTGTTGGATCGAGCTGAGAAAGGGGGGAGGCTGGTTGACGACGATACCGTTCGCCGTATTGAGGATCGCTTGACCGTTATTCGCCGTAGTCTCCGGAATAGAGCCGCGGACGAAGTAATTCGCAGTCCCGTCGGCGTTGAAGCTCACGCCGGATGAGATGCTTGTCCCGCTGCCGCCGACCAGCGTGGTGTTTGCCGAGAAGGAGTCGTCGAAGAGCGCACTGCCACTCCGCGTAACGCGAAATTCGTCGGCATTGACGATAGTTGCTGCGGCGACACCCGGATAAAAGGCGAGGCCGATCCCGGCGAGGATGAAGAACGGCGCGACGCTCTGTCGCAGCCGATGGCCGGCAAGGGTTCGAGGAGAGATGCTCGTGTGGCCGGCAAACTGCCGCCGGGAGTCGGGCCGAAGGCATGTAGGATCGAACATAATTTCCTCCATGGGCCTGACCGGACATTCCGCAAATGGCTGTCCGATGCCGTTTATTGTCTAGACATGCAAGAATCGAGCCACATATGCACGGGAGAAATATCAATCCATTAGCGGTTGATCTCCCCGGGGGCCGTAAAATTTTCTGACACTTGCAACAGAAAATTTTACACCCACCCCCGAAACCCCGGGTGGCCTCGGTGTGCCGACACTCCCAAAACAACCCCGATCAGGCACGCACTTGCGCGTGGCCCCCCCAGAGACCCCGCGCGTAACACGGGCTCTTAATCCGAGGCGCTATAAGATTCCCACCATGTCGGCACCAGCGTCGCCGTGGGGGCTGTCATGCCGGGTTTGCAGCGGGCAGCGCAGGCTAGAGCGACGGGCCGCTTAGGGTCAGGTGCCAAGCACGGGGAAATCGGGGTGGCTTTTGAGGTAGTCCAACGCAGAGCGGTGAATTTGCAGAGTGTCGCGAAGTCGCCCAAACGTGGATGCCTTCTCTGAAATCGGTCAAGACCGTGCGCGAGTGCGGTTCGCGGGCGATCGCTAGCAGGAGATCAGTAGAGGGCTCTCCCAGTTCTTCGACTTCCGACGTTCGGCCAACACTGGATATTTTTACAAAATACGGTTCTGTCTGGCCATGCCCGGAACGCCTAAAAGTTACATTCCGTTCTAGCTAAGCCAGATTTGCGGAATCCGCAAAAGGCGCCCGCCGTGACGTCCGGCGGCGGGGCTTCACCATGCGGGCGGGAAGCGGTCGAGGAGGCGCTGCAGATCCTCGCGCAGGAATGGGGCTAGGACCGGGTACGCCGCTATGACCGCCGCGACCGCGGATATCCCTGCGACGATGAGCAGCACCCAGAACCGCCGCGTATCGCGCAACCTCGCCGTCCTCTGTTGCCTCGACAGCCACGCCTCGATGAACTCGCGAGTCGGATGCGGGGCATCAGTGACAAAACCAAGCATAGGACCGGAAGTCGACCCGAGCTTATGGCGCACGGTATCGACGTCCAGTTTCTCGAGCGCTTCGCGCCATCGGCGGTGATCGGACATTTCTTGCATCCATGCTGTGCGTTTTTCTGTTACCTCGAATGCTGCCTAGCGAGGCCGTTTTCGATCTATCCGATTTATCTGTAGCCTCTTGATTTCCTTGGTGAGCCCGGCGGGAATCGAACCCGCGACACCTTGATTAAAAGTCAAGTGCTCTACCGACTGAGCTACGGGCTCTCCTGGAAATCGCGCGAACCATAGGTGCCCGATTGAGCTCGGTCAAGCGAACCGAGGCGTGCGGACGTTGATGCCGCTAGCCAAGGAATCGTCAGTCATTCTCGACGTTTGACACCGGATATTTCGGATGAAACGGCGCACCCCCCGGACAAGCTTGGGCCATAGCCGGGGAGGATTTCGTCACGCGGAAATGCCGGGGTCTCAGCCGGCGTTACGACCGCGCCCGCCGAGCAATTTGATGGCAGCCAGCATCATCGCGTTGAAGACGCCGCCGATCGGTGTCCCGGGAAGGTTGAGGCTGGAAAGCCCAGGGAGCCAGCGCGCGACGCCGACCGTCTTCGTGCCGTCGCCCGTTCCGTGCACCGAGCCAAGGCCCGAGGCGTCCTGGAAATCCGAGGCGTTCTGCTCGATCCGTGCCGCGAAGCTGCGGTAAAGCTCGCTGACCGTTCGCGGCGTCCCCGATTTCGCATCGTAGAAGACCGACCGGTTGGCCGCCGCCGCTGCCGGCAGGATGTCCGCAGCCGGGGCGGCGCCATCCTCGCGGATCGTCTTGAGCAACTCGGTGGCTCCTCCGGCGCCGAGAAAATGCGCCAGATAAAGATCGGTCCGCGATGCCGGACGGCCGAGCGCGCGTTCGACCTCATCCTTGTTCGATTTGGCGAATTCGGCGGCAAGCGCCGCCGAAATCTGCGGATCCTTCCGCAGGTCGAGAATCTGCGCGCGGATCGACGGATCGGCAACGGTGGGTCGGCCATTGGCATCAAGCGTCACCTGGGCCGCGAGAGCGCCGATCCCATATTGCCCGCCATGCTGGCGGACCATGTCGAGCCATGTCGAATCGATGAATTGGTAAAGTCCGGTGGCGCTGCTCGCCTTCGCCTTCGCGTCGACCTGAAAGCCGCTTTCCTGCGCCGCCTGGGCCATGAGAAAGCCGAAATCGACATGCGTTGCGCGACTCGCCTGGCGAATTCCCTCGAGCACCGCCGGGGCAATCGGGCCGGTGCCTTTCCGCTCGTCGCGCGGCGGGAAGATTGCCGAAGGCAATATCATTGCAGTGTCCCAAATTTGACCGAATGCCCGCGCCCCGAACCGAGTACACGCGCCTTGACACGTTATGCCGCAATCCTTAATCGAACGTGGACGTTCGCATTAACCATTCGCGCGGAGAGGGGGAGGCAGAGCCGCGCGTCCCGAAGCGCTGCGTTGCAACATTCTTGCCGCCATGAAGGGCGCTTTCAGCATACGTTAACCACAACCGCCGACCCTCCGGGTCATGCTTCTCCATTGCCTGCGGCGCACGGTCGTCGCACGTGCGAACCGACAGGATGCGACATGAACCGTTCCGGGAACGCGTATCGAGGTCAGAACGAGCTCCAGCGGGCGCTCAGCGCCTGCACGAGCTCGTTCGTCGTCATTGCCGCCTTCAGCCTCTGCATCAATCTCCTGACGCTGGTCTCGCCGCTCTACATGATGCAGCTGTTCGACCGCGTGCTGTCGAGCCGCAGCAACGACACGCTGGTGATGCTCACCATCGTTGCTGGCGGCGCCATCGCCGTGCTGAGCCTGATCGAAGCCATCCGCTCGCAAATCCTGGCGCGGATCGGTGCTTGGCTCGACGAGCGAATGGGACCGATCATTCTCGGCGGTGCGCTGCAGACGGCGCTGCGCAGCGACGGACGCGTCGCGGGGCAGGGCCTGCGCGACCTCAGTACCATCAGGAACTTTCTGACCGGCGCCGGGATCACTCCGCTGCTCGATGCGCCTTGGGCGCCGCTCTTTCTGCTCTCGCTCTTCGCGCTCCACCCTGTGCTCGGTTTCGTCGGCCTTGGCGGCGGTCTTCTCCTGGTGATCCTCGCGGTCGTCAACGAAATAGCGACCAAGGCGCCGCTGCAACGCGCCAACGTCGCGGCGTCTCGCACGCATCAGCGCACCGAAGCGGCATTACGCAACGCCGAAGTTATCAGGGCGATGGGCATGTTCGAGGGCGTCGTCCGCCTGTGGCGGCGCGACAGCGCGGCGACCAGCGAGGCCCAGACCCAAGCCGGAAATCGTGGCGCGGTGATCCATGCCATGTCAAAATTCCTGCGTCTCTCCGTCCAAACGATGATCATGGGCGTGGGTGCCTATCTCGTCATCATCAACGAGGTCAGCCCGGGCGCGATGTTCGCCAGCTCATTCCTGCTGGGCCGCGCCATGGCGCCGGTCGAGAACGCCATCGGCACCTGGAAGTCGCTGGTTGCCGTACGGATCTCCTACCGGCGGTTGACCGAGCTTCTCGGGATGACGACGACGACGCAAAAGGGAATGGCGCTGCCGCGGCCGGAGGGCGAACTCTTCGTCGAGCGCGTGAGCTTCGTGCCCCCCGGTGCCGACTCACCGACCCTACGCGGCGTATCCTTCGCCGTGATGCCGGGCGAGGTCCTCGGCATCATCGGTCCCTCGGCCGCCGGCAAATCGACGCTCGCCCGGCTCATCGCCGGAAGCTGGTCGCCGACGGCCGGAAACGTCCGACTCGATGGCGCCGACATCAGCATCTGGCTCGATGCGGATGGCGCCCATCATTTGGGCTACCTACCCCAAGACATCGAGCTCTTCGCCGGCACGGTGCGCGATAACATCGCCCGTCTCGGCGATTCCGACCCGGCGGCGGTCATTGAGGCGGCGAAGCTCGCTGGGCTGCATGAGACGATCATGCGGTTGCCGCGCGGTTACGACAGCGAGATCGGTGAGGCTGGGCTGCGCCTGTCGGGCGGACAACGGCAGCGCATCGGTCTTGCGCGCGCAGTGTTCGGCCGGCCGCGCCTCATCATTCTCGATGAGCCCAACTCGAGTCTCGACCACGAAGGTGAAGACGCGTTGCTTCAGGCGATCGCGCAGATGAAGGAGCGCGGCACGACGATCATCGTCATCGCACATCGGCCTAGCATCCTCCAGCTTGCCGACAAGTTGCTTGTCCTGCGCGGCGGTGCCGTCGATCTGTTCGGCGAGCGAAATGAGGTCATCGCCAGGCTGAACAGCGCCAACAGCGCGGTGCGCGCCGTCCGCGGACCGAACGTGCCCGCGCAGAGGCAATCGGCATGAGTGGGGGAGTGTCGCGCGCCATGAGCGTGATCACCATCGATGCGAGCCCGATCCCGTCCTCGCCGCTGCCGCGCATTCGCGGCTTGATCATCGCCGGCTCTGCCCTTGCCGCCGTGTTCGTCTTCGGCGCCGGTGTCTGGTCGATCTATGCGCCGCTCGAAAATGCGGCGCACGCGACCGGGGTCGTCGCGGTCCAGTCGAACCGCAAGACGGTGCAGCACTTCGAAGGTGGCATCATCGGCGCCATTCTGGTTCATGACGGGGAACTTGTCTCGGCGGGCCAACCTTTGATCCGGCTCGACGACACCAAGGCGCGCACCAGCCTCGTTGCGCTTCAGGGCGAGCTGTGGGACGGGCTCGCACGCGAGGCGCGGCTCATCGCCGAACGCGATGCCGCCGACACGCCGCGCTACCCCGATAGCCTCTCCGGTCGAACCAATGATCCCGCAATCGCTCAGATCCTTACCGGACAAAACAAGATCTTCCAGACCCGGCGGTCGCTGCATGCCTCGAAGAACGAGCTGATCGGGAAAAAAGTCGCCCAGACGAACCAAGAAATCGTCGGGCTGCGGGCGCAGGAATCGGCGGCGCAACGACGCATCGCTCTCATCAACGAAGAGATCGGCACGGTGAAGCAGCTCGTCGAGAAGGGCTTGGCACCGCGGCCGCGTCTTCTCTCTTTGCAGCGCGACCTCGCCGATATCGAAGGCAGGCGCGGCGATATGCTGGCGCAGATCGCGCGGGCGCAGCAATCGATCGCCGAATCGCAGGTCAGCATCGTCAACCTCGAGAACGACACGCAGAACGAGATCGCCGAGCAACTTCGCGATACGCAAAAGAAGATCCATGAGCTGCGCGAGCAGATCCAGCAGGCTAGCGACGTCCTGTTGCGGGTCGACATTCGGGCGCCCGAGGACGGCATCGTGACGGATCTGCACGTCCATACACCGGGCGGCGTCATCACCGCCGGAGAGGCGCTTCTCGACCTCATACCGCCGAGCGATCGTCTCCTCATCGAGGCACAGGTGCGGCCGGAGGATATCGACGTCGTGCGCCCCGGCCTGCCCGCCCTCATCCGCCTCACGCCATACAAGCAGCGCCGGACGCCACCGATCGAAGGGACGGTCGAGTACGTTTCCGCCGACCGTCTGATCGACAAGCACACGAACCAGCCCTATTACGCGGCAAAGATCCGGGTCGATCCGGAGAAACTGAAAGAGGTCGTCGGCGTCGAATTGATCCCCGGGATGCCCGCCGATGTCATGATCAAAACCGGCGAGACGACCGTCGCGTTCTACGCCCTGTCACCGATCCTCGACAGCTTCCATCACGCTTTCCACGAGAAATGATCGGCACTGCGCCCGGCGTGTCGCCGCGGCGCTAGCGCCTGCTCTTCGATGCGAATGCGCCAGGCAAGCATGAGGAGGTTGAGCAGGCCGAAACCGACCGCGATGTGCCACGCGCCGAATGCAAGGGGCAGAAGCGGAATCTCGAGGGCGACGAGCGCGTAGTTCGGGTGACGCAGGAATGCGTACGGTCCGCGCCGCACCAGCGGGGCATCGGGCAGTGAAATGATCCGCGTCGTCCAATAGGGGCCGAGGGAAGCGACGATCCACAATCGCAGCCCTTGGAGGAGGAGGAAAAACGCGAGCGGCACAAGATGCAGCGGCGCGTCGTGCGGGACAACGAGAAACAGCGTTGCGAGCCAGGCGGCGTGCAGTGCGACGAGCAGCGGATAATGCCACCTGCCGAACTCGACTGCGCCGCGTCGCCGCAGAGCTTGCGTGTTGCGCGCGGCATAAAGCAATTCGCCAAGCCGTTGCAGCGCGACAAGCGCGAGCAGGAGACGGACGGCGCTCACCGGTTGTCGAGAACCAAGAACGCGGCGGTGAATCCCGGTCCGAGCGCGCTCATCAGCATGCGTCGCCGCACCCCCTTCTGCAGCATGCGCTCGAGCACGAATAGAACGGTGGCCGCCGACATGTTGCCGAAGTCGCGCAAGACGCGCCGCCCCTCGACGAGACTTCCGGACGGAAGGTCGAAGGCTTGTTCGAGCGCGGTTACGACCTTGGCTCCGCCGGGATGGCAAACGAAGGCGCCGATCTCGGCGAGCGTCAGCCCGTGCCGCGAGAGGAAGGCGTCGGCAACCGGCCGGAGCTTCGTGCGGACGAGCTGCGGGATGTCGCGCGAGAAGATCGCCTTTAGGCCATCCTCCTCGACGTCCCAGCCCATGATGCCGAGAGAATCCGGCCAAGTATGCTCGCCGGCGGCGCCGAGCAGAACGCCGTCGCCCTGGCATGACAAGATGGCGCCGGCGGCGCCGTCGCCGAAAAGTGCCGTGGCGACGATGTTGCTTTTCGAGGAATCATTTTTGCGAAAGCAGAGCATGCAGAGTTCGACGACAAGAAAAAGGACGCGGCTCGACGGCGCGGCGCGGGCAAGCGCGGCGGCCCGCGCGAGGCCGATGACGCCGCCGGCGCAGCCCAAGCCGAAGATCGGCAGCCTTTGCACGTCGCGCCGCAGGCCAAGACGATCGACGAGCCGCGCATCGAGGCTCGGCGTCGCGATGCCTGTCGTCGAGGCGACGACCACGGCGTCGATCTCGTCGGGCCGCAATTTCGCGGTCGAGAGACAGTCCCGGGCAACCTTCTCGATGAGGATGTCGGCGTTCTCGATGTAGAGCCTGTTGCGCTCCTTCCAGCCAGGTGGATCTTTGTACCAATCGAGCGGCACGCACGAATAACGCGTTTCGATTCCCGAATTGTCGAAAACGGGCAGGAGGCGCTCGACTTCGTGTGACGATCCGGCGAAGAACTGCGGCGCGCACCGGCGCACCGCCACTTGGGAGAGGGCGTATGGCGGTACGGCGGTCGCAAGGGCGATGAGGCGCGGTTCTGTCATATTCACATAGATGCAATTTCGATAAGTAAACGCTTCCGTATCGTTTAACGCAAATCACCAAATCGCGATGAGATGTCGGGCGGTGACCTCGGACGCGCCAAATTGTCCGACGCGCCGCTGGCCTTCCTGCGCTAGACTGGCGCGACGCACTGTCCGTGTTGGAGCATTCCTTGTCGTCCCCGCCTCTTGGATCATCGCCGGCCCGGGTACGACCGCGCGGCCACATCATCGAACGCTTTCGCGCCTACTTCTTTGCCGGCCTGCTCGTCACCGGCCCCGCCGGCCTCACCTTCTATGTCGCCTGGCTCTTCGTCGATTTCATCGACAGCCGCGTTGCCTCGCTCATTCCCGCGGCCTGGGACCCCTCGCACTATCTGCCGATCCACGTTCCGGGCCTTGGTCTCATAGTCGTCGTGGTCGGGCTCACGCTGATCGGCTGGATCGCGGCCGGCTATGTCGGGCGGCGGCTCCTGCGCATCGGCGATCGCATCCTCGCCCGCATGCCGCTCATTCGCGGGCTCTATGGCGCGATGAAGCAGATCTTCGAGACGGTGCTCTCGAAGCAATCGAACACCTTTCGAGAGGTGGCGCTCGTCGAATGGCCGCGCCGCGGGATGTGGGCGGTCGCCTTCATCACCGGGAGGCCGGAGGGCGAGATCCGCGAATTGACCGAGGGCGATATCGTCAATGTCTACGTCCCGACGACGCCCAATCCGACATCGGGGTACCTCATCCATGTGCCGCGACGCGATCTCATCTCCTTGTCGATGACGGTCGAGGAGGGGATCAAGTTCGTGATCTCGGGCGGCATCGTCGCCCCGCCACCGCGCCGCGAGACGGCGAAGCCGGTCGCCGCGGTCGAGCCGCCGCTGGTGAAATAAGCGGTTCGCCATCGATTCTCACCCCGTCCGCAGATAGCGCACCGCGGCATCGCGCTGAAAGAGATAGAGCAGGACGCGAAGCGCCTCTCCGCGCGGCGATTTGAGCTCGGGATCGCGCGCCAGCACGAGACGCGCGTCGTCATGCGCCGTCGCCAGCAGCTCGCCATGCACCGCGAGATCGGCGAGGCGTAGCGCCGGCATGCCGCTTTGCTTCGTACCGAGGATCTCGCCGCCGCCGCGCAGGCGAAGATCTTCCTCGGCGATCCGGAAACCGTCTTCGGTCTCGCGCATCATGCGCAACCGTGCCTTTGCCGTCTCGCCGAGCGGGGGCGCATAGAGAAGAAGACAGCTCGACGCAAGCGTGCCGCGCCCGATCCGACCGCGAAGTTGATGAAGCTGAGCCAGACCGAAGCGTTCGGCATGCTCGATCACCATGATCGTGGCCGCGGCCACATCGACGCCGACCTCGACGACCGTGGTCGCGACCAGGAGATCGACGCTGCCATCCGCGAACTCCGCCATCACGCGATCCTTGTCGGCGGTTTTCATGCGCCCATGGACGAGCCCGACACGCGCTCCGAAAATCTCCGCGAGGGCGGCATGGCGCGAGGCCGCGGCGGCGAGATCGACCGCCTCGGAGTCTTCGACGAGCGGACAGATCCAATAGATCTTGGCGCCGCCGTCTAGCGCGCGCCGCACTGCGGCGACGACCTCGTCGAGGCGATCCACGGGAAGGGTGCGCGTCGCGATCGGTCGGCGTCCCGCCGGCTTTTCGGCGAGGCGAGATGCGTCGAGGTCGCCGTAGGCGGTCATGACCAGGGTGCGCGGAATGGGTGTTGCAGTCATGACCAATATGTCGACGGCCTCGCCCTTGGCGGCGAGCGCGACGCGCTGCTCGACGCCGAAGCGATGCTGCTCGTCGATGACCGCGAGGGCGAGATCGCGGAAGGTGACGTCGTCTTGGAAGAGGGCGTGCGTTCCGATGACGATCGATGCCGCGCCGGACGCGATCCGTGCCAAGACGTCCTGCCGTGCACGGCCCTTCTCGCGGCCGGTCAGAAGCGCAATCTCGATTCCCGCCGGCGCCGCCAATCGTTCAATCGTCGCGAGATGCTGGCGGCACAGAATCTCGGTCGGTGCCATGAGTGCCGACTGGGCACCGCATTCAGTCACCGCCAGCATTGCCATGAGAGCGACGACGGTCTTGCCGCTGCCGACATCGCCTTGGAGAAGGCGCGACATCCGTTGCGGCGCTGCCATGTCGGCAAAAATCTCGGCAAGTGCCTGGTTTTGCGCCGCGGTGAGTCGAAAGGGCAGCTTCTCTTCGACGGCTCGGCGCAGTCGGCCGTCGCCCGGCAAGGCGCGGCCGGGCAGGCGCCTTGTGTGTGCGCGAACGAGCGCAATCGCGAGCTGGTTGGCGAGCAGCTCGTCATAGGCGAGGCGCCGGCGCGCCGGAGCCAACGGCGAGAGATCCGCGTCGCTTCCCGGCGAATGCGCTGTCTCGAGCGCCGTCCGCCAATCCACCCAACCCTCGCGCCTGTGCAGAGCGGGGTCGAGCCATTCCGGAAGCGGTCGTGTCCGCCCCAGCGCCGCGGCGACCGCCTTCTGCACCACGCGGGGCGAGAGACCGGCGGTCAAGCCATAGACGGGCTCGACCGGCTTCATCTCCGCCTCTTCCTCGGGCGGCACGATGTGGTCGGGATGCGCGATCTGGATCTCGTTGTTGAAATGCTCGACTTGGCCGCTGACGATCCGTGTCGAGCCGATCGGCAGAAGGCGCTGGAGGTAGTCGCCCTTCGCATGGAAGAAGACGAGGTGGAGGAAGCCCGTCTCGTCGATGCAGCGGACGCGATAAGGCCGGTTGCCGTGGCCCGGCAGGTGCTGCTCGACGCGCACGGTGATGGTGGCGACGGCGCCGGGCGGGGCCTCCCTGATCTTCGGCCTGAAGCGGCGGTCGACGAGCCGTTGCGGCAGATGCCAGAGGAGATCCACGATCGACGGTCCGGCGATCCGCTCGAACAGCTTGGCAAAGCGCGGACCGATCCCCGGCAAGCTTGTCACCGGGGCGAATAGCGGAAAAAGGATCTCCGGGCGCAAGTGCTTCAATCCTCCGCGCCGAGGCGGTGTGCAGTCCACACGCGAAACCTGGTGCTCACGGTCATTGTTGCGGCGCGACGCCCCAATCCGGATGTCCCGCCGGATCGGCATCCCAGAACACGATCCGATCGAAATAGATCGTCTGCCGCTCGGCGCGCCAGTCGCGATAGATGCCAAAGCGCGGCTGCGCATCGATGAAGGGGTGGCCGTCGCGGCGAGTGCCATGTTCGGGATCGCCCATCGGCCCCCGATAGGATCCGCAATGCCGGCCGTCAAGCCAGAGATCGGCGCGGCCGCTGTCGTCCTGCGCAGGGAAGAGCCGCACATTCACCACATGCCAGGTCTCGCGCGGCAGGTCGTCGATGACGCAGAATTGCGTGCGCCGCACGGTGGGTGGCTCGGCGCAGGCGGCGCCTGCGGCGACCTGCGCGAAAAAGCGCACCCCTTGGCCGACCGGGCGCGCCTCGATCTTGAAGAACGGGCTGGCGCTGCAATCCGCGCCATTCCTCGCTGAATTCTGCTTGATCTGGTGGATGACGGTGCGGCAGGGCGGGCGGTCCGCCAGGGGAACGTCGCGCGGCCAATCCGCCGGGGCCTTGAAGGCAAAGCGATACCAGACGGGCACCCCGAATTTGACCAGCTCACGGGATTTCACTTGAATCTCGGCCCGTTCGGTCGGCGCAATGCCGCCGGGCTCAGCCTCGATCTCGGCCGCCCGGGAGCCGTGGGCATCGCAGACGTAGCGCTTCGCCGAGAGCGCTGCGGGGGATGCACCGTCGAGCGCATCGCCTTCCTCGACAGCGATGCGACCGACGGTCCTGCCGATCGGATCGGCGACGATGCCGACGCGCAGTGCCCACAGCTTCGCGTCGAGTCCCTTGGAGATGCCCCATTTTCCGAGCAGCGCCGACGGCGTATCTGCACTTTCCGCGAAGTCTTCGATGAAGACGGGTTGCGGCGGTGCTGGAGCCGCTTGTGCGGTTGCCGGTGCAAGCGCAGCGAGAAGGATGAGTCTGAGTGCGGTCATCATGGACACTGTAGCTTGAGCCCGAGGCCACATCGTCCCAAATGACGCCAGCGATGATCGCGCATGACGCCACGACCATATCGTGCTTTTCTCCGCGAGAGCCAGTGCGAAACCGTGAGCGAAAGACCGTGTCTGATCCAGTCGAAATCCGCCGCAAGCGGCTTCTTTTTCGAAGCTGGCACCGCGGCACGAAGGAAACCGATCTGCTGCTCGGCTCGTTTGCCGAACGTCACCTTTCCACCTTTTCGGAAGTTCAGCTTGACCGCTACGAGGCCTTGCTCGAAAACGACGATGGACGGCTCTACGACTGGATCACCGGTCGGTCGCCGCCGCCACCCGAACAGGACCATGACGTGATGCGCCTCTTGCGCGACTTTCGGTATCGAGCCAGGCCCGCGTGACCGTTCGCGATGAGGTTGCGCTTGCCGGTGCGGCGCTGCCGGCGCTCCGCGCTCCTAGCCGCATCACGATCTCAGGTGCGCCTGAAGGGCATGACGCGTTCATCCTGGGCCGGCTCGTTAGTGACGGAGCGGCCTCGGACATTTTGCATGTCTGTCGCGACGACGGACGCATGGCACGCACGGCGTCAGCGCTCGCCTTCTACGCCCCCGCAGTCGAAATCCTGACGCTTCCAGCGTGGGATTGCCTACCCTACGACCGCGCGTCGCCCAATACCGAGATTGTCAGCCGCCGGGTCGATACCTTGACGCGCCTTGCCGATGCGGCGGAGACGAAGACGGCCGGTCGCCGCATCGTCCTCACCACCGTCAACGCGCTGATGCAGCGGGTCCCGCAGCGCAGCCTCTTTCGCGGCCGCGTGCTCCGCCTCGCGCGCGGCGGGCGCATCGCGACCGAACGGCTGCTGGCGTTTCTTGCGCAGAATGGCTACCAGCGCACCGAGACGGTGCGCGAGGCCGGTGAGTTCGCCGTGCGCGGCGGCATCGTCGACCTCTTTCCCTCGGGCGAGGCCGAGCCCTTGCGCCTCGATTTCTTCGGCGACACGCTGGACGGAATCCGCAGTTTCGATCCGCTGACGCAGCGCTCGACCGGCAAGCGCGACGCCATTGCGTTGAAGCCGATGAGCGAGGTCTTGCTCGACGAGCGGGCCGTGCACCGTTTTCGCACGCGCTACCGCGAGCAGTTCGGCACCGTTGCCGACGACGATCCGCTCTATGAGGCGGTAAGTGCCGGCCGCCGTTACATCGGTATGGAGCACTGGCTGCCGCTTTATTACGAAGAACTCGAGACGATCTTCGACTATCTGCCCAGCGCCGCGGTGACGCTCGATTACCAGGCCCTCGACGTGCGCGACGTGCGTCTCGCGACCATTGCAGATTTCTACTCCACGCGCAAAAACGTGACCCCTGCGGCACGCGGGATCGCTCCCGTCTATCGCCCGGTGCGGCCGGAGCAGCTTTACCTCGACGACAAGGAATGGGATGCGGCGCTTGGCGCGCGGGCCGTCGCCTCTTTCACGCCTTTCGCTGCGCCCGAGGGTACGCTTCACGCTTTCGATGCCGGTGCACGACCGTCACGCAACTTCGCCGAAGCCCGCGCCAACCCGAAGACGAACGTCTTCGATGTCGTCCGCGATCACATCGAATCCGAGCAGGCACGCGGAATACGCGTCGCTGTTGCGGCGTTCAGCGCCGGGTCGGCAGATCGCCTGACGACGGTTCTGCGCGATCACGGCGTCGCCGCGGTGCAACGCGTCGAGGGCTGGGCGGCGCTTCTGGAGCTGCCGCCACTTGCCGTCGGGCTCGTCGTGCTCGGCCTCGAGCACGGCTATGCCTTTGGCGATCTCGTCATCATCAGCGAGCAGGACATTTTGGGCGACCGCCTCGCGCGGCCGCCGAAACGGCGGCAGAGCTTCGATAAATTCATCGCCGAGGTCTCGAACCTGACGCCGGGCGACCTCGTCGTCCATGCCGAGCACGGCATCGGCCGTTACGACGGGCTCGTCACCCTCGAGGTCAGCGGCGCTCCGCACGATTGCCTGCGCCTCGTCTATACGGGTGACGACAAGCTATTCGTGCCGGTCGAGAACATCGAGGTGCTCTCGCGCTTCGGTTCCGAGGATGCCAATGTCCAGCTCGACAGGCTGGGCGGCGTCGCTTGGCAATCGCGCAAGGCACGCGTCAAGAAGCGCATTCTTGAGATCGCACAGGATCTGATCGCCGTAGCCGCCGAGCGCCAGCTCCGTCAGGGCGAGGCGATGCCTGCGCCTGAGGGGCTCTACGAGGAGTTCGCCGCGCGTTTTCCCTATCCCGAGACGGACGACCAGCTTCGCGCGATCGAGGAGACCTTGTCCGACATGGCTTCCGGCAAGCCGATGGACCGCCTCATCTGCGGCGATGTCGGTTTCGGCAAGACGGAAGTGGCGCTGCGCGCCGCCTTCGTCGCAGCGATGACGGGAACGCAGGTGGCGGTCATCGTGCCGACGACCCTGCTGGCGCGGCAGCATTACCGCACCTTCACCGAGCGCTTTGCGGGTCTCCCGGTCCGCGTGGGACAACTCTCGCGCCTTGTCGGCACGAAGGAAGCGACAGAGCTGAAGAGCGAGCTCGCCGAGGGCCGGATCGACATCGTCGTCGGCACGCATGCCCTGCTCGGCAAGGGCGTCAGGTTCAAGAACCTCGGCCTCCTCGTCATCGACGAGGAACAGCATTTCGGCGTGAAGCAAAAAGAAAAGCTGAAGCAGCTGAAGAGCAGCGTCCACGTCCTGACGCTGACTGCGACGCCGATCCCGCGCACGCTTCAACTGGCGCTGTCGGGCGTGCGCGAAATGAGCATCATCGCGACGCCTCCGGTCGACCGCCTCGCCGTCCGCACCTTCGTTATGCCCTATGACGGCGTCGTGCTGCGCGAGGCGATCATCCGCGAGCATCATCGCGGCGGGCAGATCTTCTACGTCGCACCGCGCATCAGCGACATCGACGATTTGCGTGAGCAACTGACGCAGCTCGTCCCCGAGATCAAGATCGCGGTCGCGCATGGTCGCATGGGCCCGAACGAGCTCGAGGCGGTGATGGGCGCCTTCGATGAGCGGAGCTTCGATCTGCTGCTGTCGACCAACATCATCGAATCGGGGCTCGACATGCCGTCTGCGAATACGATGGTGATCCATCGCGCGGACATGTTCGGCCTATCGCAGCTCTATCAGCTCCGTGGCCGCATCGGCCGCGGCAAGGTGCGGGCATACGCCTATCTGACGTTGCCCACCGGCAAGGCGCTCAGCGAGACGGCGCAGCGGCGGCTCGAAGTGATGCAGACCCTCGACACGCTCGGCGCCGGCTTCACTCTGGCGAGCCACGATCTCGACATCCGAGGTGCCGGCAATCTGCTCGGCGAGGAACAATCGGGCCATGTCCGCGAGGTCGGCATCGAGCTCTACCAGCATATGCTCGAAGAAGCCGTGGCGGCGGCACGCAGCGGTCCGGGCGCGCTTGGGGAGGCGGTGCCGGAGGAGTGGACGCCGCAGATCACGATCGGGACGCCCGTTCTTATCCCCGAGGCGTATGTCGCCGATCTCGGCGTGCGGCTCGGTCTCTACCGCCGCATCGCAAGCCTCGTCGACCGACGCGAGCTCGACGCCTTCGCCGCCGAGCTCGTCGACCGCTTCGGCTCGCTCCCCGCCGAGGTCGACAACCTCCTCGAGATCATCGCCATCAAGCGGCTCTGCCGCGACGCCGGGATCGAGAAGGTCGACGCCGGGCCCAAGGGCGCCGTCATCACCTTCCGCGGAAATCGTTTCGCCAACCCCGCGGGGCTCGTCGATTTCATCCAGAAGCAGGTCGGGACGGCGAAGCTGCGGCCCGATCAGAAGCTCGTCTTCATCCGCGGTTGGGAAGAGACGAAAGAACGTGTCGTCGGCGTCAATCGCCTGCTGCAGGCACTGACGACGATCGCGGGGGTAGGGGCGGCCGGCAACGGGGCGGCGATGCCGCCGCCGCCGAGCGATCTGGTGAAGCGCGCGGCCGCAGGCGAGCGGCGGTAGCATCTCTTTGCTCGAGCCCTTCGACCCGGCTGTGTCTACTCCACCGGCTGCACCGCTGCGTTCTGCGCCAGGTCGAAGAGCGGGAAAAAGAATTCCGGCTCCTGCGCGCCGGAGATCGCATAGCCGCCATCGACGATGAAGCAGGGCACGCCGGAGATGCCGAGGCGCCGCGCGCTGCGGTCCTCGGTCAAGACTTCCTCGACCGCGGCCTCGCCGCCGAGCCAGCGCGATACCTCGGCGCGCTCGTAGCCGGTTTCGGCAGCGACGTCGGCAAGCGTCGCCGGATCGCCGATGTCGCGGCCCTGCTCGAAATAAGCGCTGAACAGCGCCTCGACCATCGGATCGGCGTCGCCCTGCATCGTCGCGTATCGGATGAGGCGATGGGCGTCGCGTGAATTGGGCGTGCGGCGGATGCGCTCGAAGGCGAAGGCAATGTTCTCGCCGGCGCCGGCTTCGGCAATGGCGGAATAAATCCGCGTCGCATGCGCGGCACTGCCGAATTTCGCATTGAGGTAGGCCTCGCGCGGCATCCCGCCGTCCGGCATGTCTGGATTGAGTTGAAAAGCCCGCCAAGTCATCGAAACTGAGAGATCCGGACGTTGCACCAAAGCCCGGCCGAGGCGCCGTTTGCCGATGAAGCACCAGGGGCAGATCACATCCGAGACGATATCGATTTGCATGCCGCCCTCCAGTGGCGCCGGCTCCTCCGCCGATGAAATGGCCGATCGTGGTCGGCGGGCATAGATGATCGCAGATTATCTTCAAAGTGGCGAGACGCGGCAATGCCTCGGACCCCCTCGGCTTGACCCGTGCGGTGGGCGAGAGGAGGATCGGCGCACCGGGCCGCCGGCGGAGACACGAGATGGAAGAAACGAACCCTTTGAGCAACTTCGATGCCGGCCATATGCAACGACAGGCGGCCAACTGTGCGGCACTTTCGCCGCTCTCCTATCTGCCGCGCGCGGCGGCGATCGACCCGGCGAAGACCGCGGTCATTCACGGGCCCACTCGCACCAGCTACGGCGCGCTCTACACGCGCTGTCGGCGCCTCGCCGATGCGCTGCGCCGACGCGGCATCGGCGGTGGCGACGCGGTCGCCATCATGGCGCCCAACATTCCGGCGTTGCTCGAGGCGCATTATGGGGTGCCGATGGCCGGCGGCGTCCTCAACGCGCTCAATTATCGTCTCGATGCCCGCGCGATCGCCTTCATTCTCGAGCATGGCGGCGCCAAACTCGTCCTCGTCGACGGCGAATTCGCGGGGACGATGCGCGAGGCCTTGGCGCTTCTTGCGCGGCCCCCTGCGGCGATCGACATCGTCGATGCGCTTCACGAAGGAAAGGAGCGCATCGGCGAGATGGACTACGAGGCGTTCCTCGCAACTGGCGATGCCGAGGCCCCGTGGACCATGCCCAGGGATGAATGGCAGGCGATCGCGCTCAATTACACCTCCGGCACGACCGGCAATCCCAAGGGCGTCGTCCTCCATCACCGGGGCGCCTATCTCAACGCGCTCGGCAATGCGATCGCCTTCGGACTCTCGGCGCAGACGGTCTATCTCTGGACACTGCCGATGTTCCACTGCAACGGCTGGACCTATAGCTGGGCGGTGACGGCGGCGCTCGGGACTCATGTCTGTTTGCGGCGCGTCGAGCCCGCCGCGATCTTCTCGGCGATCGCGGAGCACGGCGTCACCCATCTGTGCGGTGCGCCCATCGTCCTCAACATGCTGGTTCACGCGCCGGAGGGCGCAAGGTGCAAATTTCCGCAGATCGTCGAAGTCGCGACCGGGGGCGCGGCACCGCCTTCGACGATCATCGCCAACATGGAGCGCATGGGCTTTCGCGTGACGCACCTCTATGGCCTTACCGAATCCTATGGTCCGGCGGCTCTGTGCGAGTGGCAGGCGGAGTGGCAGGACCTGCCGCTCGATGAGCGTTCCGCTTTCATGGCGCGGCAAGGGGTGCGTTACCCGACGCTCGATGGCGCGCGGGTGGTCGATCCCACAACCATGCGCGACGTGCCGAGCGACGGCTCGTCGATCGGCGAGCTCATGCTGCGCGGCAATACTGTGATGAAGGGATATTTGAAGAATCCGGCGGCGACGGAAGAGGCGTTCGCCGGCGGGTGGTATCACACCGGTGACCTCGCCGTCCGCCATTCTGACGGCTATGTCGAAATCAAGGACCGCGCGAAGGACATCATCATCTCGGGTGGCGAAAATATCTCTTCGCTCGAGATCGAGGAGGTGCTCTATCGGCATCCGCAGATCTTCGAAGCCGCGGTCGTCGCTCGGCCCGACGCAAAATGGGGCGAGAGCCCGTGCGCTTTCGTCACGGTAAAGCCGGGCGGTGAGCCGCCCTCGGCGGCCGAGATCATCGCCTGGTGCCGAGCGCATCTTGCCCATTTCAAGGCACCGAAGACGGTGGTGTTCGGACCGCTCCCAAAGACCTCGACCGGCAAAATTCAGAAATTCTCCCTCCGCGCGCAGGCACGAACCCTCTCTTGACCCGTCCTAAGTTCTGGTTCGGCCTTCGGCGCTTGCTCGAATTAACCATGGCGTAACCAGCGTCCACTATACGATGAGCATGGCTGAGACCGCGCAGACCCTCATTCTGCCGTCGGACAAACCGCCTGGTGACAGCTCGCTTCGCGGCTGGTACGTCTGCGACTCGACTACCGAATGCATCGGCTGGAATCGCCATATCGCGCGCTTCTTCGAATACTGGCTCGCCATCTCGCCGCCTAGCCGCTTGCCGGGCCGCCAGCATTTCGATCCGCTCGACATTCCGGCTTTGCTGTCGCGCGTCTGGATCCTCGATGTCGTGCCCGAGCCTGTCGGCCTGCGCTTCCGTTACCGCCTCGTCGGCACCAAGGAAGTCGAAACCTTGGAGCGCGACGTGACCGGTCAGTGGCTCGACGAGGTGCATCCGCATTTGGCGGAACGGCCGGACGGCTTCGATCGCTTCCTTCACATCGCCAAACACGGCACGGCGACCTACCGCAAAGGCCACCTGACGTTCATGCACCAGAAGGATCACCAAATCGTCGAGAACTGCATGGTGCCGTTGGCACGCGACGGCTCGACCGTGGACATGATCGCTATCTGCTCGGTGCTCTATCTGTTGAGCGGCAAAGAGAATTGACGCAGGCATTGAGTCTCTTCAGACACGTACACCCGCTTGGATCAGAAGTCCGGCCTAGGCCAGCATTCTCCAGCTCGTCGTCGATCTGCCGGGTGGCGCTGTCATGCAAGCGATGAGGGCTCGTGCTTGAGCCCGTTCCAGACGGTCGCTCGGCATGGATTGCCACCCATCCAATAGGCGAGTTCCGCCGGGTGCTCGACGTCCCATATGGCGAAATCCGCGCGCATCCCGGTCGCGAGGACACCGCGATCGGCAAGGCCGAGCGCCCGTGCCGCCTCGCGCGTCACCCCGGCCAGCGCTTCCTCGGGCGTCAAGCGGAAGAGCGTCGCCGCCATCGACAGCATGAGAAGGAGCGAGAGGGCGGGGGAGGAGCCGGGATTGCAATTGGTTGCGATCGCCATCGGCACGCCCTCGGCGCGAAAGGCCGCTATTGGCGGTTTCTGCGCCTCGCGCAGGAAGTAGTTGGCACCCGGGAGCAGCACGGCGACCGTGCCGGCCTCGGCCATTGCTTGGACGCTCGCCGCGCTCGTGTATTCCAGGTGATCGGCGGAGAGCGCGCCGAAACGAGCGGCGAGCGCGGCGCCGGCGAGATCGGAGAGCTGGTCGGCGTGCAGCTTGACGGGAAGGCTAAGGTTGCGCGCCGTCGCGAAAATCCGCTCGGTCTCCGCCGGCGTGAAGGCGATGCCCTCGCAAAAGGCATCGACCGCGTCGGCAAGGCCAGACTCGGCGACGGCCGGAAACATCTCTTCGCAGAGAAGATCGACATCCGCTGCCTGCCGCCCGGCGAATTCGGGCGGCACGGCGTGGGCGCCGAGGAAGCTTGTCGCGATGGATACCGGAAGCCTGTCGCCGAGCCGCCGCGCGGTGCGCAGCATCTTCAACTCGGTGTCGGTATCGAGGCCATAGCCCGATTTCACCTCGACCGTCGTCACCCCCTCGCGCAGAAGATTGAGAAGCCGGGCGCGCGCCGCGGCGAAGAGCGCATCCTCGCTCGCCGCGCGCGTTGCGGCGACGGTCGAGACGATGCCACCGCCGGCACGCGCGATCTCGGCGTAGCTGGCGCCTTGCAACCGAAGCTCGAACTCACGCGCCCGGGCGCCGCCGAAGATGAGGTGGGTATGGCAATCGATGAGCCCGGGGGTGATCCACCGTCCGCCCGCATCATGAACCGCGTCGGCTAGCCGCTCCGGCGCGCCGGTAAGCTCGCCCATCCCGCCCAGCCAGGCGATCCGTCCGCCTGCGACGGCAAGGGCAGCATCTTCGCGTGAGCCGTACGGCACGCCGCCCGTCGCCATCGTGGCGAGGCGGCAATTGACCCAAAGACTGTCCCAGCGTGGCGAAGGCGAGTTCGGCATCAAGAGATCCTTCCGGGTGGCACGTAACCGCACCTGATGGATCGTGTCTAGCGATTGGTGGGACGTTCCCTATCCTAGTGTACTGACTCTGACGCTACGCTCCCCTTCTCCGGCATATCGGGTGAAGCCCGGCCATGACGAAACCGGAAGACCGAGGGATTTTGTTAGAGCCACGACCGCTAGATCGACGTTCCGGCCTAGCGGCCAGAATTGATGAGGGCGATGCCGGCGAGGATCGCCAGGACCCCGGCCCATTGGTGGCGGGCGAGCTGCTCGTGCAGCACGATGCGGCCGAGCAGGGCGGCGACCCCACTCGACAGCGTGCTCAGCACCGTGACCTCGGCGATCCGACCGGTGGCGAGGCCGGCGGCGAAGGCGGTATAGGCGCCGACCGAGAAGCCGCCGGTGCCGAACACCACCGGCCAGGCGCGCAGCGGCGGCGGCAGCAGGCTCTGGCGGGCCGGGACGGCGAGCGCCGCCATGATGACGACGCCCATTGCGTAGTAGAGCCACATCGGCACGATGTAGCCGAGCGCCGGCACCGCGAAGCGCCCCTGCACCCACGACCCGAGCCCGTAGCCGGCCGAGGCCAGCAGCGCCCAGCCGACACCGCGCAGCGAGCGCTGCCTGGCCGGCGCCGCGGCGCCGCCGCGGGGCGCCGGGGTCGAGGCGAGGGCGACGCCGGCGACAGTCGTGGCGATGCCGCCGATGGTGATGCCGCTGAGCGCCTCGCCCGAGAGCGCCGCCAGCGCCGCGGTGACCGCGCCGTAGCTCGCCGTCACCGGCGAGACGACGCCGAGCCGGCCGATCGCGAGCGCGCGGAAGAGGGCGGTCGAGGCGATGAGGACCAGCGGCGCTGCGACCAGCCCGGCCACCCAGGCCTGCCACGGCGCATCGTCGACGGCGCGCGCGAGGTCGGCATGGTCGAGGGCGAGCCAGACCGACATCGCGGCGAGGCCCGGGCACTGCACGAAGAACATCGCCCGATAGGTGCCGATGGCGCGGCCGGAGAAGCGGGCGAGCAGATCGGTGATGCCCCAGCCCAAGGCGGCAAGGAGGCCGAGGATGACGGTCATGGGCGCATTGGGGGACGCCGGTTCCAAGGGGAAGGGGGCATGCCGTCCGGCAGGACAAGATCAGGCGTCCGCCCGGAGCTGCGGCGCCACCGTAAGAGGTCGGGGTGCGCGGAGCCTAGAGATATTCACGGCACGTCATGGCGGCCGCCGCTCTCGCTTGGCGAGATCTTTGCCAATCCCCCTATCCACTAGACGCACGGCCATCTTAGGATCGACTCAATCGCCTTCCGTTGCCGGTGATCGCGATCACGCTTAGAGTCGACACGTCGGAGTGGACGAAGGGCGATGCAATCAAATCCCACATGAGAACGCTTTTTGCTGAAACGGCGCTGACCCCGGCGGGTTGGGTGAGCAACCTGCGTATCGCCATCGACGCCGCAGGCGACATCGCTGTGCTTGAGCCCGATGCGGTGCCGGACGGCGCGGAGCGGCTTGCTGGGCCGGTCGTTCCCGGCATGCCCAACCTTCACTCGCACGCATTCCAGCGGGCTATGGCGGGCTTGACGGAGCGGGCGAGCGGAAACGGCGACAGTTTTTGGAGCTGGCGCGAGGTCATGTACCGCTTTCTGGCCAAGCTCTCGCCCGACGACGTCGCAGCAATTGCGGCGCAGCTCTATGTCGAGATGGTGAAGGCGGGCTATACCGCCGTCGCCGAGTTCCACTACCTGCATCACCAGCCCGACGGTCGGCCCTATGCGGACCGATGTGCGATGTCGGAGGCGATCATCTCCGCCGCATCGGAAGCGGGCATCGGCATCTCGCTCCTGCCGACTCTCTATCAGGTCGGCGGGTTCGATGGTCGGCCGCCGAACGAGGTGCAGCGCCGGTTCGTTAACTCCGATGAAGAATTCATCGATCTCTGGTGCGAGCTTGCGCGCCGCCATTACGACGAACCGCAAGTGAGGCTCGGGGTCGCATTCCACTCGTTGCGCGCTGTGCCGGTGGCTTCGCTCCGGGCGGTGGAGGCGGAATTCAACGAAATCGCTCTCCTCGCGCCACGCCATATTCACATCGCCGAGCAGGCGCGTGAGGTCGATGAGTGCATTGCTGCCCGTGGCTGCCGGCCGGTCGAGTGGCTGATGGACCATATCGAGCCGGACCCGTTGTGGTGCCTCGTTCATGCCACCCATATGACCGAGCGCGAGGCAGGACGCGTCGCAGGTTCCTCCGCGACTGTCGGGCTGTGCCCGACGACCGAGGGCAATCTCGGCGACGGCTTCTTTCCACTCGCCGAATTTTTGGCGGCGGGCGGAAGCTGGGGGATCGGCTCGGACAGTCACATATCGATCAATCCCGCGGAGGAGCTGCGTTGGCTCGAATACGGGCACCGCCTCTTGAAGGAACGGCGCAACCTCGCCACGGCCGGGGCCATCGGTTCGACCGGCGCCGCTCTGTGGCGTGGCGCGCTTGCCGGCGGTGCCGCCGCGCTCGGCCGCAAGATCGGCGCGCTGGCCCCGGGGCATCGGGCCGATCTTCTCGTGCTCGATGCCGGCGCGCCGTCGCTTTATGGGCGAGGCGACGATCTCGTCCTCGATGCTCTCGTTTTCGCCGGGATCGGCGATGCCATCCGCGATGTCATGGTCGGCGGAAAATGGGTCGTGCGCGACCGGCTGCATGATAAGGAGGATGAGATCGCCGGCGCCTTCCGTCAGGCGATCGACCGGCTTTTGGGAGATTAGGGATGGGGCATACGAGCCGCCGCGACAACAGCCGCACCATTCGCGCCCCGCGCGGCAGCACGCTCTCATGCCGGAGCTGGCAGACCGAGGCGGCGCTGCGCATGCTCATGAACAACCTCGATGACGAAGTCGCCGAGAACCCGCAGGAGCTGGTCGTCTATGGCGGGATCGGCCGCGCGGCGCGCGATTGGCGCTGCTATGACGCAATCGTCGCCGCGCTGCGCGGGCTCGGCGATGACGAGACTCTCCTCGTCCAGTCGGGTAAGCCGGTCGGCATCTTTCGCACCCATTCCGATGCGCCGCGCGTGCTCATCGCCAATTCGAACCTCGTCGGCCACTGGAACACTTGGCAGCACTTCCACGAGCTCGACCGCCAGGGCCTCATGATGTACGGCCAGATGACGGCCGGGTCGTGGATCTATATCGGCAGCCAAGGCATCGTCCAGGGGACCTATGAGACCTTCGTCGAGGCGGGTCGCCAGCATTATGGCGGTGATCTCGCCGGCCGCTGGATCCTGACCGGCGGGCTCGGCGGCATGGGCGGTGCCCAGCCGCTGGCGGCGACCATGGCCGGCGCTTCCTTGCTCGCAGTCGAATGCCAACCGAGCCGCATCGAGAAGCGGATCGAGACGGGCTATCTCGACCGATGGACGGCCTCGCTCGATGAGGCGCTGGGCATGATGACGCAAGCCTGCGCAAAGCGGATGCCGCTCTCGGTGGGGCTTCTCGGCAACGCCGCCGAGATCTTCCCCGAGCTGGTGCGACGCGGCGTTCGACCGGATATGGTGACCGATCAGACGAGCGCGCATGACCCGATCAACGGATATTTGCCGGCCGGCTGGACCTTGGAAGAGGCCGAAGAGAAGCGGCGCAGCGATCCCGGTGCCGTCGAGCACGCTGCCAAGGAATCGATG
Source organism: Allostellaceae bacterium (assembly GCA_041488295.1). Lineage (GTDB taxonomy): Bacteria > Pseudomonadota > Alphaproteobacteria > ATCC43930 > CGMCC-115725 > URHD0088. The sequence goes on from JBGPOZ010000001.1 coordinate 65,909, forward strand.
GCGATCCATGTCCGTGCCATGCTCGATTTCCACCGCCGCGGCGTGCCGACCCTCGACTATGGCAACAACATTCGTCAGATGGCGAAGGAAATGGGCGTTGCCGACGCCTTCGACTTCCCCGGCTTCGTCCCCGCCTATATCCGACCGCTTTTCTGCCGCGGGATTGGGCCCTTCCGATGGGTCGCCCTCTCGGGCGAGGCCGAGGACATCTACCGCACCGATGCGAAGGTGAAGGCGCTCATTCCGAGCGATCGGCATCTGCACAACTGGCTCGACATGGCACGGGCCAAGATCAAGTTTCAGGGCTTGCCGGCACGGATCTGCTGGCTCGGCCTGGGCGACCGGTCGCTCATCGGTCTTGCGTTCAATGAGATGGTGGCGAACGGCGAGCTTTCCGGCCCCGTCGTGATCGGACGCGACCACCTCGATTCCGGATCGGTCGCCAGCCCCAACCGCGAGACCGAAGCGATGCGCGACGGATCGGATGCGGTGGCCGACTGGCCGCTGCTCAACGGCATGCTCAACGTCGCTTCGGGCGCGACCTGGGTCTCGATGCATAATGGCGGCGGCGTCGGCATCGGCTTTTCGCAGCATTCCGGCATGGTCATCGTCTGTGACGGGAGCGAGGCGGCGGCACGGCGCTTGGAGCGGGTCTTGACCAACGATCCGGCGAGCGGCGTCATGCGCCATGCCGATGCCGGCTACGAGATCGCCATCGATTGCGCCCGTCAGCATGGCCTCAAATTGCCAATGCTCGACTGAATGATTGACGTTGCTCGCACAAGTCAAGAATCTGAAATAGTTATCTCAGATCGTCGCGGCGAACCCTGGTGTCACCAGACGTAATTGCGACACTTCACGCCGCCCTTTCGCGACGGGTGTTACTCGGCGATAATGCTGCGTCACCCTGAAAGCTATTTTGAGCCAGACGATTGGCCGACGCGGCGTCACCCATCCGCAACAACGCGACCAGCCGGGCGCTGCGCGGCGCGCTTGTCGCATCGATCATCGTCCCGGCGACACTATTCTCGATCATCGCCTGGCAGAGCCATAACGAGATCGAGAGAGGCGCCGAGGAAAAGGCCCGACGCACAGCGGTCCTTCTTCGCGAGCACGCCCTCAAAGTTCTCGAAACCTGCGAACTCGCGATCTTGCAGATCGATGGGCGGATCCGTGGCCTTGATTGGAACACGATCAGAGGTTCCGACGAGGTCTACAACTTCCTTCTGACGCTCGATGAATCGCTCAATCAGATTTCGATCTTCACGCTCATGGATGGGGCGGGGCACATCCGAAATGATTCGAAGGCGTTCCCGGTCCTGGAGGAGATCGATGAAAGCGACCGCGACTTCTTTACCGCTCTTGCTGAGCGTGACGTCGGCACAGTCATCAGCCACGTCTATACGAGTCGCCTGACGGGCGTTCGCTCGTTCAGCATCGCTCGCCGCCGTACCGCATCGAACGGTCGCTTCGACGGCGTCGTCGTGGCGACGGCCGACGAGGAATATTTCAGCAGATTCTACCGCCCAATCCTCGAATCGCGGGGCGACGCCGTCGCCCTCATCCTCGGCGACGGAACGGTACTTTTGCGCCAACCCGCCATACCTGCGGTACTGGGGCCGCAATCGGGCTTCATGCAAGCAATCGCCGGCGGCGCGAGCGAGGGCGTCTACACGGCGTTCTCCGGGGTCGATGGAACAAAGCGAATCTATGGCTTCGCGAAGGCTGGGCAGTATCCGCTCTATGTCACTTTCGGTCTTGAAGAGCGCGCCGTCCTCGGTCCCTGGTTCGAAAATCTGCGTAACTACGGCATCTTTGTGATAGCGGCTTCGCTGGCTCTCATCGGCATCTCGTGGGTCAGTTTACGCCGCGCGCAAGAATTGCAGACGAGCGAAGAGCGCTATCGCACGCTCTATGCAAGCACGCCGGTCCCGATGCACACGCTCGATGCCGACGCCAACATCCTCAGCGTCAGCGACCATTGGGTCGATTTTCTCGGCTACAGTCGGGAGGAGGCGATCGGCCACCCGATTTTCGAGTTCCAGACGAAGAAGTCAGCCGACGAATTTCATGCGAAGCTTTGGCCGCGAACGCTCGCAGGCGAGCCGGTGACCCATATCGAGCGCGAGTTCATCAGAAAGGATGGCGAGGTCGTCGTCGTGCTGGTCTCGGCGCGCAGCGAGCTCGACGCGGAAGGTCACCTCGCGCGGGTTCATACTGTCCTCGTCGACATCACGCCGCGCAAACGCGCCGAGCATGAGCTGCGGCGGGAAAAGGAGCTTTCCGGCTTCCTCCTCAAGAGCAGCACGGAGGGGATCGCCGGGATCGATCGATCGTTTCGCGTCACGCTCTGGAACCCAGCCATGTCTGGCGTCGCCGGCTTTGCGCCGCACGAGGCGCTTGGCCGCGAGCTGTTCGAGCTGTTCCCAAAGATGCGCGGGACATCGGTGGAGACGGCGTTGCGCGGCGCGCTCGAGGGCCGGCGGACCGAGATGAGCGACCGTTCCTATACCGTGCCGTCAACCGGTGAGCGCGGCTATTACGAGGCACGCTACGCGCCGATCTATGGCGAGGAAGGCAACATTATCGGCGCCGTCGCCTTCATTCATGACACCACCGAGCGGCGGCGCATGGAAGAGACGCTGCGGCAATCGCAAAAAATGGAAGCGGTCGGACAACTTACGGGAGGCATTGCGCATGATTTCAACAATTTGTTGACGGTGATCATCGGCAATCTCCAGCTCATCGGCAACAGTCTCGCCGCGGATGCCAAAGCGCGGAGGCAGCTCGCCGCCGCGCAGCGCGCGGCCGATCGCGGTGCCCGCCTTACCTCGCAGCTTCTTGCCTTCTCGCGCCGGCAGAATTTGCGTCCGGAAGTGCGCGACATGAACGAATTGATCCGGGATTTCCGCAGCCTGACGCAGCGCGCCGCCGGCGACGCCATCGAGCTCCGTTTCCTCCTCCATCCCGGACTTTGGCACGCGCGCGTCGATCCGGCGCAATTCGAATCGGCCGTCCTCAACCTTGTCGTCAATGCGCGCGATGCTATTGCGAAGAATGGCGCAATCACGATCGAGACAGTCAATAGCGCGATCGCACCGGACAACGGCCTTGGTATCCCGCCCGGCGACTATGTGCGGATCAGTGTCGCCGATACCGGCTCGGGCATGCCGCCCGGGGTGTTGGCGCGGGCATTCGAACCCTTCTTCACGACGAAGGATGTGGGGAAGGGGACCGGACTCGGTCTCAGCATGGTCTATGGTTTCGTCCAGCAATCGGGTGGCGAGATGCGGATCGACAGCGAGCCGGGCGTCGGAACTCGGGTGTACCTGTATCTGCCGCGCTCACGGGAAAAACCGGCAAATCTCGCGATCGCGGAGGTTGAGACCGGTCTCGTGCGGCAGTCCGGCACAATTCTGGTCGTGGACGACGACCCCGATGTGCGCGACGCGGTAGCGGCGATTCTGATCGAGTTAGGATACGAGGTCGTTACCGCCTCAAACGGCCAGGAGGCGCTAGGCGCGCTGCGCGGCACGCGACATATCGACCTGCTTTTCTCGGACATCATCATGACCGGCGGCATGAGCGGGATAGAGCTGGCGCATCTGGCACGGCGCGAATTTCCGCGGGTGCGCGTAGTTCTGACCTCCGGCTATGCATTTCGCGACCCCGAGAGCATGGCAGCGGCGGCCGAGTTCGTCGTCATTGCCAAGCCGTACAGCCGCGACGAGCTTGGCGAGGTCATGCGTCAGGCGTTTCTGGCGCCCTTGCCGACCGAGCAGGCAAGTCCTTCGGACGTGGCAAGCTGACGCCAGCGCAGCCCGAACAAATCAGCAGCGGAAGACAGATTCCGGCGCGACATGAGCGATCGGCGCTTGCCTCACCGCGTCCATTTGGCGAAATTCCGCCGCTCCGCCTTTCGACACCGTTTCAGAGGAACGAAATTGACCGGCAAACCCGATATTGTCATCACCTCGCCGATGTACGGACCGACCATGGCGCAGCTCGACGAGACCTTCACGATGCACCGGTTATGGCAGGCGAGCGACCGCAGCGCCTTTCTTGCGAACCTCAGCGGCCGTGCGCGCGGCATAGCGACGACCGGCGGATTCGGCGCGGATGCCGCCTTGATGGACGCCTTGCCGCAGGCAAAGATCGTCGCGTCCTTCAGCGTCGGCCTCGACGCCGTCGATCTCGAGGCGGCGCGCCGACGTGGCGTCGCGGTGACGAACACACCCGACGTGCTGACCGATTGCGTCGCCGACCTCGGCATGGCGCTGACCCTCGCCCTCGCACGGCGGGTCTGCGAGGCCGACCGCTTCGTGCGCGCCGGCAAGTGGTTGAAAGGCAATCTCGACTACGGCACCAAGCTCGGCGGCAAGACGATGGGCATCGTCGGCATGGGGCGCATCGGTCAGGCGGTTGCGACGCGCGCCGCGGCCTTCGGCATGTCGATCGTCTACCACGGGCCGTGCGCCAAGCCTGAACTACCCTACCGATTCTACGGCGACCTCGCGGCAATGGCCGAGGCGAGCCATGTCCTCATGCTGACCTCGCCGGGCGGTGCAGCGACCCGGCATCTCGTCAATGCACGCATCCTCGGGGCGCTCGGCAAGAAAGGTTGTGTCGTCAACGTCGCGCGCGGCTCGGTCGTCGACGAGGCGGCGCTCGTGACCGCGCTCGATAACGGCGTCATCGCCGGCGCCGGGCTTGATGTGTTCGTCGACGAGCCGCGTGTTCCGAACGCGCTTCTGACGATGGAGAATGTCGTGCTCCAACCGCACCAGGCGAGCGCGACGCACGAGACGCGGGCCGCAATGGGGCAGCTCGTCATCGACAATCTGAAGGCGTTCTTTGCCGGGCAGCCTTTGCTGACGCGGGTCGTCTGAGGGGGCAAGGCATGGCGGAGACGGGCTTCACGATTGGGCTTCTGCTGTTTCCGGACATGACGCAGCTCGACATGACCGGCCCCTACGAGGTGTTCGCCCGGATACCAGGCGCGCGGGTCCATGTCCTCTGGAAGACGCTCGACCCGGTGCGGACCGAGCGCGGCCTCGTCATGGTCCCGACAATGCGGCTCGCCGACTGCCCGGCGCTCGATCTGGTCTGCGTGCCGGGCGGCCCGGGCCAGGTCCCGCTGATGACGGATCCGGAGGTTCTTGGCTTCCTGCGCCGTCAGGCGGCGGCCTGCCGATGGGTTACCTCGGTCTGCACGGGGTCTCTGGTGTTGGGTGCCGCCGGGCTGTTGCGCGGCTATCGCGCGACGAGCCATTGGCTCTCGCTCGATCAGCTCGCGCTGCTCGGCGCCGAACCGGTCGCCGAGCGGATCGTCATGGACCGCAACCGTATCACCGGCGCGGGCGTCACCTCCGGCATCGACTTCGCGTTGTTCGTTGCAGCGCAGCTCTGCGGCGAAGCGCAGGCGAAGGAGATCCAGCTGTCGATCGAGTACGACCCGGCGCCACCCTTTGCCGGCGGATCGCCGCGCAGCGCCGATCCCGCGGTGGTCGAGACCATCCGCGCGAAGCTGAAGGACCGCCAGGCGGCGCGCCGCGCCGTCACGGAGGCGGCAGCGCGGGCTCTTGCGGCTTCGTGATCTCGTATCTGCGGACGGGAATTCCCGCGTAGAGAGTGTCGTCGAGGAAGCGCATGCCGATCTTGGCGACGACGCGCAACGAGGCGTGGTTCGAGGGCTCGACGAAGGCAAAGATGCGCGGCAGGCGCAAATCGACAAAGCCGCGACGAAGCCAGGCCGATGCGGCCTCCGTCGCCAACCCCTTGCCCCACTGGTCGCGCCGGAGCCGATACGCGATTTCAACCTCGGCGCTGTCCTTGAGCCGTATAAGCCCACAGATGCCGATCATCTGGTCGCTTGCGCGTTCCACGACTGCCCAGGGGCCGAACCCGGTCTCGTGTGTTTTCCGGAGAATTCGCTCGATCCGTGCAGCGGTCGCTGCCGCGTCGGCATCGCACCCCGAGGCGCTGTAGCGCATGATTTCGGGATCGCCGAAGATTGCGAACGCTTCGGTGACGTCGCTCAGTTCGAGGGGGCGGAAGAGGAGCCGGGCCGTGGCAAACGGCGGGAGCTCCCACTGCGCCGGCGCGGACGTGTCCGACATGTCAAGGGGGCCTTTGCATGTCAGAGACCAAGGTCGGGCGTCGCTTCGCGCGGGATGACCGCGCCTTGATGGCAGATCACCACCGCCGCCAGCCGATGTCCGGCGAGCGCCGCATCCTCCGGAGATCGCCCAGCGAGCCGTAGCGCGAGATAGCCGGCGTTGAAGGCATCGCCTGCCGCCGTCGTATCGACGGGCTCGACCCGCTCGGGCACTGGCACCGCGCGCTTGTTGCCCTTGCTCGCGACGAGGCACCCCTCGACGCCGAGCTTGACTGCCATTTCGGCGACGCCGTGCGCGGCGTAGCGGGCGGCCGTCGCCGCCGGGTCGGGATCGCCGAACAGGCGTTGCTCGTCGTCGAAGGTCGGGAGAGCGATGTCGACCTCGCCGAGAAAGCGGCCGATGACGTGTTGAGCCGATGCGAGGTCAGGCCAACCCGCAGGCCGGTAGTTGCTGTCGAAGGCGACTCTCCGGCCGGCTTTCCTCGCCTCGCCGAGCGCGGCGAAGAAGCGGTCGCGTGCCACATCGCTCAGGATCGAGAGGGTGATCGCCGAGAAATAGATCAGATCGTAGCCAGGCAAGGCGGCGAGCTGCGGCAAGGTCACGGCGTCGCTGAACAGCTCGCGCGCTGCGGCGGCCGAGCGATAGTAGAAGAACCGCCTTTCGCCGCTGTCATCGAGACGGATGAGGTAGAGGCCGGGCAGCTTTCCGGGGAGGCGCGTCACGGTGTCGGTGCCGATCCCTTCCGTCTGCCACATCGCCATCATCGCGTCGCTGTAGGGGTCCTCGCCGAGGGCAGTGACATAGTCGACCGAGAGCCGTTCGCGGCGGTTGATTCGCGCGAGGTAAAGCGCCGTGTTCAGCGTGTCGCCGCCGAAGGCGAGCGCGAGGCTTGCCTTGTCGCGATGGCTCAGCTCGATCATGCACTCGCCGATCGCGGCGACGCGCAACGCGGTCATCTTGATTGCCCTCGCTCGTGCCGTCTGTCGTCGGCGCGACGAATGGTTTAGCTTCTGCCGCCGAGCGGTGGAAGGAGGAAGCGCCATGGACCCGATCTTTCGCGCCGTCCGCGTCATACCGGTGCTGACGATCGAGCGCGAGGAGGACGCGGTTCCCTTGGCCCGCGCGCTGGGGCGCGGCGGCCTCACTTTGCTCGAGGTAACATTGCGCACACCGGCGGCATCGGCGGCAATCGCGGCGATCGCGCGCGAAGTTCCAGAGGTGACGGTCGGCGCCGGAACCGTCCTGCGCGCCGCGGATGTCAGCCGCGCCAGCGCCGCCGGCGCCCGCTTCCTCGTCAGCCCCGGCCTCACGCCAGAGCTCGCGGCCGCGGGTCTCGCCAGCGAGGTACCGTACCTTCCCGGCGCTGTTACGCCCTCGGAGATCATGGTCGCGCGCGATCTCGGCTTCAGCTTTCTCAAATTCTACCCGGCCGCGGGCAATGGCGGCGTCGCCACCTTGCGAAACTACGCGCTTGTCTTCGGCGGTGTCGCCTTCTGCCCGACCGGCGGCGTCAATGGCGAGAACGCCGGCGACTATCTGGGGCTGTCGAACGTGCCGGTGGTCGGCGGCGCCTGGATGGTGTCGGCCGAGGCGCTGGCGGCGCGCGATTGGCCGGCGATCACCGCCGC
>JBGPOZ010000002.1:0-60228 GCA_041488295.1 Allostellaceae bacterium
AATCGGCGGCGGTCACGCCGGCTGCGAGGCGGCGGCGGCGGCGGCCCGGATCGGCGCGCGCACCTTGCTCTTGACTCATCGGATCGAGACGATCGGCGAGATGTCGTGCAATCCGGCGATCGGCGGGCTCGCGAAGGGTCATCTTGTCCGAGAAATCGACGCGCTCGACGGCGTGATGGGCCGCGCCATCGATCGCGCCGGTATCCAGTTCCGCATGCTCAACCGGAGCAAGGGTCCGGCGGTCCGCGGACCGCGCGCGCAGGCCGATCGGAAATTGTATCGCCAGGCGATGCAGGCGCTCCTCGCCGAGCAGCCCGGCTTGGAGATCCGCGCCGGCGCCGTGGAAGGATTGGCGCGGGACGATCGCGGCCGGGTCAATGCCATTCATCTTGCCGACGGGGCCGTCATCCGCGCCGGGCGGGTGGTCCTGACGACGGGGACGTTCCTGCGCGGCCTCATTCACATCGGCGAGCGCAAGATCCCGGCGGGCCGGGTCGGCGAGGCGCCGGCCCTGGGGTTGGCGCGCGTACTGGCAGATGCCGGCTTTCGTCTTGGACGCCTGAAGACGGGAACGCCGCCACGGCTCGACGGTCGCACCATCGATTGGTCCGGCCTCGAAGTCCAGGCAGGGGACGAGCCGCCGACGCCATTTTCCTTCATGACGGATCGCATCGCGACGGCGCAGGTGCCATGCCACATCACTGGCACGACGCCGGCGAGCCATGCGCTCATCGCTGAGAATTTGCACCGTTCGCCGATGTATTCGGGGCAGATCGAGAGCATCGGACCGCGCTATTGCCCGTCGATCGAGGATAAGGTGGTGCGCTTCCCCGACCGAACGGGCCACCAGATTTTTCTCGAACCGGAGGGTCTCGACGATGACACGGTTTATCCGAACGGCATCTCGACCTCGCTTCCGGAGGAGATTCAGGCCGCGCTGCTGCGCACCATTCCTGGTCTCGAGCAGGCGCGGATGATCCGTCCAGGCTATGCCATCGAATATGATTTCGTCGATCCGCGCGAGCTCCACCCGACACTCGAGACGCGGCGCATCCCAGGCCTTTATCTGGCTGGCCAGGTCAACGGCACCACCGGTTATGAGGAAGCCGCCGGGCAGGGGCTCATCGCCGGTCTGAACGCGGCGATCGCCGCGGGCGATGGCGCGCCGATCGTGTTGGATCGCGCCGATGCCTATATCGGCGTCCTCATCGACGATTTGGTGACGCGCGGCACCAGTGAGCCGTATCGGATGTTCACCTCGCGCGCCGAATACCGTCTGGTGCTGCGCGCCGACAATGCCGATCAGAGGTTGACGCCGCTCGGAGTGAGACATGGCTGCGTCGCCCGTGAACGCGCCGAGCGGTTCGCCCTGAAAATCGAGCGTCTTTCGGTCGCGCGGGATCTCTTGCGGACGCTCCGCCTCACGCCGCCGGCGCTGCGCCAGCGCGGCCTCACCGTCAATGAGGACGGCGTGCCGCGAAGCGCCGGCGAGCTGTTGCGACAGCCCGAGATAGGTCTCGCGCGGCTCGCCGAGATCTGGCCGGAACTCGCCGGCATGCCGGGCGAGATCGCCGAGCAATTGGAGATCGATGGGCGGTATGCCGGCTATCTGGCACGCCAAGAGGCCGATATCCGCGCGTTTCGGCGCGACGAAGGGCTGCACCTGCCGGATGATCTCGACTACGATTCGATCGGCTCTCTCTCGAATGAAATCCGCGGCAAGCTGCGCGATGGGCGTCCGGCTACTCTCGGCGCCGCCGCGCGGATCAGTGGTGTCACGCCGGCGGCGCTCGTTGCGTTGCTGAAACATGTGCGTCGCGGGGAAATGCGCGCACGCGCGTGATGCGGGCTCGATGACGGCTTTGCCCAAGGAGGGCGCGTCGCTGAATGTTGCCGCCGCTCCGTCGCGAACACCTGCAGAGGCAGACCGGTGTTTCACGTGAAACACTCGAACGCCTCGATACCTATGTCGAGCTCCTTGTCGCATGGAACCGTCGCATCAATCTTGTCGGCGCGCGCACCCTCGGCGATGTCTGGCGGCGGCATATTCTTGATTCGGCGCAGCTCTTCCCGTTGATTCCGCAAAATGCGCGGGTGCTGGTCGATCTCGGTTCCGGCGCCGGCCTTCCTGGGCTCATCCTCGCCATACTCGGCGTTCCCGAGGTGCATCTCATCGAAGCCGACGCGCGCAAATGCGCATTTCTGCGCGAAGCGGCCCGTGTCACGGGGACCGCGGTAGGGATCCATGCACGGAGGATCGAGGACGTCCCGGCGGTTCCGGCCGACATCGTCACGGCGCGCGCCTTCGCGCCCCTCATTTCGCTACTAGATCATGCGGAGCAGTTCGCCACAGCCCACAGCATCTTGCTTTTTCTGAAAGGGAAGACTATCCAGGATGAATTGACCGAGGCGCGTAAAGAATGGAAGATGCGGGAGGCCCTGCTTCCGAGCGTTTCCGATCCCTCCGGGGCCATCCTGCGGCTCGAAAAGGTGACACGTGGCGGCCATAGCAGTGACGCTTGATTCCCCGGCGCCCGATCACATGGCGCCAGTCGCGCGCGTCCTCGCCATCGTCAACCAGAAGGGCGGGGTCGGCAAGACGACGACCGCGGTCAACCTCGCGACCGCTCTTGCCGCCGTCGGCAAGCGTGTCCTCCTCGTCGATTTCGATCCGCAAGGCAATGCGAGCACCGGGCTCGGCATCAGCCGGCAGGCGCGGCGTGTCACCTCTTACGACATTCTGATGGGCGGACGCCTCGTGCGCGAGGCCGCAATCCCGACGCCCATCCCCCGTCTCATGCTCGTGCCCTCCTCGGCCGACCTCTCCGGCGCCGAGATCGAGCTCGTCGACGTGCAAATCCGCGAGTCGCGCTTGCGCAAAGCCCTCGCCGGCGCGCTCACGGATTTCGACTACGTGCTGATCGACTGCCCGCCATCGCTCGGTCTTCTGACCTTGAACGCGCTCGTTGCCGCTCATGCCGTGCTCGTGCCGCTGCAATGCGAGTTCTATGCGCTGGAAGGGCTGAGCCACCTCGTCCGCACGGTCGAGCGCGTCAAGCGCGCCTTCAACCCCGAGCTTGAGATTCAAGGCGTGGTCCTGACCATGTTCGACAAGCGCAACAATCTTTCCGACCTCGTCGCCGCCGATGTGCGCGGGCATTTCGGCGCCAAGGTCTACAACACGGTGATCCCGCGCAACGTCCGCGTCTCCGAGGCGCCCTCGCATGGGAAGCCGGTCCTGCTCTACGACGTGCGCTGCCCCGGGGCGCAGGCCTATATCCACTTGGCGAGCGAGGTCTTGCGGCGCGAGCAAGGATTGCGAACATGAAGGATCCGGTCCGCGAACGGAACACCCCGGTGACCGAGGACGGTCGGCGACGCAACCTCGGCCGCGGTCTCTCGGCGCTGTTCGGCGAGGAGAGCGAGGATTACGCGGCGCTCGACCGCTTGCGCCAGGGTAAGACCGTGCCGATCGATTTCGTCCGCCCCGGGCGCTTCCAGCCGCGGCGGCATTTCGATGAGGAGGCGATGCAAGCCCTCGCCGAGTCGATCCGCGAGAAGGGCGTCCTGCAGCCGCTCCTCGTACGGCGGCATCCCGAGGCGGCGAATTCCTACGAGATCATCGCCGGCGAGCGGCGCTGGCGCGCGGCGCAAATGGCCCAGCTCCACGAGATTCCGGTCGTCATCCGCGAGCTCGAGGACCACGAGGCGCTCGAGATCGCGCTCGTCGAGAATATTCAACGCGAGGATCTGACCGCCCTTGAGGAGGCGGAGGGCTATCGCCGCCTCATGGACGAATTCGCGCACACCCAGGACAATCTCGCCAAGGCCGTCGGCAAGAGCCGCAGTCACGTCGCCAATATGATGCGTCTCCTCGGCCTGCCCGATTCGGTCAAGCAGCTCCTCGATGCGGGAGAGCTCAGTGCCGGCCATGCCCGCGCTCTTCTCAATGCCGAGGACCCGACGGAGTTAGCCGCTCAGGTGGTCCGCCGCGGTCTCAACGTGCGCGAGACCGAGAAACTGGCTCAAGGCGCCCGGACCTTGGTCATGACGCCGAAGGCGAAGCCGGCCAAGGATCCCGATACGGCGGCGCTCGAGCGCGATCTTGGAAATCTCCTCGGTCTGCGCGTCACGGTGAACTTTGCCGGACGGGGCGGGGCCCTCACGATCCACTATCGGACATTGGAGCAGCTCGACGACGTGCTTCGTCGCCTCAATCAAATCCCGCCGAACGAATAATCTTGCGTCAGGGCGCGCGCTGCATCGCGGCACGCGCGATTGTCAAAACGGCGTCGCGGACCACCGTTTCTTGCGGCAACACGGTGCGCTTGGCATCGAGCTCCGCCCGTGTCAGGGCGTCGAGCGCGCTGGCCGCCCGCCGCACAGGCCAGACCGCGAGTTGCGCCTTGAATCGTTCCTTCAACTTGAAGAAAACGGGCGGGCGAAGCGCCCGGAGAGCGTCTTCGGCCGCCGCGCCCGCTGCCAATCTCCCCGCTGCGAGATGAAGGCGTTGGAAATGCCGCATGACGGCGCGCAGGATGCCGATCGGCGATTGGCCCTCTTGAAGGCAGCGCGTCAGGACCGCCTCGAGCTTGACGGCATCGCCGTCGGCGACCGCATAAACGAGTTCTTCGAGCGACAGCGCGGTGCTGTCGCCGACACAGGCGACCGCGTCGGAGAGCTCGATCCGTCCACCGTCACCGGCGTAGAGCGCGAGTTTTTCCAGCTCCGAGCGGGTCACGAGCCGATCATTGCCCAGATGAGCGATGAGGTAGGAGAGGGCCTCGCCGCCGACGCTGATGCGATGTGCGCCGAGTGTCTCGCGGACGACATCGGCAAGATCTCGGCCTGTATCGGCGTAGCACGGCACCGTCGCGACCGTGGGGGTTTCCTCGCACAGCTTGCGCAGGCTGGAGCGCGGCGCCAGGTCGCCGGCCTCGATGACGAGAAGGCTGTCGCCGCGCCATGCGGTTAGCGCAGCGCCGAGAAGCGACGTCAAACCGTCGCCGACCTCACGAAGTCGCACGACGCGCCTTCCGCCGATCAGGCTGAGCGCCGCAAGCTCATCGGCAAGTCGCGCCGGATCGGCAGCGAGCGACCCGCCGCTCAGATCGGCGATGCGGAAGGGATCTTTGAGATCGGGGCAAATCGCCATCGTCAGTCGATCGGCGCGCTCACGGACGAGCCCGCCATCCGGGCCGTAAAACAGCGCGGCGTGAAACTGCGCCGGAGCTTGGCGCAGAAACTCGGCAATGCGGCCGGGCGGAAGTTTCACGCGGCGGCGATCAGGATTGCGCGGCCTGTCGCCGCAGGTAAAGGATGAGCTGCGTGCGGATCTGCTCGCTGATGTCGCGTGCGGCGCGGCGCTGCGCGTCTTGCGCGGCGATGATCGTCGCGTATTCGTTGTCCCCGACGTCGAAGGAGGTGTTGAAGCGCGCCCCGCCGGTGAAGACGTCGCCGGGCACGCCAAAATTTGTGAGGTTGTAGGAGGCATTGACATTGTAAAGCTGGCGCGAGGCGGTCCCGTCCTGTCGGATGGCGAAATCGGCGACTCGCGATTGCACGACGACGACGAGACGATAGCGATATTCAACGCTGGCGCCGATCGGGTTGAAGCTGTCGCGGAGCGAATTGGCGATCAGCTGACCCAGGCGTTCGGGGATCGGATCAACCTTGATCGCGGCGAGGTCGCGGTTGAATTCCCGTTCGCGGTCCTCGCCGTAGAGAGGGCGAAAGCCGCAGCCCGCCAGCGCGCCGCCCGCCAGCACGCCGAGTGTCGCGAAGAGGGCCGCGCGGCGCGCGAGGTCGATCGCCGGGCGGCATCTGCGTTCAGGCAACGACATTGACGATCCGATTGACAACGACGATGACCTTGCGCGGGGCCTTGCCGTCGAGGCTGCGCTGCACCGCCGGCAAGGCGAGGGCCGCCGCTTCGACGGCGCTTCCCGCAGCATCGCGCGACACGGTCAGGGTGGCGCGCAGCTTGCCGTTCACTTGAACGCCGAGCGTCACGCTGTCCTCGATGAGAAAAGCGGCGACAGGTTCCGGCCAGGGCTGATCGGCGAGCAGCCCCTGATGACCGAGGCAATGCCACAGCTCCTCGGCAAGGTGCGGCATCATCGGGCCGAACAATTGCACAGCAGTTTCGCAACCCTCGCGCAGAACCTCGCCGGCGCCGAGGCTCTGGCTCAGCTTCTCGAGCTCGTTCGTCAGGGCGCGGATATGCGCAACGGCGCGATTGAAGCGGAACTTTTCAATGTCGTCGCTCACCGTCGCGATGGTCCGGTGGATGACATGCCGCACGGCCCGCGCGGCGTCGCTCAGCGCGTCAGGCACCGGCAGGCCCGGCGGGGCGAGCGGGAGCGGCGGCTCGGTGACAAGCTGCCAGAGCCGGTTGACATAGCGCCAGATTCCTTCGATCCCGGCATCGGTCCATTCGAGATCGCGCTCCGGCGGGCTGTCGGATAGAAGGTACAGCCGTGCCGTGTCGGCTCCGAAGGCTTCGACGATGCCGTCGAGGTTGATGACGTTCTTGCGCGATTTGCTCATCTTCTCGAGACGCCCGACAGTCACCGCTCGCCCGGTTCGATCGAGCAGCCTTCCATCCTCGGCCGGCGCCACGTCCTCGGGGAAAAGCCAGTTTCCATCAATGTCTTGGTAGGTCTGATGGCAGACCATCCCTTGCGTGAAGAGGCCGGCGAAGGGTTCCTTGAGATCGAGGTAGCCGCAATTCCGCAGCGCGCGCGTGAAGAAGCGCGAATAGAGGAGATGAAGGACGGCGTGCTCGACCCCGCCGATATACTGGTCGACGGGGAGCCAGTAATCGACCTCCTCGCGATTGAAGGCGGTCGCGGCGCGCGGCGAGCAGAACCGCGCGAAATACCAGGATGATTCGAAGAAGGTGTCGAGGGTGTCGGTCTCGCGCTCGGCCGCGCCGCCGCATTTCGGGCAGGCGACGTGCTTCCAGGTCGGGTGGTGGGCGAGCGGATTGCCCGGACGATCGAAGTCGACATCGGTCGGGAGCGTCACAGGCAGCTGCTCCGCCGGTACGGGCACGATGCCGCAGGACGGGCAATGAATGACCGGAATTGGACAACCCCAGTAGCGCTGACGCGAGACGCCCCAATCGCGCAACCGGTAGACCGTCGTGCGTTCGCCCATTTTGATCGCTTCGAGCCGCTCGCCGATCCGTCGCTTCGCCGCGGCGACGTCGAGCCCGTCGAGAAAATCGGAATTGATGATGCTCCCGTCCCCGGTATAGGCCTCATCGGCGATGGCAAAGCTCGCCTTGTCCTCGTCGGGCGGCAGCACCACCGGCGTCACGGTGAGACGGTATTTCCGGGCGAAATCGAGGTCCCGCTGGTCGTGAGCGGGACAGCCGAAGATCGCGCCGGTGCCATATTCCATCAGGACGAAATTCGCGATATAAACTGGTAATTTCCAAGCGGAATCAAAGGGATGGATCGCGACGATTCCGGTATCGAAGCCCCTTTTCTCGGCGGTTTCGATGACCGCTTCGCTGGTGCCCATGCGGTGACACTCGGCGATGAATTCGGCGATTTGCGGATTCGTCATCGCCAGCGATTGGGCGAGCGGATGATCGGGCGAGATCGCGCAGAACGAGGCACCGAAAAGCGTGTCCGGACGCGTCGTGTAAATCTCCAGCGCGGATGCGTGAGCCTCGGCGCCTTTCAGCGGGAAGAAGACGCGTGCGCCGTCGGATCGGCCGATCCATTTCTCCTGCATGACCCGCACCGGCTCGGGCCAGCGGTCGAGCGTCTCCAGCGTCTCGCGGAGATCGTCAGCGAATTCGGTGATCTTTAGAAACCATTGAGAAAGCTTACGTTTTTCGACCGGTGCGCCGGTTCGCCAACCCTTTCCGTCGACCACCTGCTCATTCGCCAATACGGTGTGGTCGACCGGGTCCCAATTCACCCATGATTCCTTGCGGTAGGCGAGGCCCGCTTGCAGGAAGTCGAGAAACATCTTCTGCTCGTGCCGGTAATATTCCGGATGGCAGGTCGCGATCTCGCGCTCCCAATCGTAAGAGAACCCCATGCGCTTCAACTGGGCGCCCATGGTGGCGATGTTCTCGTAGGTCCATTCGGCCGGGTGAACCTTGCTCGCGATCGCCGCATTCTCGGCGGGTAGGCCGAATGCGTCCCAACCCATCGGATGCAGCACGTTGAAACCGCGCGCGCGCTTGTAACGCGCGACCACGTCGCCCATCGTGTAGTTGCGGACATGCCCGACATGCAGCTTGCCCGATGGGTAAGGAAACATCTCGAGCACGTAATATTTCGGCCGCGAGCGGTCGGCCGTGACATTGAAGCACCGCCGCTCCCGCCAGACCTGCTGCCACTTGTCTTCGTTTTCTCTGAAATTATAGCGCGCCATCGCGCGTTCCTCGGCACTGTTGGCAAAACGCAGTCGAGCAGGAGCGCGCTATCGACGCGCTCCAAGGGTCATGTCTAATGGTTCGAGAGGCCGCCCCGCAAGAGCGGCGATGCCGAAACGCTAGTTCGCCGCCGCCGTGCTGACGCGAAGCTGGCGGGCGCGGACGAGAATTGCGTTCTCGAGATTGGTCTGCGTCGTCTGATCGACCGGCTGGTCGATCCAACCGCCGTTCGCCGCATGGCTCTGTCGGAAGACGGCCGCGCGAAGCCCGTCGGCGCGGAGCTGGCGATCGAGGATGAAGATGTTGACCTTGAAGCGTTCATCCGGCGTCTCGGGCGGCGAATACCAGTCGGTGATGATGACGCCGCCGAAGGGATCGGCCGATGCGAGCGGCATGAAGGAGAGCGTGTCGAGCGTCGCCCGCCACAGGAAAGAGTTGACGCCGATGCCGCCGCCGGACTGATCGGTTCCCGACTTGCCCCCGAGGATGTTGTGGAGACCGTCGCCGCCCAGGATCGATCCTTGTTGCGCCGTCCCGGCCTCGGGATCAACCTTCGGATTGTTCGTGACCACCGTCGGCCCGACCGGCAAACCGCATGCCGCGAGACCGAAGAGCGCAAGCAACGATCCCAGTGCAAATCCCCGTCTCATGACCAATTCTCCAACACCTGCTCAGCATGGTGATAGTCCAATGTGCGTGGTCGCGGTAGCAGATTCGACGGGAGCGGTCGGCGCCGCCATGGCATTCGCGTGTCGCAACCGGTACTCTGCGCCGATGCCACGACGACCGGCGACCGCGCGTCGCGCACCCCCCAACTTCCCCGCCGATGCCGCAATCAGAGGCTGATCGGCTACAGGCGGCCGTCGCTCTCCATCAAGCCGGCCGCCTCGCGGAAGCTGAGACACTATATCAGGAAATCCTCGCGCGATCACCTGCTCATGCCGGGGCGCTTCATCTCCTCGGCCTGCTGCGGATCGGCAGCGGCGCGGTCGAGGCCGGGGTCGCGCTCGTCGAAAAAGCGATCTCGGCGCAGCCGAACGTCGCGCTTTTCCATGCCAATCTCGGCCTCGCCTTTCTGCGCGCGCAACAATATGAGCGCGCGATTCCCCGTCTGCGCCGCGCCATCGTCCTGGATCCGAGGCCGAGCGAGCCGCACGACCATCTCGCCGGCGCGCTCGTTCTCTCGGGCAAGGCGCGGGACGCGATCGAGATCTTGCGGCAAGCATCGCGACGCTTCCCGCGCGATGCGCGATTCCAGATCCGACTCAGCGCCATCCTTCTGCAGAATCGCGAATTCGCCGAGGCCGCACTTGCCGCCGAGGCGGCGCTCGCGCTGGCGCCCGGCCATCCCGAGGCGCTGATCAATCTCGGCCTTGTCGAGGTCGACGCGCGCGACTATGCCGCGGCGCTGCGCCATTTCGGCGCGGCGCTCGACGCGGCGCCGGGAAACATCGTCGCGCAGAACAATTTCGCCTATGCTGCAGGCCTGCTGGGCGACTTCGCCCGGCAAGAGCGTGTCGCCCCGCTGATCGCCCAGCGGATCGCGAGCGGCGCTCCCTCCGATAGTTGGGCGACGCTTGCGGATGTCGCCTATCTTTGCCCCTATCTGCATTTCCCGGCGGCAGTTCACCGACAGACGCTGGACCTTCTGGCCGCGCGCTTTCCCGCGCCGGTGCCGCTCCCGGCGCCGGCGCCGATTGCAACGCGCGGCGACCGGCCGCTCCGCATCGGCTATGTCTCGACCGGCTTCGGCAATCACGCGATCGGCCATGTCACGCGCACGCTCTATGGGGCGCATGACCGTGTGCGGTTCCGTGTCTTCGGCTATGCCATCCAGGATCGCAGCGGCGACGACAGCGGATATTTCGCGACGATCAAGGCCGGCTTCGATGAATACCGCGACCTGACGCGTCTCGAGGATGCGGCGGCGGCGGCGGCGATCCGCGCCGACGCCATCGATGTGCTGGTCGACCTCAACGGCTTCCTCGAAGGGCGCCGACCCGGCATCTTCGCCTATCGTCCGGCGCCGATCCAAGTCTTCTGGCTCGCCCATGCGGGCGGGCTCGGCCTCCCCTTCATCGACTATCTCATCGGCGACAGCGTCGTCGTGCCGCCGGGCGAAGAGCGTCTCCACCGCGAAAATCTCGTGCGCCTGCCGGAAATCTACCACTGCGCCGATGCGTTGCCGATCGCCGTGGGGCCGCCCTCGGCCGAAGCCGAAGGTCTTGCCGAAGCGGGCTTCGTCTTTTGTGCCTTCAACAATCCGCAGAAGATCGATCGCCGCGCCTTTCAATCCTGGTTGCGCATTCTCGCGTCCGTGCCAAGCAGCTGCCTCTGGCTCTCCGATCCGACGGGGCGGCCGGCCCTGCGCGAGAATTTTCGCGCCATCGCCGAGACGGCAGGCGTCGCCGGCGAGCGTATCGTCTTCACCGGGCGGGTCCGTTCGAAAGCCGAGCATCTTGCGCGCCATCGCCTCGCGGGCCTCTTTCTCGACACTTGCACCGTGAACGCGGCAACGACGGCGCTCGATGCTTTGTGGAGCGGCATCCCGGTCGTGACGACGCGCGGCGATCGCTGGGCCTCGCGAATGGCCGAGACAATGGTGCGCGCGCTGCGCCTCGGCGACGCGCTCGTCATGCCGGATCTCGCCGCCTATGAGGCGCGCGCGATCGACCTCGCGCGCGCGCCGAGCGAGCTGGCGGCGCTGAAGGCGCGCCTCGACCAGGCGGTGGCGCAGGAGCCGCTCTTCGCCATCGCGCGCTTTTGCCGTCACCTCGAGCGCGCGTTCGAGGGAATGTGGCAGCGTCACGCGAGCGGTGCCGCGCCAGCGCCCTTCGATGTCGAGCCGCTCTGAGCGGATCGTCGGCAGATGGTGACCGCGCGCGGTGCGATCAAACCGGGCGCCGCGCGCCCCTGGCGCTGAGGCGCGCCTCGATGGCGTCCCAGACCTTCACCTCGAGCTTGACGCCGTCGAGGCGGTTGATTTCTTGAATCCCGGTCGGCGAGGTGACGTTGATCTCGGTCAGATAGTCGCCGATGACATCGATGCCGACGAAGAGGAGACCTTGCTCGCGCAAGGTCGGCCCGATTGCCGCGCAGATCTCGCGATCCCGAGCGGTGAGCTCGGTCTTCACCGCCGTCGCGCCGACATGGAGATTGGCGCGCGCCTCGCCCTTCGCCGGGACGCGCAGCACGCCGCCCATCGGCTCGCCGTCGATGAGAATGATGCGCTTGTCGCCGACCCGGACCTCAGGCAGATAGCGCTGAACCACCAACGGTTCGCGATAGAGCAGCGTGAACATCTCGAGCAGCGCGTTGAGATTCTCGTCGCCGGATTGCACGCGAAAGACGCCGGCGCCACCATTGCCGAACAGCGGCTTCAGGATGATGTCGCCGTGCTCTTCGCGAAACGACAGAATCTCGTCGCGGTCGCTGGTGATGAGAGTCGGCGGCATCAGCCCCTCAAAGCGCGTCACGAACAACTTCTCCGGGGCGTTCCGCACATTCACCGGATCGTTGACGACGAGGGTCGTCGGATGAACGTGCTCGAGGAGATGCGTTGCCGTGATGTACGCCATGTCGAAGGGCGGGTCTTGCCGCATCAGGATGACGTCCATCGCCGCGAGGTCGAGCATTTGAAACGGGCCGAAGCTGTGATGGCGGCCGTGCTCGCGCCGCACCTCGAGGCGCCGTCCGCGCGCCTTGAGCCGCCCGTCGCGCAAGGTCAGATGGGCGGGCAGGTAGTGGTACAGCGCGTGGCCGCGATTCTGCCCCTCGAGGGCGAGCACGAAGCTCGAATCGCCGTCGATGTTGATCGTCTCGATCGGATCCATCTGGATCGCCACTGCGAGTCCCATGTCGTTCTCCAACTGTCGGGCGCGACCGCCAAACGCGGCGTCAGTTCAGTCGCGTCTTGAATTGCTGCAACAGCGCGGCCGCCTCGTGGCGGGCGCCGGCGTGATTTTCCCGTCCGAGGAATTCCTCGAGCGCGGCGATCGCGGCGCGATAATTGCCGAGATGCGCGCGCAGCAGCGCCGCCTCGCGCCAAAGTGCGGCGTGATCGGGCGCGAAGAGCAGCATTCCGGTGACGGTATCGAGTGCTTTTTCGTACTGACGATTCTGCACCAGACGCAGTTTGATGTTGTTCTGCAGCCGCAACAGCACCTGACGGTCGGCCACCGGGGCGTAGTGCGCAGGTGCGAGCTCGGCCGCAGCGCCGCTGACCGCCTTCAGAAGTCCGCGCAGCTCGGCGGCGCCGCGGACGATCCCCTTGTTGAACGGATCGAAAATGACGCGTTCGCCCGAATCCTCGAGCTGGACGAGGAAATGGCCGGGAAACGCGATCCCGCAAATCCGCCAGCCCTGGGCCCGCGCGCCGTGGATGTAGAGGATGCCGAGGGCGACCGGCAATCCTTTGCGCCGATCGATGACGCGCATGAGATTGGCATTCTGCAAATCGTCGTAATTGTCTTGATCGCCCGCATAGCCGTATTTGCCGAGAATGACGGCATTGAGCGCGGCGATGCAATCGGCGGCGCCGTTCGCGGCGCGTGCTTCGCCGGCGATGTCGCACGCCAGCGTTGCCAGATGGTGCTTGTAGCGGGCGAGATCGACGCGTGGCCGGTCGAAGGCGGCAAGCGCCAGCGCCGCTTCCGCGATTGCGACCGGCGCGTCGCCCGCCGCCGCCACCACGCGCAGCAATCGCTCGAGCCCAGCTTCGTCGCCGAGCGTGCCGTCGAACGGAGCGTCACCGAGGCTCATTGGAACCGTCCATTCATTCCAACGGCTTGACCTCGATCGGCGCCGATGGTCCGCCTTGAAGCGGCGTCGGCGCACCAGCATTGGGTACCGTCGCCGCATTGGGCGGGGTTCCCTGCACGACAGGCGCCGGCGCGGCCGGCACCGCAGTCGGTGCAGCGCCCGCATCCGACGGACCCGCTTCCGTGCCGGGGCGGATCTTCGCATAAGAGACGACGCGCTTCACGTTCGGAATGTTGCGCGCATAGTCGGTGACGCGGTCGAGCTCGCCCTGGGTGCGCGCGATACCGCTCAGATAGATGGTGCCGTTCACGACGTCGATATTGTAATTGGTCGAGCGCACTTGCTTGTCGAACAGGATCGCGCTGCGCAGACGCGTCGTGATCAATTCGTCGCGCGCTGCGTCGGCGATGCTCGACTTGTCGGCAAGCTGGATCTCGTTGTCGACTTCCTTGACGCCGTTGACTTGCCAAGCGAGGCGGACGGCCTCGGCCTTCCATTCGGGATTGCTGACGGCGCCGGTGATGAGAACGCGACCCTCGGTGACGGAGAGCGAGAGCTGGCCATACATGTCGGTGCTGTATTTGAGCCACAGATTGTCGATCTGCGCGCGGATCGACGTGTCCGACACCTGCGTTCCGAGGCCGCGCTCCTGCCCGGCGACGTACGCGCCCGATCCGGCGGCACCGGCAACGACGATCGGAACGCAAGAGGGCAGCACCGTCATGCCGAGGAGCGCGAGACAGGCGGCAAGCGGCGGTATCGGTCGTGAGGCGTAGGGCACGTGCATGTCCTCCATGAATGCCGACGACGCGGCGCAGGCGGTACCATTCTGTTGCAGTGCCGGCGTTGCGCCAAGAGTCCACTTCATTTATTCGCCCAGACGCCATGCATCGGGGAGGTGACACGGCAAGCGGCGCGGTGCCACCAGCATCACATCGAAGCGCAGAACCGACTCGGCAAGGCTTGGCCGTCCGGCGAGAAAGTGCTCGAAGGCTCGAGCGACCCGGCGGCGCTGGCGAGGCCCCACCGCCTCGCCAGCGGCCTCGAGACTATCGCGTGCCTTGACCTCGATCGCGGCGACGACGCGGCCGCGCCGCGCGATGATGTCGATTTCGCCGACCGGCACGCGGTAGCCGCGCGCCAGCACCCGCCAACCGCGCAAGCGCAGGTGCCAGACGCACAACGTCTCGGCGGTACGGCCACGTCGCCAAGCGCGTCGGCGGCGCGGATTTGGCCGATCGGCGGTGCCGGCCCTCATTCGCGGCCGCTCTTGCCCATGAGCGCCAGAGCGCGGGCATAGACGCGACGGCGCGGCTGGCCGGTCGCGGCGGCAACTGCGGCGGCGGCATCGCGTAGACTCGCCGAGGCAAGGTTCTCGCGCAGCATCGCGTCGATCGCCGCCACCTCGTCCTCCGGCGCGGCACGCGGTGCGCTCCCGGGCGGGCCGACAACGACGACGATTTCGCCTTTGGGCGCGCTTTCAGAGTAGTGCCGCGTGAGAGCGAGAAGCCCGCCGCGACGGACCTCCTCATGGCGCTTCGTCAATTCCCGCGCGACCGCCGCCGGTCTGTCGCCGAGCGTCCGCGTCATCTCGGCGAGGCTGGCGCCGAGGCGGTGCGGCGCCTCGAAAAAAATGAGCGTCGCCGGTACGAGCGCCAGCTCGATGAGCACGCGCTGCCGTGCCGTCGCTTTCGCCGGCAGGAAACCGCCGAAGAGAAACCGGTCGGAGGGCAATCCGGACAGGGCGAGCGCGGTGAGCGGGGCGGCGGGGCCGGGTGCCATCGTTACGGGAATCCCCTCGGCGATGGCCGCGCTCACCAGCTTGTATCCGGGATCGGAGACGAGCGGCGTCCCGGCATCCGAGACGAGGGCGACGGCGGCGCCGCGACGCAGCTTTTCGAGGATTCGCGGCCGCGCGCGTTCGGCGTTGTGATCGTTGTAAGCGAGCCGCCGCGTCGCAATGCCGTAGCGCCGCGTCAGCTTGGCGGTAACGCGCGTATCCTCGCAGGCGATGAGATCGGCGCCGCGCAAGACGGTAAGGGCGCGCAAGGTGATGTCGCCGAGATTTCCGATCGGCGTTGCTACGATGTAGAGGCCAGGCGCCACCGGTGTCGGATCGACCGGCTTGGCCGCCGGTTTACTTGCGGTAGAGCCGCCGTTAGGCTGCGCTGGCCGATCGTCATCGCCGTTGCCGGAGGTCACGCGTGTTCCGCCCGTCTCTCTGCCGCGCCGCAATTCAGAAATCGCACTTGCTGGGGACCTGCCTTCTCGTGCTTGCCGCGCTGCTCGGCGGCTGCGTCGCGCAGAGGGTAGCGGCTCCACCGCCGCCGCCGCAAGCGAGCACCGCGGTGGCGCCGCCGCAAGCAATCGCGCCGTCGGTGACGCCGAGCGAGGCGCCCCCGCCGGTGGTGCTCGGCGAAAAGATAAAGATTGCGCTGCTGTTGCCCCTGTCCGGGCCGACCGGCGGGCTCGGCCGCGCCATGCTCGACGCGGCACAAATGGCGCTGTTCGAGGTGGCGGACGACAATTTCATCCTGGTGCCGCTCGACACGCAAGGAACCGCCGAGGGCGCGACTCGCGCCGCCGAGTCGGCGGTGTCGCAGGGTGCCGAGCTCATCCTTGGCCCGCTGCTCGCCGGCGAAGTCGCGGCGGTGAAGCCGATCGCGCGCAACGCCAATCTCAGCATGGTCGCCTTCTCGACCGACGAGCAGCTCGCCGGCGACGGGACCTATCTCCTCGGCTTTCCGCCGCGGCAGAGCGTCGATCGGATTGCTGCTTTCGCGCATGAAAAGGGGGTGACGCGCCTTGCTGCACTCGCGCCGAGCACGCCCTACGGCCAACTCGTTGTCGACGAGCTGCGCAGCGCCGCCGCGGCGCAGGGGTCACGCCTCGATCATGTCGAATTCTACGATCCCTCGGCGACCGATCTCCGCCCGGTGGTGCGGCGCCTCGCCGGGCAAGCTGCGACAGGCGAGCCCGATTTCGATGCCGTGCTCCTGCCCGAAGGCGGCGCCAAGCTCAAGGCAGTCGTCTCGCTGTTGCCTTATTTCGACATCGATCCGGCCAAGGTCCACATCCTCGGCACGGGACTTTGGGACGAGCCGGGCCTCGGCAGCGAGCCGGCCTTGGTCGGCGCCTGGTTCGCCGCGCCTGCGCCGGCCGGAAGGGCCGATTTCGAGAAGCGCTTCCAAGCCGCCTACAAGCAGGCGCCACCTCGCCTCGCCAGTCTCGGCTACGACGCGACGGCGCTCGCTGCGATCTTGGCGCAAAGGCCGCGCGGCACCGGCTTCACCGCCGCCGCGCTCACCGATCCCAGCGGCTTTGTCGGCGTCGACGGTATCTTCCGCTTCCGTTCCGACGGCCGCGCGGATCGCGGGCTTGCCGTGCTCCAGATCGAACGTGCCGGGCGGACCGTGATCAGTCCGGCACCGGAGACCTTCGAACGACCGGCGTCGTGAGCGCGGAGCGACGGACCCAATCGGGATTTCATGGGGTCACGAATGCCGGCGCCATCGGGAGCTCGAGACGGTCGTAGGCGGTCGAATCGAGGCGTCGCGACAGCGCGGCGGCGCAGGCGCGGACGAGCTGGAGCTGGGTCTCGTCGACCGGGCAGGGAATATACTGATCGGTGCCGACGATCGCGATCGTGCCGACCAGCGCGCCCTCGGCGTCGAGGAGGGGCGATGCCAAGGTCGTGATGCCGAGCAAGGTTTCGCCCGGTGCCAGCTCGTAGAGATTTTCGCGGATCGCGGCGAGGCGCTGGCGCAGGGCGGCCGGCGCGGTGACGGTGCGCGGCGTCAACGCGGCGAGCTTGCGCGACAGCACCTGACGCTGCATCTCGGGCGACGCGAAGGCGAGGACGATGCGTCCTTGCGCCGAGGCATGCGCCGGCAGCCGCGCGCCCTGGCGCACCGAGATGGTGACGAAATTGCTGCTCTCCATGACCGACGCGACCATCGCCTCGCCATGCGCCGGCACGCTGAGGACGACGGTCTGGTGCGAGAGGTCGCGCAGGCGCGCCATAAAGGGCTCGGCGAGGCGGCGAAGGTCGAACTGGTCAGCCGCCGCTTGGCCAAGTTGGAGAAGCTTCCAGCCCAGACGGTAGCATTCGCTGGAGCGCTCCTGGTCGACGAGGCCGAGATGGCGGAGCGTCGTCAGATGGCGGTGGATGCGCGCCTTCGCTTCGCCGAGCGCGCGGGCGATCTCGGTGAGCCGCATCGCGCCTGGTGCCGCCGCAAGGGTGTCGAGGATGGCGGCAGCGGCAACGACCGATTGCACGGTGCCGCTCGGCATCTCGCCATTTGGGGGCACACGGCGCCGGCGCCGCGTCCGTGCGCCGCCCTCAGGCAAAGCCGCCTTCGCGGCAATCGCCGGACGCTGATCCTCGCTCACGCCGAGACCCATGGCTCAAGGCCGGCGAGCAGGCCACCATTGTCGAGCGCCGAGGTCGAGCCGGGCTCGGGACCAGCGGCCGGCGGGCCGAGCGGCGGGCCGAGCTCGCGGTAAGAGCCCCGGCAAAACAGCAGCGGTTTTGCGTCATTCGCAGCGCGCAGCCGCAGCACGCGGCCGATGAAGATGCGGTGGTCCCCGCCATCATGCATGTCGTGAACGGCGCATTCGAGGACCGCGACGGCGCCGTCGAGAAGGGGACAGCCAGCCTCGCCGATCGTGAAACCTACCCCGTCCCATTTGTCGTGCGACGCGGTGGCGAAACGCGAGGATATGAGTTTCTGGTCTTCGGCGAGAATGTTCACCGCGAAATGCGCGCAAGCCTCGAAGATGGCGAGGCTTTGCGCCTGGCGATTGAGGCTGAACAGGACGAGCGGCGGGTCGAGCGAGACGGAAGAGAAGGAATTGGCCGTGAAGCCGACGAGATCGCCGACGTCGCTGCGTGTCGTGATCACGGTGACGCCGGTGGCGAACCAGCCCAACGCATCGCGGAATGCCCGGCTGTCCAAGATTGTCACCTCGCCATTACGCCGTCGTCTTTCTCGAGCCCGCCGAGCCGCCGCAGGTCGAACAGAGTTAGGCGGCGAGATGGGAGGTGTCAACACGACCGGCGCCCCGCCATCTCCTCAGACGTCATCGTCGATGCCGCCTGGCGCGACGAAACCTTTCCAGTAACCAGGGCGCGACGCTTGCCCATCATAACCTTCGAGGCGGTCGGCCGCCTTGCCGATGAGCGCCGCGGCGGTCGCGTCCTTGTCGCCGAGATAGCGCGACAATTCATCGAGGCAGTGCGGGATGACCGCAAACCCGCCGGTGAAAATCGCGCTGGTCATCTGCACGGCGGCGGCTCCGGCGAGGAGAAAGCGGGCGATGTCGCGGCCGTTGCGCGCGCCGTTCGTGGCGATCAGCGGGGTTGCGGGACCGAGACGCCGGCGCGCGAGGGCGAGCCAGCGGCAGGTCAGCGGCAACGCCCAGGCGCCGCCGATCGCGGCGTTGGTGCCGAGCAGCGGCGCCATCGTGTCGAGATCCGGGAGGAAGGCCATGAAGCGGCCCATGATGGTGATGGCATCAGCGCCACCCTCGCGCGCCGCCGCCGCGAGCGCCGCCACATCCTCGCTTTGCCCGGTGAGCTTGACCCAGAGCGGGATTTGGATCGCGGCGCGGATGCGCGCGACGATCGCCCTGACGCGCCCCGCCTCGCGCTCGAGCACGATGGCGCCGGGCGCCGCCTCGCCACCATGGGGTGCGCCGATATTGAGCTCGAGGATGCGGATGCCGGCCGCCTCGACCTCTTGCGCCATGGCGGCGCAGCGCTCGAGATCGGCGAGGATGAGGCTCGCGACGACATAGCTGTCACGGACCCGTGCCGCGCGGTCGAGCCGCGCCACCATTGCGAGCCAATCCGGGAATGCCTGCTGCGCCAAGCCCGAGCGGCAGAACAGGCTCGCATCGGTCGGCGGCGCGAAATTCCACGGCAGAGGGCGCCATTCGCTGTCGAGCAGCGCGTAATCGGTGCGGTCGAGCTGCCGCTTCGCCGCCTCGGACTCGTTCGCCGATTTCGCGACGACCGCACCGGCGCCGGCCGCGAGCGCGCTGTCGATCCCGGCCGCTGACATGACGTGCTCGCCGGCACCGCAGATGAGCGGGTTTTTGAGGCGGATCGTACCGAGCGAGACGGCAAGGTCGGGGGTCATGCGTCCTGTCCGCGCCGTCGCCACGGCGCCCGGCTATGCATATTCCGGCCGGCGCGGCGTGAAGATGTCGAGGTTCAAGACCACTTCGTCGCCGACGACCTCGGCGTAGTGCGTAACGTTGGGCGGCACGGTGAGGAGCCCGCCGGGGCCGAGCCGGACAGAATCCGCGCCGACATGGAAATCGACCTTGCCCTCGATGATCCAGACGATCTGCTCGTAAGGGTGGGCGTGCGGGCGCGGCTCGTGGCCCGGCTTCGAGCGATGCAGCGCCACGGTTGCGCCGTCGCCGCTGAACGCCTTGCGGTCGATGCCCGGTCGCACCGGCTGCCAGTCGATCTTGCTCCAGTCGACGGTCGGGATTTTCATAGGAAGGTCCTCCTATTGCGCGGCCTGTATCTTGGGGTGGAATGCCGGAACCGAGCCGTCGCGTTTCTGGCGCGCCGCGAGGTCGTCGAGCATGTCGGTGATCCGCGCGATGTAGCTGTCGCGGTCATAGAGACTGTAGAGCGTGCCGGCGAGGCGCACGGGATCGCCCGAGTAATAGCGCTCGTAGAGCTGCTGGCGGCCCGAGAAGGACGAGACGGCGGCGTCGAAGGCAAGACGGAAGAGCCTGATCCGCGCCGGGGAGTCGGAATTCGCCGATTGGAAATAGGTTCGGACGTCGCCGGCGAGCGGACCCGTCAACTCGGCGTAGGAGGGCACGGCGACGAGGCCGCCCGCGCCCAGCGTCTGGACGATCTCGCACATGCGGATGAACATCTTCGGAAACATCATGCGGACCGTCCACAGCGGCATCGCGGCGGGCGTCATGACGCCGGCGGCATTGGGCGCGGCGTCGACCTCGCTGGCGCGCAGGCACGCGCGGACGAATTCCGCATATTGGATCAGCTCCGCGAGCATTCCCTGGACATGGAGATGCTGGTCGATATTGGTCGATTTCGCGATCGCGAAGGCGAGGGCCATCATGAACTCGGCCTTCGCGAGGTTCTTCGTCGAGAATTGATGCATGATCTGCGGCATCGCGCCGGTGCGGTTGTAAAGCCCATTGCACATCTCGGCGTCGCGATGGATGAAGACCCGCTCCCACGGGACCAGCACCTCGTCGAAGATCACCATCGCATCGCACTCGTCGAGCCGGGAGGACAGCGGGTGATCCATCGGCGAGGCGGCGTTCTGATAAACGATGGACGGCCGACAGATGAAGCGCAGGCCAGGGCTCGCGACCGGGATCGAGAAGCCGAAGGCATAGGGCTCGGCTTCCTTGGTGTTGGCGAGATATGTGGAGGGCATGACGACGATGTCGTGCGAATAGGCGCAGAGCGTCGACACCATGCGCGCTCCGGAGATGATCAACCCGGCATCGGTCTCGCGGACGATCTTCGCCGCGAGGTCCTTCTCCTGTTTCTCGACCGGTTTGGAACGGTCGACCTGCGGATTGATGAGCGTATGCGTCATCGTGATGTCGTTCTCGCGCGCATGGACGTGGTAGTTGCTGACGTTCTCTGCCAACGCCTTCTCTTTTCGCCCGAATTCCTCGGCGGCGCCGGCAAAGCCGGTCACCATGATGTTCATGTAATCGGGGCTGCGTCCGAACATGCCGCAGGTCGCGTCCATCCAGATTTTCACCATCTCGCGCCGCCGCACGAGGTCCGCGCTGCCGGCGGGCTGGATGAAGGAAAGCCCGACGCGCGCCCCCGATGACGGCGAGGCGAAGGTCATCTTTTCGGTCAGTGCCGGATCGTGCTGCATGTCGTAGAGCTCGGCCATCGTCTGTGCCGCGCCGGCGAAGCGGCGGTCGGTCGTTACATCCGCGATCCGCTCGCCATCGATCCAGATCTGCCGATCGTCGTGCAGCGATTCGAGGAATGCCTTGCCCGTGCGAATGCCCATCAACCTTCTCCTGACCCCGATGACGGTATTGGCGAGCGCGGTGTCCGATCGTCCGCCGCGGCAAGTCCAGTCCCTACGGCGATGACTCCGCGTCTTCGTACACGACAAGACCATAACCCGTGATGAGCGGCGCGTAGTAGTTCCGATGAACGCACCGCACGTCGGGGCTCAGCGCGCCGCGCATGCCGAGCCACATGATCATCTCGACCGATTCGGCACCGCCCCATTCCATGTATTGACGGTGCGTGTATTGCGTCAGCGTCTCGGGCTCGCGCTCGAGCAGGTCGAGGAAGCGGTTGTCCCACTCCGGATTGACGAAGCCGAAGCGCTCGCCATGGAGCTGATGCGAGAGCCCGCCGGTGCCGATGACGACGACGCGCAAATCCTCCTGATAGGACGCGACTGCGCGACGCAGTGCATGTCCCAGCTTCCAAAGGCGCCGCGCCGTCGGGAGCGGGTGCTGGATGACGTTGACCGCGAGCGGGACGACGGGGGTCGGCCACGGCGTGTCGCAGAGAAGCGGCAGGATCGAGAGGATGCCGTGATCGATGGCGATTTCCTGGCAGATGGTCGGGTCGAACTCGTCGGCGACGAGGCTCTGCGCGAGGTGCCAGCCGAAATCGCTGTCGCCCGAAAGCACGGGGAAATCGCGTTTGCCCCAGCCTTCATCGGCAAGCTCGTGGCGGTCGCCGACGCCGAGGGCGAAGGTCGGATAGGCGTCGAAGAAGAAGCGGTTCATGTGGTCGTTGTAGAGGATGACGAGAAGATCCGGCTTTTGCGCCGCGAGCCACTGCTTTGCGGGCACGTAGCCGTCGAACAACGGCGCCCAGAGCGGTTCCTTCTGCAAGCCCTTGTCGAAAGCGTGCGCGATCGACGGCGCATGCGAGGTGCCGATGCCGCCGACGATTCGTGCCATCTCAATGCGCGCCTTTGCCGGGACGCGTCGCCATGAAGTCATCGAGGCTCTGGCCGCGCATCTGCGCCCCCATCTGCAGCAGGGTTTGCCCGATTGTCGCCGCGATCTTCAGG
This sequence comes from Allostellaceae bacterium, assembly GCA_041488295.1. Classification (GTDB taxonomy): domain Bacteria; phylum Pseudomonadota; class Alphaproteobacteria; order ATCC43930; family CGMCC-115725; genus URHD0088. The sequence continues at coordinate 22,222 of JBGPOZ010000002.1, forward strand.
AGGAGATAGATGTTGCCGCCGCTTTGCACCATCGCCTGCCAGTCGCGACGCCGGATCATGTCCTTGTCGCTCTCGGAGAGCTCCATCGCGCTCATATAGGCTTCGGGATCGACGAGGAAACGTCCGCGGTTTTCCGGCTGGGTCAACGACATCGCGAGCTTGTTGAGGCAGTAGCCGCGGCGCGAGCGGCGACCGTTGAAGACGAAGGTGCCCGGGAGCTCCCCGCCGTCATTCTCCTCAGTGTTGTCCTGGCGCGGCACCGCTCGTCAAATCTTTCGCATCTGGGCTAATTTATGATACGCAGTCTTGTATTGCGGAACAAGGCTTCGTCGGCACCACGCTGCCCCTTGGGACTGGATGACATGGCGAGATACGCGCTCGCGGTCGATATCGGCGGCACCTTCACCGATGTCGTGCTGCGTGCGGAAGACGGCAGGAATTGGGTCGACAAGACGCTGACGACGCCCGGAGATCTGCTCCTGGGCTTCTTCCGCGCCGTCGATTCCGCGCTGGCGCGCGCCGGTGCGCGGTCGACCGAGATCGACGATGTCATCGTCCACGCGACGACCATCGTTACCAACGCAATCATCGAGCGCAAGGGCCCGAAGACCGCGCTCCTCGTCACCGAAGGCTTCCGCGACGTGCTGGCGATCCGCGACGAGCATCGCTACGAGATGTTCGATCCGCAGATCGAGTTCGCGGCGCCGCTCGTGCCGCGCGATCTGACCTTCGGCGTGCCGGAGCGGGTTCTCGCCGACGGCACGGCGAGCCGAGGCGTCGACGCCGCGGTGGTGGAGACGATCGCCGCCTCGCTGAAACATGCCGGCGTCGTCTCGGTCGCCATCGCCTTCCTCAACGCCTTCCGCAATCCGGCCAACGAGCGGCGCGCGCGCGAAATCCTGCACGCCGCAGCGCGGGAGCTCTACATCACGCTTTCCTCCGACGTGGCGCCGCAGATCCGCGAATATCCGCGAACCTCCACGGCGGTTCTGAACGCCTATACGCAACCGATCACCGAGCCCTATCTGCGCGCTTTGCGCCAAAGGCTGCAAGCGGGCGGCTTTCGCAACGACCCGCTCATCATGCTGAGCAATGGCGGCGTCATCGGCGCCGAGATCGCCGGGCGCTTCCCCGTGCGCATGATCGAATCCGGGCCGGCGGCGGGCGCGCTCGCGGCAAGCTGGTTCGCCGAGCTTCTCGGCATCGAGCGTCTCCTCTCCTTCGACATGGGCGGCACGACCGCGAAGGCTTGCATCATCGAGCATCGCCAGCCGCTCGTGACCGGTACTTTCGAGGTCGACCGCATGTACCGCTTCAAGGCCGGAAGCGGCATGCCGGTCCTCATTCCCTCGATCGACATGATCGAGATCGGCGCCGGCGGCGGCAGCATTGCCACCGTGGGCGATCTCGGCCTTCTCAAAGTCGGCCCGCACAGCGCTGGCTCGGTGCCGGGGCCGGTCTGCTATGGCCGCGGCGGCACCGAACCCACGGTAACCGATGCCGATCTCGTCCTCGGTTTTCTCGACGCGGGCCACTTCCTCGGCGGCGACATGCGCCTCGACCGCGCTGCCGCCGAGCGCGCGATCGGCGCTCTTGCCGAACGGCTCGGTATCGATATGGGCGCCGCGGCATCCGGGATCTATCGCGTCGTCGGCGAGCAGATGGCCTCGGCGGCGCGCGCCCATGCGACCGATCGCGGGATCGATTGTCGCGGCGTGCCGCTCCTCGCCTTCGGCGGCGCCGGCCCGGTCCATGCCTGCACCGTCGCCGAGCTTTTGGAAAGTCCCGCAATCATCTTCCCGCCGCTGGCGAGCGTCCTCTCCGCTTTCGGCACCTTGGTGACGCCGCTGCGGCTCGATTTGGTCCGCGGCGCCTTGGGGCGGCTTTCCGCGGTCGATTGGCGTGCGGCGGGCGCGCTTTTCGAGGCGATGATCGCCGAAGGAAGCGATGCGCTCGCCGAGGCCGGCTGCCCGAAAGGCGCGATCCGCTTCGTTTTCGGCGGCGATCTGCGCTATTTCGGGCAGCAGAACGAGGTTCAGGTGACATTCGCCGAGGATCCGCGCGAGGCGCGCGATCTCGCGGCGTTGCGCCAGGCGTTCGAGACGGCTTACGAAGCGCAGTACGGCCTCCGCCTCGGCGATGTCGATGTCGAGATCGTCTCCTGGCGCGTCACTGCTCGCGGGCCGCAGATCGGCCGAGCGAGCCGGACCGTGCTGGCGCCCGCACTCGGTCGTCCAAAATCACGTCGTTCGGCACGATTTGCAGATGAGGCCGTGCCCGTCGATGTCTACGACCGCGTCGCGCTTGCCGCTGGCCAGGAGATCGACGGCCCGGCGATCATCGAGGAGCGCGAGACGACGATTGTTCTTTTCCCTGGCTGGCAGGCGCGGGTCGAAGAGAATGGATGCATCGTAGCGAGAAAACAATGAACGCTTGAACCACGAAGACACGAAGGGCACGAAGCCCCCACTCTCCCCTCCCCGAGGGGGATTTCATGAGGGAATAGGCGCAAAGCGCCAAGTACCCTTCTTCGTGCTCTTCGTGCCTTCGTGGTTCAAGCGTTTCTGGAGCGCTGAGACATGGACGGCATCGAGCTCGAAATTCTCTGGAGCAATCTCATCGCGACGGTGAGCCACCAGGCGAAGGCGTTGCAGCGCATCGCCTTCAGCCCGATCGTGCGCGAGGCGGGCGACCTCGCGACCGCGGTGTTCGACGCGAAAGGTCGAATGGTGGCGCAGGCGGTGACCGGCACGCCCGGGCACATCAACGCGCTCGCCGCCGCCGGCGCGCATCTCGTGGCGGCGGCGCCGCCTGCGACACTCGTTCCGGGCGACGTCCTCATCACCAACGACCCGTGGCTCTCGGCCGGGCATTTCTTCGACATCACGGTCTTCACGCCGGTCTTCCATCGCAATCGCGTCATCGCTTTCTTCGGCTCAACGATCCACCACACCGATATCGGCGGCTACGGCGTCGGCGCGGGGGCGCGCGATGTCCATGAGGAAGGCCTCTGGATTCCGATCTGCAAGCTTTACGAGGCGGGCAGGCCCAACGCCCTCCTCCACGACATCATCCGCCACAATGTACGGACGCCGGATCACGTCTTCGGGGATCTCGCGGCGCAGGTGTCGAGCGCACGCGTCGGCACCGAGCGGCTCTTGACGCTGCTGGCGCGGCACGCTCTCGACGACATCGACGGGTTGAGCGCCGATATCATCGCGCGCTCGGAGGCCGCGACCCGCGCCTCCATCCGCAAGTTGCGGCCCGGGACCTATCACGGCGAAAGCGCCTTCGACGTGCCCGGCGGCGATGTCGTCACCTTGAAGGCGGCGGTGACGATCGATGCCGATGCCGGCGAGATCCTCATCGATTTCAACGGCAGCTCGGGACCCAGCCCCTACGGCATCAACGTCGTTCTCAACTACACGCATGCCTACGCCACTTTCGCGGTCCGCTCGTGCCTCGATCCCGGATTGCCGAATAATCACGGCAGCCTCGCCCCGATCAAGGTGACCGCTCCCGAAGGTTGCATCGTCAATTGCAAATATCCGGCGCCGGTCAATGCGCGCCATGTCGTCGGCATGTATGTGCCGATGCCGATCCTGAAAGCGCTCTATCATGTGATGCCGGAGCGCGTCCTCGCCGAGGGCGCGGGCGCGGTCTGGACGATCCAGATTCAAGGGCGCGATGAAGCCGGGACGCCGTTCACCTCGTCGATGTTCAACTATTCGGGCGGAATGGGCGCGCGGGCCACGAAGGACGGCCCGGCCGCGACGTGCTATCCGACGGGCATCGCGGCGGTGCCGATCGAGGTGCTCGAAGCCTCGATGCCGATCGAGTTCCTGAGGAAGGAGCTGCGCCCCGGCTCGGGCGGGAACGGTCGCACGCGCGGCGGCGACGGTCAGGTGATCGGCTTCCGCATGCGCACCGCGGCGCCCTGGCTCTTGAACGCGGTGACGAGCCGGACTAAGGATTGCGCCGAAGGGCTGGGCGGCGGCGCGCCCGGCGCACCGGGTCGCTTCCTCGTCAACGGAGAGCCGGTCAGCGAAGCGCGCAAGATGGTGATGCAGCCCGCGGACGAGGTTTCCATGGAAACGCCGGGCGGCGGCGGCTACGGTCGGCCGCAAGCGGCGGAATGAATCCAAACGGAGAAGACGATGCCCGACACCCTCGACAAGACGAAGAGCCGCACGGCGCTTCCCGACCGCGTGGCCGCGATCGACGCGCTGAAGCAGGACATGGTCTACGCCTACCACATCCTCGATCGCGCCGGTCAAGGGAGTGGCATCGCCGGACATCTCACTGCGCGCCTGCCGGGCGAGGAGACCTTCTGGACGCATCAATGGCATCAAGGCTTCGACGAGGTCGAATATGGCGATCTCATCGAAGGCGATTTCGAGCTGAAGACGATGTCGGGGAAGGGCCGCGTCAACCCGACCTTGCACATCCACACGCGCATCTACCTCGCGCGCCCCGACGTCACCTGCATCGTGCATACGCACGGGATCAATGCGGTGGCGCTCGGTGCCATCGGCAGGTGCCTCGAGCCGTTCTGGATCTACGGCTCGATCTTCCACGAAGACGTGACATTGTTCGACGAGTTCGACGGCGTCGTCCTCGACAAGGCGGAAGGCGACCGCATCGCCGACGCGCTGGGGTCCAACCGCGGCATTCTTTTGAAGAATCATGGCCTTCTCGTCGTCGCCAATTCAGTGCGCATGGGCTGCATCTCGGCTCTGACTTTGGAGCGCGCCTGCGAGGTTCAGTTGAAGGCGATGGCGGCGGGCGAGCTCCAGCTCATGCCAGCGGCGGCGGCGCGGCAAGCAAAGGGCTTTCTCCTCTCGCAGGACACGACAGACGGCCGCTGGGGCCATCTGACGCGGCGGCTTCTGCGCGCGCGGCCGGATCTCCAGCGAAAATAAGGGCGGACGGTGTCGTCCCCGATCGACCGATTCCGCCCCGTCGCCCTGGTGACGGGCTCGACCTCCGGGATCGGCGCCGGCATCGCGCGCCGTCTCGTTCGCGAGGGCTTCACCGTCGCGCTGCATTCGCGCTCCTCGGCCGCGACCGGCCGCGCGATGGTGGGAGAGCTGCAGCATGCGAGCTACACGCAAGCCGATCTGGCGGAGGAGAGCGCGACGCGGGGTCTCGTTCGCGAGGTGCTGGAAAAGCACGGGCGCTTGGATTGCCTCGTCAATTGCGCCGGCATCAGCCAGATCATTCCGCACAAGGATCTGGCCGGAGCGACGCCCGAGATCTGGCGCAAGCTCTACGAGGTGAACGTGATGGCGCCCTGGCTCCTCGTCACGGCGGCCGAGCCGGCCCTGCGGCACAGCGCCGAAGCCGGGCACGCGCCCTCGATCCTCAACATCAGCTCGCATGCCGGGGTGCGGCCGAAAGGCGCATCGATCCCCTACTCCGTCTCGAAAGCGGCGCTCAACCACATGACCCGCCTCCTCGCCCTCGCTCTGGCGCCGGCCATTCGCGTCAACGCGATCGCGCCGGGTCTCGTCGACACGCCGATGACCGCCGCGTGGAAGGATGCGCAGGAACTTTGGGCGACGCGCGCGCCGATGCGCCGCGCCGCCAAACCGGACGACATCGCGGATATCGCGATGATGTTGATCGCGTCGCGTTATGTGACGGGCGAAATCGTGTTGGTCGATGGCGGTTTGAATCTCACCTGAAAACGGCGCCACTCGCGCAGGGTACCGCCGCCGCGGTATCGTCGCCGCATGACGGCAGCGATTGAACGCAGCGACATCCGGCGCGACGATTGGGCGGCGCGCCACGTTCCCGCTGTACTTCTTCCCTATATTCGCTTGGCGCGGCTCGACCGGCCGATCGGCACCTGGCTACTGCTTTTTCCGGGATGGTGGGCGGTCGCGCTGGCGGCGAGGGGTTGGCCCGATTGGCGCCTCGTCATGCTGTTCGGCATCGGTGCCGTCGTCATGCGCGGCGCCGGCTGCACGCTCAACGACATCGTCGACCGCGATTTCGACGCCCGGGTCGCGCGCACGCGGACGCGGCCCATCCCGAGCGGCGCCGTTTCCGTGCGCGGCGCCGTGTTCTTCCTCGCGGCGCAGCTCGCGATCGGCGCCGGCATTCTCTTCAGCCTCGACCGCCTCGCGATCCTCCTCGGCTTCTCGGTGCTCCTTCTCGTTGCCACCTACCCTTTCATGAAGCGCATCACCTACTGGCCGCAGCTCTTTCTTGGCCTCAATTTCAATTGGGGCGCGCTCATGGGTTGGGCGGCGGCGACGGGGCGGGTCGATGCGCCCGCCCTCCTCCTCTATGCGGGCGGCATCTGCTGGACGCTCGGCTACGACACGATCTATGCGCATCAGGACAAGGAGGACGACGTCCTCATCGGCGTCAAATCCTCGGCGCTGGCGCTGGGCGCGGCGACGCGGCCGGCGCTCTTCGTCTTCTACGCCGCCGCGGTCGCGCTGTGGGGCGCCGCCTTTGCCGTCTCCGGCCTTGCCTGGCCGGGCGAGCTCGCGCTTTTCCTCGCCGCACTCCATCTCGGCTGGCAGGTGGCCCGTGTCGTCACCGGCGATCCCGCCGATTGCCTCGCGAAATTCCGCGCCAATCGCTGGATCGGTTGGCTTCTCTTCCTCGGCATCGTCGCGGCGCGGATGTCGCCTTCGTGACCGAAGTCGAAGCCGCTTCGTTCATCCGCGCCAACACAGTGGTGGCGGCGTTGCCGATCGTGCCGGAGATCCGCCTCCACCTCGCGACCGAGATCACGCCGATCTGGCAGGCGACCGAGGCGAGCCTCGCGCGGATCAACCTGCCGCCGCCCTATTGGGCCTTCGCCTGGGCCGGCGGCCAAGCCTTGGCGCGGCATATCCTCGACCACCCCGAAATCGTCGCCGGGCGGCGCGTGCTCGATTTCGGCGCCGGCTCGGGTCTTCTCTCGATCGCCGCCGCGAAGGCGGGTGTCGCAAGCGTCACCGCCGCTGAGATCGACACTATCGCCGCGGTGGCGATCGCGCTCAACGCAGATCTCAACGGCGTCGCTGTCGCTGTCGCATCCGCCGACCTCATCGGTGGCGCCGGAGATGAGTGGGACGTCATCCTCGTCGGCGACATGTGCTACGAGCGGCCGCTTGCCGAACGCTTGACGGCCTGGCTGCGCGACCTGAGCGCGCACGGCAAGGATGTGCTGCTCGGCGATCCCGGCCGCACCTACCTGCCGAAAGCGGGCCTCGCCGCGCTCGCGCGCTACACTGTGCCGACCAGCCTCGAGCTTGAGGATCGCGAGAGCCGCGAGGGCGTGGTGTTCCGGCTCATCTTATAGGTCGTCTCCACCCCGGCTAAGCGGCTTCGCTCTCCTCGCGGATGATGCGAAAGCGCGTCAGAGCGTTGTCGACGGTGGCCCAGGCGCGCGCCGACCACGCCTTGTACGCCTCGTCATAGGAATGGAAGGGACCCAGCCGCTCTTCCGGCTGCCCCGAAGCAATCTCGAGGAAATGCGCGTCCTTGTACTCGCCGCCGATCACCCAATACCGCATCCTCTGGCTCCCTTTCCGTCGCGATGCGCGCTTGCCGCGGCACGCCGCCCTTGCGCATAGTTACTTTGAAAAGGTTGCGATAATCTCACCAACGGATCAGGAGTGACGCCATGGCGCGCGTGCGCGATATCGGCCCCGAGGAGCTGCCGGCGGATGCTCGGGCGGTCTACGAGCAGTTCGTTGCGAATTATGGCCCGTTCCGCAACCAGGTGGCGGTCTTCGCGCATTACCCGCCGGCGGTGAAGCATCTGATGGGCCTGCTGCTCGAGATGCGCAAGACCGGCAGCCTGAAGCGCCGCCACCTCGAGCTCGCCATCGTCGTCGTCTCGAAGCTCAACGAGTGCCATTATTGCGTCGCCCACCACAAGCCGATGCTGATGGTCGAAGGGCTTTCGAGCGCCGGTGCGGATTCGCTGCTCGACTGGCAGGACCATCCGGAGCTCGACGAGGTCGACCGCCTCGTCGTCGAGTACGCGATCGCCGTCACCAACCACCCGCAGCGCATACGCGACGGCATCTTCGAGCGCCTCGGCAAGCATTTCACCGAGGATCAAATCGTCCAGCTCACCATGCGGATCGCCCTCTGCGGCTTCTTCAACCGCTTCAACGACGCGCTGCAGATCTCCGAAGAGGCTGAGGCGGTCGCCACCTTGGAGCACGCCTGAGGCGAGGGCCGCATGGCCTATTCGAGCCTGCGCGATTTCATCGCCCGCCTCGAAGGTGCGGGGTTGCTGGCGCGCGTCTCGACGCCGGTCTCGCCCCATCTCGAGGTGACCGAGATCCAGACGCGCCTTCTCGCCGAGAAGGGCCCGGCGGTGCTGTTCGAGAATGTCGTCGGTCGCGACGGCCGGCGCTACGGCATGCCGATGCTCGTCAATCTGTTCGGCACGGTCGAGCGCGTCGCGATGGGCATGGACCGCGCACCCCACCAGCTTCGCGAAGTCGGCGAGACCCTCGCCTTCCTGAAGCAGCCGGAGCCGCCCGGCGGCTGGCGCGAGGCGCTCGAGATGCTGCCGCTCCTCAGGACCGTCATGGCGATGAAGCCGAAGACGGTGGCAAGCGCGCCTTGCCAGGAGATCGTGCTGGAGGGCGATGCGATCGATCTCGCCGCCCTCCCCATCCAGACCTGTTGGCCGGGCGAGCCGGCGCCGCTCATCACCTGGCCGCTCGTCGTCACCAAGGGCGCCGGCGCAGCACGCGAGGACGGCTACAATCTCGGCATCTACCGCATGCAGGTGACCGGGCGCGATACCACCTTGATGCGCTGGCTGAAGCATCGCGGCGGGGCGCAGCATCATCGCCGCTGGGCCGCCGAGAAAAGCGAGCCTTTTCCGGCGGCGGCGGTGATCGGCGCCGATCCCGGCACCATCCTCGCCGCGGTGACGCCGGTGCCCGACACGCTCTCGGAATACCAATTCGCCGGTCTCCTGCGCGGCCGCAAGGTCGAGCTCGTGGATTGCCGGACCATCCCCTTGAAGGTGCCGGCGCAGGCCGAGATCGTGCTCGAAGGGCATGTCTCGCTCGACGAGTACGGCGATGAAGGCCCCTATGGCGACCACACCGGCTATTACAATTCAGTCGAGCGCTTTCCGGTCTTCCGCATCTCGGCGATCACGATGCGGCGCGATCCCATCTATCTCTCCACCTTCACCGGGCGCCCGCCCGACGAGCCCTCGGTGCTGGGCGAAGCCTTGAACGAGGTCTTCATCCCGCTGCTCCAGCAGCAATTTCCCGAAATCGTCGATTTCTGGCTGCCGCCCGAGGGCTGCTCCTACCGGATCGCGATCGTGTCGATCCGCAAAGCCTATCCCGGTCACGCCAAGCGGGTGATGATGGGCATCTGGTCGTTCCTGCGGCAGTTCATCTATACGAAATTCGTCATCGTCGTCGACGACGACATCGACGCGCGCGACTGGAAGGACGTGATGTGGGCGGTCTCGACTCGCATGGACCCGGTGCGCGACGTGACCCTGGTCGAGCGCACGCCCATCGATTACCTCGATTTCGCCTCGCCCGAATCGGGTCTCGGCGGCAAGATCGGCCTCGATGCCACCAACAAGCTGCCGCCGGAGACCCATCGCGATTGGGGCCGGCAGATCCGCATGAGCGACGACATTATCGCCGAAGTGACGACCAAATGGGCGAGCTACGGCCTTCCCGGCTCGGGCAGGCCGATCTGGAAATGACAAAGGTCAAATCATCTAAACCGCGGCCGGGTTTCTCCGGTTGCGAGATACTCGCCGATATGAAATCTTGGCGATGGTCCGTTCGCGAGCGCTTATTGTCGCGCTAACCATCGGTCATGGGCTCAAGGCGGTGCGAAGTCTGGCGAAGGTCGGACCAACTGAACCAACAAAATACCCGCGCTCGACGGGTGAAACAGGGATGGAAACCGCAATGACGACAACGACTGCGAACAACACGCTTGCCGGGAGGCCGGGCATCCTCGATCGCGAGCGGATCATCGCGCGCGCGGGGTTCAATCGTTGGCTCGTTCCGCCGGCGGCGCTCGCCATTCATCTCTGCATCGGCATGGCCTATGGCTTCAGCGTCTTTTGGCTGCCGCTGTCGCGCGCCATCGGCCTGCAGAAAGCTTTGGCATGCCCCGCCGAGATGAGCCTTCTCGGACGCTTGTTCACGACAAGCTGCGACTGGCTCGTCAGCGACCTCGTCATCATGTACACGCTCTTCTTCGTCTTCCTCGGCTCATCGGCGGCGATCTGGGGTGGCTGGGTCGAACGCTCGGGTCCGCGCAAGGCCGGCATCGTTGCCGCGCTGTGCTGGTGCGGCGGACTTCTCATCTCGGCGGTCGGCGTCATCACCCATCAATTGTGGCTGATGTGGCTGGGCTCCGGCGTCATCGGCGGCGTCGGCCTCGGCCTTGGCTATATCTCTCCGGTGTCGACCCTCATCAAATGGTTTCCCGACCGGCGCGGCATGGCGACCGGCATGGCGATCATGGGTTTCGGCGGCGGCGCCATGATCGGTGCGCCGCTCGCCGACAATCTCATGAACTTCTTCCGAACCAATGCGTCGGTCGGCGTCTGGCAGACCTTTATCGCCATGGCGGCGATCTATTTCGCCTTCATGCTGGCCGGCGCCTTCGGCTACCGCATCCCGCCGGCCGGCTGGCGCCCGGACGGCTGGACGCCGCCCGCGCCCGGCACGAAGGCGATGATCACGCATGGTCAGGTCCATCTCAAGGACGCGCACAAGACACCGCAATTCTGGCTGATCTGGGCGGTTCTCTGCCTCAATGTCAGCGCCGGCATCGGCGTCATCGGCATGGCCTCGCCCATGCTGCAGGAAATCTTCGGCGGCTCGCTCATCGGCCATGCCGAGATCAAGTTCACGGCGCTCGATCCCGATCAGCGCAAGCTGGTGGCGACGCTCGGCGCGGCGTTCGCCGGCCTCCTTTCGCTCTTCAACATCGGCGGGCGGTTCTTCTGGGCCTCGCTCTCCGACAAGATCGGGCGCAAGACGACCTATTACACCTTCTTCCTCCTCGGCATCGCCCTTTATGCCAGCGCGCCATGGTTTGCCCATCTCGGGAGCAAGGCGCTCTTCATCCTCGCCTTCGCCATCATCTTGTCGATGTATGGCGGCGGCTTCTCGACGGTTCCGGCCTATCTCGCCGATATGTTCGGGACGCAATTCGTCGGCGCCATCCATGGTCGCCTGCTGACGGCATGGTCGGCGGCCGGCATCTTCGGCCCGAGCATCGTCAGCTACATTCGCGAATTCGAGATCAGCGCCGGCGTGCCGCGCGAATCGGTCTACGACGTCACCATGTACGTTCTCACCGCCATGCTCGTCGGCGGACTCATCTGCAATCACCTGGTGAAACCCGTCGCTGATCGCTGGTTCATGAAGGACGAGGAGGTGGCGGCGCTGCAGGCGAAGACGCAGACCGCCGCGCAGACAACCGGTTCCTTCGGCATCGGTCATGGCGGGCTCGATGCCAAGGCGGCGCTCGCATGGCTCGCGATCGGGATCCCGATCACCTGGGGCGTGTGGAAGACCTTGAGCGGCGCTCTCGTGCTCTTCCACTGACCGAGTCGGGCATCCCCTCCGCCCGAAGGCGGCAGGGTGGTTAAAGATAAGGCGGGCAAATTCGCATTGCTCGCCTTATCTATTTCGACGAACCCTCCCGACCGGAGCAGGATGCCGGCATGCCGCAGGAAAAAGACGCTCTCAACCTCCTCGCTGATCTCATCGCCCGGGCGAAGCGCGCCGGCGCTGACGCCGCCGATGCGGTATTCTTCGAAGGCGTCTCGATGGCGCACGCGCAGCGTCTGGGCAAGACCGAGAAGCTCGAGCGCTCCGAGAGCTACGATCTTGGCCTGCGCGTCTTCTTCGGTAAGCGGCAAGCGATCGCCTCCTCGAACGACCGCTCGGCGAAGGCGCTGGACGAGATCGTCGAGCGCGCCGTCGCCATGGCGCGCGCCGTGCCGGAAGATCCCTTCTGCGGCCTCGCCGCTCCGGACGAGCTCGCGCGCGACTGGCCCGACCTTGACAGCTCCGATCCGGCCGAGCCCGCCGCCGCCGCTCTCATCGCGCGAGCCAAGGCCGCCGAGGAGGCGGCGCTCGCGGTCGCCGGCGTCACCAATTCCGAAGGCGCCGAGGCGGGGTGGCATCGCGGCTTCGTCGCGCTGGCCGCGTCGAACGGCTTTGCCGGCGCCTATGCCGGCTCCGGCCACTCTGTCAGCGCCGCCGTCCTCGCCGGTTCCGGGAGCGGGATGGAGCGCGACTACGATTTTTCGAGCGCTGTCCATGCCGCCGATCTCGGCGACCCCGCGGCGATCGGCAAGAACGCGGGCGAGCGCGCGGTTCGTCGCCTCGGCGCGCGCAAGGTTGCGACCTGCCAGGTGCCGATCGTCTTCGATCCGCGCGTCTCGCGCGGTCTTCTCGGCCACCTTGTCGGCGCCATCAGCGGCCCAGCGATCGCCCGCGGGACAAGCTTTCTGAAGGATAAGCTCGGCCAGCGCATCTTTCCCGAGAGCGTCACCATCACCGAGGACCCGCACCGCCGGCGCGGCTTGCGCTCGAAACCTTTCGACGGCGAGGGCGTCGCCAATCATCGCCGCGCCATCATCGACAAGGGCGTGCTCACCACCTGGCTGCTCGATCTGCGGTCGGCGCGCCAGCTCGGCCTCAAGACCACCGGCCACGCGACGCGCGGCACCTCGTCGCCGCCGGCACCGTCGCCGACCAATCTCTGGCTCGAGCCCGGTGCGCTGACGCGTGCGGCCTTGCTAGGCGGCGTCGCCAAGGGGCTTTACGTCACCGAGCTCATGGGCTTCGGCGTCAACGGCGTCACCGGCGATTACAGCCGCGGCGCCGCCGGCTTCTGGATCGAGAACGGCGCCCTCGCCTTCCCGGTGAGCGAGGTCACGATCGCCGGCAACCTCAAGGACATGTTCTTGAATGTGACGGTGGCCGATGACCTCGAATTCAAGACCGGCAGCGACGCGCCGACGGTCCGGATCGACGGCATGACCTTGGCGGGGAGTTGAACTCCACCGACCCCGTGCCGGTCGTCGTGCCCCCCAATGAAGCTCGAAAAATCCGCTTGATGCGCCGGGATGGCCGCCGCAGCATGGCGACATCGCGGCATGCGACGTTTTTTTCGGGAGGATCGGTTGGACAAGGATCTCTACGACAAAGGTCTCGCGGTACGCCGCGAAGTGCTCGGCGCCGAATATGTCGACCGATCGATCGCCAGCGCCGATGCCTTCAACCGGCCGCTGCAGGATTTCGTCACCGAATATTGTTGGGGCGGCATCTGGACGCGGCCCGGTCTGCCGCGCAAGACTCGCAGCCTCTTGAACCTCGCCATGCTGACGGCGCTCAATCGGCCGCATGAGGTGAAGCTCCATGTCAAGGGCGCGCTCAACAACGGCGTGACGCGCGAGGAGATCGCCGAGGTCTTCCTGCAAGCTGGGGTCTATTGCGGCGTGCCTGCCGCCGTCGACGCTTTCCGCACCGCGCGCGAGGTGTTCGACGAGATCGACAAGAAGAAATAAGGCCGCCATGGCGCAGCTGGTCCGATGACCGCAAAGCCGCGCATCGGCTTCGTCGGGCTCGGCAATATGGGCCGGCCGATGGCCGAGCGCCTGCTCGCCGCCGGCTATCCGCTTGCCGTCGCCGACGCCGATCCCGCGCGTCTCGCCGGCTTCGGCATCCGAACGACTCTTCCTGCCTCGCTCGCCGAGCTCGGGCGCATGAGCGAGGTGGTGATCACGATGCTGCCCGACGGCAAGATCGTCGAAAAGGTGTTGCTCGGCGCCGGCAAGGGCGCCGACCATGTGCTGCAGGGTCTTCCCGAGGGCGCGCTCGTCATCGATATGAGCTCGTCCTCGCCGCTCGGGACGCGCGCGCTCGGCGAGCGTCTGACGAAGCGCGGCATCGACCTCGTCGATGCGCCGGTGTCGGGCGGCGTCAAGCGCGCCATCGACGGCTCCCTCGCCATCATGGCCGGCGGCGTCGCGGCCTCGGTCGAGCGTTGCCGGCCGATCCTCGCGGCGATGGGCGGCCAGATCTTCCCGACGGGTCCGCTCGGTTCCGGCCACGCGATGAAGGCGCTCAACAACTACGTCTCGGCGGCCGGACTCGCGGCCGCGGCCGAGGCGCTGCTGACCGGCGAGCGCTTCGGCCTCGAACCCACGGTCATGGTCGACATTCTCAACGCCTCGACCGGGCGGAACAACAGCACCGAGAACAAGTTCAAGCAGATCATCCTGCCGCGACACTTCAATGCCGGCTTCAGCCTCGGTCTCATGGCGAAGGATTTGCGCACCGCGCTGGAGACGGCGCGAGCGACGAAAACCCCGGTACCTCTCGCCGAGGCATGCATCGCGCTGTGGAACGCGGCCGAACGGGGGTTGGGCGGCGCCGCCGACCACACCGAGATTTTCCGCTATCTCGAGAAGCTCGCGGAGGAGATGGAATGAGCGCGCCCGGCCGGCACGAGATCGAGCCTTACGAGATTTTCGCCGTCAAATACGCCCGTCACGAGCGGCGTGCGAGCGCCAATTTCCTCGGCGGCGATGCGCATGACGGCCCGATGCCGCTCGATTTCTACGTCTGGGTGGCACGTGGCAACGGGCGCCTCTTCGTCATCGATCTGGGCTTCAATGCCGCCACCGCGAAGGCGCGCCAGCGCGAGCTCATCCGCAATCCCGTAGACGGGCTGCGGCTTCTCGGCATCGAGGCCGCGACGGTCGAAGACGTCATCCTGACGCATCTCCATTACGATCATGTCGGCAATTTCGACCTCTTTCCGAAGGCGCGGTTCCACATCCAGGACAAGGAAATGGCCTACGCCACCGGACGCCACATGGCGCAGACGCCGTTCGGCTACGCCTATGGCGTCGAGGACGTGGTCGGGCTTGTGCGCGAGGTCTACAAGGGCCGCGTCACCTTCCATGACGGCGATACCGAGCTCGCCCCCGGGCTCTCGCTTCACCACATCGGCGGCCACACGATGGGGCTGCAGATCGTGCGCGTCTGGACGCGGCGCGGCTGGGTGGTGCTCGCCTCGGACGCAGCGCATCTCTACGCCAATATCGAGGAAACGCGTCCCTTCCCCATCGTCTACCATGTCGGCGAGATGGTCGAAGGCTATCGCCGCATCCGTGCCTTGGCCGAGAGTCCGCGTCACATCATTCCCGGCCACGACCCGCTTGTCCTGCGCCGCTACCCATCCCCCGCGCCGGCGCTCGAGGGCATCGTCGCCCGGCTCGATGTCGAGCCGCGGGACTGAGGCAGCGCCGCATCGTGACCCTGCTGCGCCTCGCCTTCCTTGGCGTCGCCGTCGCCGGCAGCGGCGCCCTCGTCATCGTCGCCCTTTCTTATTTTCTGTCCCGCCCGGCGCCGAGAATGGTGGCCCGGCCACCCGAGGGCCTTCCCGCCGAGACGGTCGCCATCCCCTCTCCCTCGGGCAGCATGCTCGCCGGCTGGTTCATTGCCGGGCGGCCGGGCATGGGCGCAATCCTGCTGATGCACGGCGTGCGGGGCGATCGCCTCGCCATGGCGGGGCGAATCCCCTTCCTGATCGAGGCGGACTATGCGGTGCTCGCTTTCGACTTTCAGGCGCATGGCGAGAGCCCGGGTCGTCACATCACCTTCGGCCACCTCGAAGCGCTCGACGCTGCTGCCGCGCTCGACTGGTTGAAGCACCGGCTTCCGGGGGAGAAAGTCGGTGTCATCGGCGCATCGCTGGGCGGCGCGGCGGCGCTTCTCGGGCCGCGCCCGCTTGCCGTCGACGCGCTCGTCCTGGAGGCGGTCTTTCCCGATATCGATGCTGCCGTCGCCAACCGCTTTGCCGCTCGCTTCGGCCCGGCTGGCCGCTGGGGGGCGCCGATGCTCCTTGCCGTCGCGGCACGAATCATCGGCGTGCGCCGCGCCGATCTCAGACCGATCGATCGGATCGGCGAGGTCACGGCGCCGCTCCTCGTCATCGCCGGCACCGCCGATGAGCGGACGACTATTGCCGAGACGCGCGCGCTCTTCGCGAGAGCGCAAGCACCGAAGGAGCTGTGGGAGATCGCCGGTGCCGGCCATGTCGATCTCGCCGATTTCGCTGGGACAGCCTATCGAGAGCGAATCGTCGCTTTCTTCGCGCAACATCTGCGTGTCGCCCGCGTGCCGTCCGAGAATTGAGCGAAGACCCTCGATCGAGCGTCCGAGGCGGCGCAACTCATTAGATTTTCTGATGCGCTCATGAAGAGAGGGCATTTGGACCTCGCCGACCGGATCGTCTAAATTCGGGGATGTCCGTGCCCCGCCTCTACGTTTCGACGGATCTCGCCGATGGGATCGCGGTCGCTCTGTCGTCGGGGCAGGCGCATTACTTGCGGAGCGTGCGTCGCCTCTCCATGGATGCGGAGGTCGCGCTCTTCAACGGGCGCCAGGGCGAGTGGCGCGGGCGGGTCGATGGGATCGGCAAGGGCTGGTGCTCCGTCGTTCCCGGTCGCCAGACACGCCCGCAAGAGAAGGAAATCGATCTTCGTCTCGTCTTTGCCCCCGTGAAGCGGCTGCGGATCGATTTCCTCGTCGAGAAGGCGGCCGAGCTCGGCGTCAGCGTCCTTCATCCGGTCTGGACCGAGCGCACCATCGTCGAGCGGGTCAATCTCGAAAGGCTGCGCGCCAATGCAGCCGAAGCCGCCGAGCAGAGCGAGCGACTGTCCGTTCCGCTGGTCGAAGAGCCAAAAAAACTCACAGATCTCCTCGCGCACTGGCCGGCGGAGCGACCGCTTTTCCTGTGCGATGAAAGCGGCGCGGCACCGCCGATCGGCACGGTGCTCGCTGGCTTCAGGGTCTCGTCCTCGGGTGCCGCGCTGCTCATTGGACCGGAGGGCGGCTTCACGGAAACGGAACTTGACGGGTTGCGAAAACTTCCGTTTGTTACCGCCGTTGGGCTGGGTCCGCGCGTGTTGCGCGCCGACACCGCCGCCCTTGCTGCCCTTGCCGTGTTTCAGGCCGTTGCCGGAGATTGGCGCCACGCGCGGACCGTCCGCACGGCGTGCGATCCGTTGCCGCCGCGCCGCTGAGGAGGAGAATTTTCGAGCCCATGTCCGCGCCACCGACCTCAAGCGGAGAACCGATCACGAGCAAGCGCCAGCTCGTTGAATATCTCGCCGATGGCTGCAAGCCGCGCGAGCGGTGGCGCATCGGCACCGAGCACGAGAAGTTCGTCTTTCGCCGCTCGGATTTGCGGCCGGTGACGTATGACGGGCCGGATGGCATCCGCGCGTTGCTCGAGCGTCTGACGCGGTTCGGCTGGATGCCGGTGCTGGAGAACGGCAATCCGATCGCGCTTGCGCGCGGCAAGGCCTCGATCTCGCTCGAGCCTGGTGGGCAGTTCGAGCTGTCCGGCGCGCCGCTCGAGACCTTGCATGAGACAGCCGACGAGATCCGCTCGCATCTCGATGAGGCGAAGACCGTGACGCGGGAGCTCGGCCTCGGCATGCTCGGCGTCGGCTTCAATCCGAAATGGAAGCGCCAGGATTTCTCATGGATGCCGAAAGGCCGCTACGCCATCATGCGCGACTATATGCCGAAACGCGGCACGATGGGCCATGACATGATGCTGCGAACCTGCACGGTGCAGGTCAATCTCGACTTCGCCTCCGAGGCCGACATGGTGCGGAAATTCCGCGTCGGCCTAGCGCTCCAGCCGGTGGCGACCGCGCTTTTCGCCGCCTCGCCCTTCGTCGAGGGCAAGGCCACGGGATTCCTCAGCTACCGCAGCCATGTCTGGACCGATGTCGATCCCGATCGCTGCGGCATTCTTCCCTTCGTTTTCGAGGACGGATTCGGCTTCGAGCGCTACGTCGATTACCTCCTCGACATGCCGATGTACTTCGTATTCCGCGACGGCCGCTATATCGACGCGTCCGGCCAATCCTTCCGCGACTTCATGGCAGGTCGCTTGCCAGCGCGGCCGGGCGAGACGCCCGGGATGGGCGACTGGACGGACCATCTGACCACCGCCTTTCCCGAAGTGCGCCTCAAGCGGTTTCTCGAAATGCGCGGGGCCGATACCGGTCCCTTCGCCGAGCTTTGCGCCTTGCCGAGCTTCTGGACCGGCCTTCTCTATGACGAGGCCGCCCTCGACGCCGCGCACGCGATCGTCGCGGATTGGACCGCGGCGGAGCATGACTATCTGCGCGCCGAGGTGCCGCGCCGCGCGCTCGCGACGCCGTTCCGCGGCCGGCCCTTGCGCCGGCTCGCGCTCGACCTGCTCGAAATCGCGCGCGGCGGGCTGCGTCGTCGGGGGCGGCGCGGCGCCGGCGGGACCGACGAGACGCAGTATCTCGATGCTCTCTTCGCCAAGGCCGAGTCCGGGCGCACCCTCGCCGACGCGATGGTCGAGGCATTCGGAACGAAATGGGGCGAGAACGTCGATCCCTTGTTCGCCGATTACGCTTATTGAGGCCGTCCGTCCGCCCGGTGCAATTATTTGGGGAACGGTCTTCGATCCGGCGTGTTCACCCTCAGGCAGTCCCAGCAGGCTGCTTTAGCTTGTCTCCTCGCCCCGCATCCCTCTCCCCCAGAGGATGCGGGGCGTTTTTATCTGGCGAACAGCCGGGTCGGCGCGCTATTGAGGCCGCGACCCACCCTTCTCGGACCTGCCGATGCTCGCCCCCGGCTCGCGCGCCTTCACCATTCTGATCGGCGCGCTCAGCGGGTTGACCGCGCTTTCGGTCGATATGAGCCTGCCGGCGATGCCGCGGCTGACGCAATTCTTCGCGACGACGCCGGATGAGACGCAACTGACGCTCAGTCTCTTTCTCGTCGGCTTCGCGGTCGGACAGCTCTTCTTTGGTCCTCTCTCCGACCGGTACGGCCGCCGCCCCGTTCTGCTCGGCGGGCTCGCGATCTACGCCGTGGGCGGGGTCGGTTGCGCCCTCAGCCCGTCGATCGAGACGCTCATCGCCTTTCGCCTTCTGCAAGGCATCGGTGGATGCGTCGGCCGCGTCATGGGGCCGGCGATCGTGCGCGACGAATTTCACGCGCAGCGCGGCGCGCAGATCCTCTCGCACGTGACGCAAGTCGTGGCTCTGGCGCCGCTCCTCGCGCCGATGATCGGCGGCTATCTGCTCCTCGTCGCCGATTGGCGCGCGATCTTCGTCCTCCTCGCCGTGTGCGGCATCGCCATATTCCTCGCGACGGCGTTGCAATTCGCCGAATCGAGCAAATACCGCGATCCCTCGGCGCTCCGGCTGCCGAACTTGCTCGCCAATTGGCTGCGGTTCCTGACCAATCGCGGCTGTCTCGGCTATCTCCTCATCATCTGCTGCGTCTTCTCCGGCCTCTTTTCCTACATCTCCGGCTCGTCCTTCGTCTTCATGGAGGTATTCGGCGTGCCGAGCCAGGTGTACGGCCTCCTGTTCGGCGTTACGGCGCTTGCTTTCATGGCGGGGGCGACATTGAACGGCCGCCTCGTTCAAAGCGTGGCGCCGCAGCGCCTCGTCCGCCTCGGTCTCGCCATCAATTTCGGCGGCGCCCTCGTGCTTTTCCTCCTCGTGCTCGCGGCACCGAGCATCGTCGGGATCATCGCGCCGATGATGGTCTTCGTCTTCGGCATGGGGCTCGTCATTCCCAATGCCACCGCGGCGGCGATGGAGCCGATGCCGCGCATCGCTGGCGTTGCCTCCTCGCTGCTCGGCAGCGCGCAGATGGCGGCGGGAAGTCTCGTCGGCTATCTCGTCAACCGCTTCTATAACGGAACGCCGCTCGCCATGGCCTCGGGAATCGCAGGCGCGTCGCTCGCGGCGGTTCTTGTCTATCTCGCCTTGATCCGCCCGATCGAAGGCGGCGGCCAGAGCGGCGTCAGCACGCCGCTCCGCGCTCCCGTCGACGGAGCCTGAGGGCGAGGAAAAGCCCGCCGGCGGCGGCCGGGGCAAGGAGGAGCGGCGACCACTGCCAGCCCCAGGCGGCGGCGAGCGCGCCGATGGCGGGCGGGCCGATCACCTGGCCGAGATTGGAGCCCTGGACGACGAGGCCGTTCGTCGCCGGCACGAGATGCGGCGCCGGGGCGAGCATCGGAACGGCACCGAAAACCGATGCCGGCAACATGCCGCCGAAGATGGCGAAACTGAGATAGAGCAGGAAACTCGCCCACAGCGGCAACGGCAGCAAGAAAATGCCGAGCGATGAGAGAAACATGACGATCGTGGCGGCGGCGATGAGGCGCCAACGCGGCACACCCTTCCGCAGCAGGATTCCGGCACCGACATTGCCGACGCCGTTGACGGCAATGGCGATGGCGCCGAGGCAACCGGCATGGAATGTCGAGAGGCCCTCACGCTCGACGAGAATGGTCGGCAGGAACCCCATCACCGCGAGATATTGGCCCGAGTAGCAGGCAAAGATCGCGGCGAGAAGCAGCGGACCCGGCGCCGTCGCCATCGCGCCGAGGTCGCGAAAAAAATTCGTCGCCGGCGCGGTCGTCGGCTCGAGCGCGCGCGTCGCGCGCGCCATGGCAAGCGCAAAACCGGCGACGAGCACGGCGTTGACGACCCAGAGAGCGCGCCAGCCGAACGGGGCGAGGAGCAGCGGTGCCGCGACGATCATGAGCGCTTGCCCGGTCGGCATGTAGGCACCCCAGGCGCCGAAGGCGAGCTTCGTATCGGCGGGGCTCGTCACGCGGGCAATGAGCGTCGGCGCACCGATGGCGAGCATCAGAAAGCCGACGCCTTCGACGGTGCGCGTCGCCAGCAGAAGGGCGATGCCGGGTGCCGCCGCGCCGACGAGGCCTGAAGCGCCAATGATGGCAAGGCCCCAAAGCAAGGTCCGACGATCGCCCCAACGGCCGATGATGGTGCCCAACGCCATGCCGGCGACGGCGCCGATGAGATTGAAGATCGCGAGAACCCAGCCGGCGGCGGCGAGGCCGAGGCCGAGATCGGCGCGCAACGCCGGCAGCGCCATCGCCGCCTTGCCGATCTGGAAGGCGCCGACGATCCCCGCGGCGACCGCGAAGGCGACGATTCGCCACTCGGTCCGGCCCGGTTGCGGATGCGATGATTCGCCGTTCTCCACCGCGCCGCTGATCGCAGCGCCCTTCATCGTTGCGGCAGGCAGCGCCGGACGAGGCAAAGGCTCGGCGCTTTGGCGGGGATGCGGCAAGCCCGGCGCGCATACCGAGAACAGGCCGCCATCCATATCCCTCCCGTGGCGGCCTGCCGCAGGAGGTCGTGGCGGCGAATCCGGCCCGCCGGCCCTGCCGCCACGATTCTCCTATTGCGAGTGATCGACATCACAGCAAATAGCGCAAGCTCATAGCATGATCCGCCGTCCTTCGAGCCGGTGAGGCTTTCATGAGCGCGCATTCGCCGACAAAGACCGAGGCAACGCAGCGGTGGCGGCGGGTCAAGATGCATGCCCTTGGGTTGTTTGGCGCCAATCTCGCGATCGGCACGCTTGTCCTTTGGTGGCTGCCGCTGCTGTTCGAGCTCGTGCGGGGGGACGCCAACCCCTGGCCGCGACCGCTTGCATTGGCGCCGGTGCGTTCGAGTGCAGGGGTGGCCGTTGTCGGCGACGCGCTCGCCCTCGCGGCCGTCGTCATCGGCATCGTCCTCGTCCTGCGCGCGGCGCGCATGATCAAAGAAGTGATGTCCAAATAGCGCTGCGCAGGCCAGCTCAGCCGCGTCCCAATTCGCGCCGCAACAGAGCGGCACCCTTGGCGAGCGCCTCGAGCTTGCCGCGCGCGACCGCGCGATCGAGCGGTGCCATGCCGCAATTGGTGCATGGGAAGAGCTTTTCCGCCGGGACGAATTCGAGAGCGCGGCGCAAGGTCGCGGCGACCTCCTGCGGCGTCTCGATGCGGTCGGTCGCGACGTCGATGGCGCCGACTAGCACATCTTTCCCCTCGAGAAGCCGCATCAATTCGGGCGGCACGTGCGAATTGGCGCATTCCAACGACACCTGATCGATGCGGCTCGCCGCGAGGGCCGGAAAGATCTCCTCGTACTGCCGCCACTCCGAACCCAACGTCTCTTTCCAATCGAGATTGGCCTTGATCCCGTAGCCGTAGCAGATATGGACCGCGGTCTTGCAGCGGAGACCCTCGGCCGCGCGATGCAGCGCCTCGACGCCCCACGCCTTCACCTCTTTCATGTAGACGTTGAAGGCCGGCTCGTCGAATTGGATGACATCGATGCCGGCGGCCTCCAACTCGCGCGCCTCCTCGTTGAGGAGCTTGGCGAAGGCCATCGCCATCTCGACCTTGCCGCCGTAATGCGCATCGGCGACGGTATCGACGATCGTCATCGGTCCGGGCAGGGTGAATTTGAGCTTGTGGTGCGTATGCGCCCGGGCGAGCGCCGCCTCGGTCGCATGCACCGACCCCTTTCGCCGCAGCGCCCCGGTCACGGTCGGGCAATCCGCCTCGTAGCGGTTGTCGCGGATGCCCATCCGAACCTTGTGCGCGAAATCGATGCCGTCGAGCCGCTCGAGGAAGCCATGGACGAAATGCTGGCGCGACTGCTCGCCGTCGCTGACGATGTCGATCCCGGCATCCTCCTGCTCCTTGATGACGAGGAGCGTCGCGTCGCGCTTGGCTTCGGCCAGCTCGTCGCCGCTCCGTTCCCAGGGCGCCCAGAGCATGCGGGGTTTCGCGAGCCAAGAGGGTTTTGGCAGGCTGCCGGCGATCGTGGTCTCGAACATGGATGGTGCTCGCTGCGGAAGACGGGGTCAGGGGTTCGCCGCTATGCTAGAGGAAAGCGCGAGGCGGTGCAGCAATCGCGGCAGCCAGCGCGGTGCGGATCAGAGAAGCCCGATAGGAGGTCCCGATGTTGAAATCCCCCTCTGAGATCCTGGCGACCATGGCGGAGAAGCTCGGCCTCGATCGCGCTGCGATCGGCACCGGCGATCTCGCCGTCTCGTCGCCCATCGATGGTGGCGCCCTCACACGGTTGAAGAGCACCAGTTCCGGCGACATTGCGGCGGCGATCGAGCGCGCCGGCGCCGCTTTCCGCGCATGGCGGCTCGTCCCGGCGCCGCGACGTGGCGAGCTCATCCGCGTCTTTGGCGAGGTGCTGCGCGAGCGCAAGCGCGAGCTCGGCACCCTCGTCAGCCTCGAGACCGGCAAGATCCTCACCGAAGGGCTCGGCGAGGTGCAGGAGATGATCGACATCTGCGATTTCGCCGTCGGCCTCTCGCGCCAGCTCTACGGCCTCACCATCGCTTCGGAGCGGCCCGGCCACCGCATGATGGAGACGTGGCACCCGCTCGGGGTCTGCGCGATCCTCACCGCCTTCAACTTCCCGGTCGCGGTGTGGTCATGGAACGCGGCGCTTGCCCTCGTCTGCGGCAACACGCTCGTCTGGAAGCCGTCGGAGAAGACGCCGCTTACCGCGCTCGCCAGCAAGCATCTCCTCGATGTCGCGGCAAAACGCGTCGGCGGCATGCCGGATCAACTTTGCGAAATCGTACTCGGCGGGGCAGAGACCGGGGCGATCCTCGCGAAGGATCCGCGAATCGCCCTCGTCAGCGCCACGGGGAGCTGCCGCATGGGGCGCGCCGTGGCGCCGCTCGTCGCCGGGCGCTTCGGCCGCACCTTGCTCGAATTGGGCGGCAACAACGCGATGATCGTCGCGCCCTCGGCCGATCTCGACCTCGCCGTCAGAGCCATTCTGTTCGCCGCCGTCGGGACCGCGGGTCAGCGCTGCACCAGCCTGCGGCGCCTCATCGTGCATCGCGACGTCTACCGCAAGCTGATGGATCGCCTCGTCCCGGCCTACGGCTCCGTGCCGATCGGCGATCCGCTGGCTGAGGGGACCCTGGTCGGACCGCTCATCGACAAGCGCGCGTTCGAGGGCATGCAGGCGGCGCTCTCCCAGGCGACGGCGGATGGCGGGACGGTGCATGGCGGCGTGCGGGTGCTGGGGGACCGCCATCCCGACGCTTTCTATGTCCGGCCGGCGCTCGTCGAGATGCCGAAGCAAAGCGAGATCGTCCGCACCGAGACCTTCGCCCCCATCCTCTACGCCATGCGCTACCAGACCTTCGACGAAGCTGTTCAACTTCAGAACGGCGTGCCGCAGGGCCTGGCGTCGAGTGTCTTCACGACCGATCTCAGAGAGGCCGAGCGCTTCATGTCGGCCGAGGGGAGCGATTGCGGCATCGTCAACGTCAATATCGGCCCCTCCGGCGCCGAGATCGGCGGCGCCTTCGGCGGCGAGAAGGAGACGGGCGGCGGCCGCGAATCCGGCTCCGATGCCTGGAAGGCCTACATGCGGCGTGCCACCAACACGATCAACTATTCCAACGACTTGCCGCTGGCGCAGGGGGTGAAATTCGAGGTCGGGTGAGGTTTCCGATTGGATTTATTGCCGTCCATAGATGACGGGGTTGGGAGGGGCGCAAGAGAGGGCTGAGCCTCTTCCCCTTGTTCCGCCCCTTGTTGTACCGATAATCTCTGGCAGTGAATGCTGCGCGCCGCGCGGAAACGGCGTGCGCATAAAGCGCGGAGGAAATCTCATGTCGAGCAGCGTCTTCCCGGTTCCGGAATCCTGGGCCAGCAATGCCTGGATCGACGAGACCAAATACGCGCGGATGTACGAGGAATCGGTACGCGACCCCGAGAAATTCTGGGGCGAGCACGGCAAGCGCCTGCATTGGGTAAAGCCTTATACCAAGGTCAAGAACACGAGCTTCACCCGAGACGTCCATGTCCGCTGGTATGAGGACGGGACGCTCAACGCCTCATACAACTGCATAGATCGGCATTTGGCCGAGCGCGCCGATCAGACGGCGATCCTTTGGGAAGGCGACAGCCCGGACGAGCATCGGCATGTCAGCTACGCCGAGCTGCACGAAAATGTCTGTCGCCTCGCCAACGCCATGAAAGCGCGCGGCGTCAAGAAGGGCGACCGCGTCACGATCTATCTGCCGATGATCCCCGAGGCAGCCTACGCGATGCTCGCCTGTGCCCGCATCGGCGCCATTCACTCGGTCGTCTTCGGCGGCTTCTCGCCGGACAGCTTGGTGGGCCGCATCCAGGATTGCGATTCGACCGTTCTCATCACCGCCGATGAAGGCCGGCGCGGCGGCCGCAAGGTGCCGCTGAAGGCCAATGCCGACGCGGCCTTGAAGCACTGCCCTTCGGTCAAGACCGTCTTCGTCGTGCGGCACACCGGCGGCGGCATCGAATGGAGCGACGGGCGCGATCTCTGGTATCACGACGCGCTCGCCGCCGCCGCACGGGATTGCCCGCCCGCAGAGATGGCGGCCGAGGACCCGCTCTTCATCCTTTACACCTCGGGCTCGACCGGGAAACCCAAGGGCGTCTTGCACACGACGGCGGGCTACCTCGTCTTCACGGCGATGTCGCATGAATACATCTTCGACTATCACGACGGAGACATCTTCTGGTGCACCGCCGATGTCGGCTGGGTGACGGGCCACAGCTACATCGTCTACGGGCCGCTCGCCAACGGCGCCACGACAGTGATGTTCGAGGGCGTCCCCAACTACCCCGATCCCTCGCGCTTCTGGCAGGTCATCGACAAGCACAAGGTCAACATCTTCTATACGGCTCCTACCGCGATCCGCGCCCTGATGCGCGAGGGCGAGAGCTACGTCACGAAGACCAGCCGGAAATCGTTGCGTCTTCTGGGGACTGTCGGCGAGCCGATCAATCCCGAAGCCTGGCTCTGGTACTACAACCACGTCGGCGACAGGCGCTGTCCCATCGTCGACACCTGGTGGCAGACCGAGACGGGCGGCATCCTCATCACGCCGCTGCCGGGCGCGACGGCGCTGAAGCCGGGCTCGGCGACGTTGCCCTTCTTCGGCGTGAAGCCGGTCATCGTCGATGGCGACGGCAAGACCCTCGAAGGCGCGGCCGAAGGCAATCTCTGCATCGCCGACAGTTGGCCGGGGCAGATGCGCACCGTCTATGGCGACCACAAGCGCTTCGTCGAGACGTATTTTTCGACCTTCCCCGGCAAGTATTTCACCGGCGACGGCGCACGGCGCGACGAGGACGGGTATTACTGGATCACTGGCCGCGTCGATGACGTGATCAACGTCGCCGGCCACCGTCTCGGCACCGCCGAGGTCGAGAGCGCGCTCGTCGCCCATGCGAAAGTCGCCGAAGCGGCCGTCGTCGGCTACCCGCACGACATCAAGGGCCAGGGTATCTACGCCTATGTCACCTTGAATGCCGGCGAAACGCCGACCGAGCCGCTGCGCAAGGAGCTCGT
This sequence comes from Allostellaceae bacterium, assembly GCA_041488295.1. Classification (GTDB taxonomy): domain Bacteria; phylum Pseudomonadota; class Alphaproteobacteria; order ATCC43930; family CGMCC-115725; genus URHD0088. Next base: position 48,458 of record JBGPOZ010000002.1, read on the forward strand.
CGCGTGGGTCCGCAAGGAGATCGGCCCGATCGCCACGCCCGACCTGATCCAGTGGGCGCCCGGACTGCCGAAAACCCGCTCCGGCAAGATCATGCGCCGCATCCTGCGCAAGATCGCCGCCAACGAGCATGATGCGCTCGGCGACATCTCGACCCTGGCCGACCCGGCGGTGGTCGACGATCTCGTCAACAATCGGATGAACCGGAGGTAGTCGCGCCGCAATGCGTTTCGCCCCGCTTGTCGAACGCGTCGCCGGCAAGGGTGCCGCCGCCTGGAAGATCCATATCGACGCCTTGCGGCTCAAAGCCGCCGGGCGCGACATCATCTTCCTCACCATCGGCGAACCCGATCAGCCGCCACCGGCACCGATCATCGATGCCACGATCGATGCGCTGCGTCGTCATCGCACGGGTTACGCGCGGATCCTCGGCGATCCCGAGCTGCGGGCGGCGATCGCGGCGCGGGTCGCGCGGCGCACGGGTCAACCCTGCGCCGAAGAGAACGTCGTCATCGTGCCGGGAACGCAGGCCGGTCTCTATTGCGCGCTGCAATGCCTCGCCGGACCCGGCGACGAGGTGATCGTGCCCGAGCCGATGTACGCGACATACGAGGCGGTCGCCGGTGCCAGCGGTGCCGAGATCGTCAACGTGCCGTTGCGGCCGGAAAATGGTTTCCATCCCGATCTCGAGACGATCGCGCGCGCGGTGACGCCGCGGACGCGGCTCATCTGGATCAACAGCCCGCACAACCCGACCGGCGCGGTCTTGAGCCGCGCCGAGATCGAGTTCGTCGCGGCGCTCTGCCGACGCCACGATCTCTGGCTCCTCTCCGACGAGGTCTACGAGGATTTGGCCTTCGCGCGGCCGCATGTCAGCCCCTACGAGCTTCCCGGCATGGCCGAGCGCACCGTCGTCGTGTCGAGCCTCTCGAAGTCGCATGCCATCCCCGGCTTTCGCCTCGGTTGGATCATCGGTCCGCCGGCGCTATCGCGCCATCTTTTCGACCTGCTCCTCTGCACGCTCTATGGCGGTCCGCCCTTCATCCAGGACGGCGCCCTCGTCGCGTTCACCAGCGACCTGCCCGAGATCGCGGCACTGCATGAGGATTATCGGCGGCGCGCCAAGCTTCTCTCCGGCATTCTCGCCGAAGCGCCAAATTGCCAGGCGGTCGAACCGGAGGGCGGCATGTTCGTGCTGCTCGATGTCCGCGGCACCGGGCGCAGCTCGGAGTTTTTTGCCGCATCCCTCCTCGAGCGCGAGGGGGTCGCGGTCCTGCCCTGCGATGGCTTCGGCCCCAGCGCCGAAGGGCATCTGCGCATTTCGCTCAGCGCCCCCGACGCGATCCTCGAAGAAGCGGGACGGCGGATTCTCCGCCTCGCGCGGTCCTTCAATTCGTCGGGCCGGGAGTAGGAGCTACCCTCTCGCCTCACCGCGCCGCGAGCGCGCGCAATTGCCGGTTCGCGACCGTCAGCATGGCGAGATCGCGCGCCGGCGCCGCGACGATCTCCTGGACGAGCGCTTCGACCGGCGCGATCTCGGCGGCGTGGCCCTCGAGCCAGGTGGAGACCGCCTTGCCGGCTGGGGTTTTCCCCTCGCCCAACGCCTTGCCCGTGAGCTCGCTCTGATGCTGGAAGAAATCCTCGATGAGAGCCGTGACGGCCATCTTCTGCCACGCCGTCTCCGATCGCAGCGTTTCGGCCGCGCCGCGCAATGCGCCGAGGGCGAAGCGCGCGCCCAGCGCGAAATAGGCGCGAGCGACCTCGACGACGTCGCGCTTGCCCGTCTCGGCGAGGCGGACGATGTCGACGGCGCAAGCGAGATGATCGAGGCGTGCGATGCGCGCGGCAAGCGCCTGCGGGGTGCCGCGTTCGACAAGGGCGGCGGTGCGGGAAGCGAGCGCGGCCGCTTCCGTCTCAGGCAAGAGCTCGCCGAGGCGCTTGTCGATCGTGGCGATTCCGGGTCCGAATTGCGCGAGGCGGGCGCGCAGATCGAGCGGCAGACCGGAGCGCAGGAACCACAATGCCGCGCGCTCGACGAGACCGCCGATTTGCAACAGCATGTCGTATTGGAGGGCGGACGGCACTTTGTTGTCGAGCGCCTCGATGGCAAGCCACAGCTCGCGCAGCGCGAAGATCTCCCGCGTCATCGCATAGGCGTGGGCGATGTCGCCGGCGCCGCAGCCGCTGCGCTCCTTCATTTCGTTGACGAAGGTGATGCCGGCGCGGTTGACGAGGCTGTTCGCGACATGAGTCGCGATGATCTCGCGGCGCAGGCGATGCTTCTCGGCCACCGGACGATGGCGCTTGACGAGCGGCGCCGGGAAATAGCGCAGCAGATCCGCGGTCAGCTCCGGATCGTCGGGCAGCGACGACGGCAACAGCTCGGCATCGAGCGTCATCTTGGCGTAGGCCATGAGGACGGCAAGCTCGGGCCGCGTCAGCCCCGTGCGGGCGGCGGCGCGCGCCGCGAGGGTCTCGTCATCGGGCAGGAATTCGATCGCGCGCGAGAGCTTGCCCGTGCGCTCGAGGCCGCGCATCAGGCGAACCTGCTGATCGAAGAGATCGGCGCCGCGCCGCTCGGCGAGGCTGAGCGCCTGACCTTGCAGGTAGTTGTCGCGCAGCACGAGTTGCGCCACCTCGTCGGTCACGGCGGCGAGCTCGCGGTCGCGCATCGCGGTGTCCATCTTGCCCGTGGCGACGACGGCGCCGAGAAGGATCTTGAGGTTGACCTCGTGATCGGAGGTGTCGACGCCGGCCGAATTGTCGATCGCGTCGGTATTGATGCGGCCGCCCTTCAGCGCGTACTCGACGCGCCCGCGCTGCGTCACGCCGAGATTGGCGCCCTCGCCGACGACGCGTGCGGCGATGTCGTGGCCGTCGATGCGGAGTGCGTCATTGGCTCTATCGCCGACTTCGGCATTGCTCTCGTCATGCGCCTTCACATAGGTGCCGATACCGCCGAACCACAGAAGGTCGACCGGTGCCTTCAACATGGCGCGGATGAGTTCGGCCGGCGTCACCCGCTCCGCCGTGACCGCGAATAGCTTTTTGATCTCGGGCGAGGGCGCGATCGATTTCACGCTCCGCTCGAAGATGCCGCCGCCCTTGGAGATGAGCTTTGCGTTGTAATCGCTCCATGCCGAGCGCGGCATTGCGAAGAGGCGCCGGCGTTCGGCAAGGCTCTTCTTCGGATCAGGATCGGGATCGATGAAGATGTGGAGATGGTTGAAGGCGCCGAGCAGCTTCGTTTGCGGCGACAGCAGCATGCCGTTGCCGAAGACGTCGCCCGACATGTCTCCGACGCCGATGACGGTGAAGGGTGTCGTCTGGATGTCGGTGCCGAACTCGCGGAAATGCCGCTTGACGAGCTCCCAAGCGCCCTTCGCCGTGATGCCCATGCCCTTGTGGTCGTAGCCGGCCGAGCCGCCCGAAGCGAAGGCGTCGCCGAGCCAGAAGCCGTATTCGAGGGCAACGCCGTTGGCGATGTCGGAGAAGGTCGCGGTGCCCTTGTCGGCGGCGACGACGAGATAGGGATCATCGCCGTCCCGCCGCACGACGTCGCGCGGCGGGACGATCTTGCTGCCGACGAAATTGTCGGTGATGTCGAGAAGGCCGCACATCAGGATCTTGTAGCATTCGATCCCCTCGGCCTGGACCGCTTCGCGCGACGCATTGGCGGGCGGCTGGCGCTTGACGACGAAGCCCCCCTTCGAGCCGACCGGCACGATGACCGCGTTCTTGACCATCTGCGCCTTCATGAGGCCGAGGATCTCGGTGCGGAAATCCTCGCGGCGATCGGACCAGCGGATGCCGCCGCGCGCCACCTTGCCGCCGCGCAGATGGATCGCCTCGACGCGCGGACTGTAGACGAAGATCTCGACGAGCGGACGCGGCAGCGGCAGGAGGTCGATCTCCTGGCTTGCCAGCTTGACCGAGAGATAGGACTTCGCCGCGCCGCCCTCGTCCCGCTGATAGTGATTGGTGCGGAGCGTCTTCTCGACGAGCAGAAGGAAGCTGCGCAGAATGCGGTCCTCATCGAGATTGGTGACACCGTCGAGCGTGTCCTCGACGGCGCGCACGATACGCTTCTCGCGCGTCTCGCGCCCGGTTGCCGTCTTCGGCTCGAAGCGGCACTCGAAGAGCTCGACGAGGCCGCGGGCGATCCCCGGATGCCCGGCGAGGGCATCTTCCATATAGGCTTGGCTGAAGGTGCTTCCCGCCTGGCGCAGATATTTGCTGTAAAGGCGCAGGATGACGACCTGCCGGGAGGCAAGGCCCGCGGCGAGGACGAGACGGTTGAGCCCGTCATTCTCGACCTCGCCCGTCCAGATCTGCAGGAACGCCTGCTCGAAGCGCTCGCGGACCGTCGCCAAATCCCGCGCGCCGTCGCCGCCGCCACGTTCGGCGAGGCTGAAATCCTGAATCCATGCCGCGCCGCTTTGGTCGTCGATCGTAACCTCGTGCGGGATCTCGCCGATCACTTTGAGGCCCATATTCTCGAGCATGGGAAGGACATCGGACAGCGCGACCGGACTTCCGGCGTGGAAGATCTTGAGTCCGAGTCCCGTCGCGGCATCGTCGCGCCGATAGAGCTTCATGCCGAGCGGCAAGCCGTTCAGCACGGCTTCGAGGCGCTCCACGTCGAAGACCGCCTCATCGATCGGCACGCTCTCGCGATAGGCGGTCGGGAAGGCGTTGCCGTAGCGGTGCAGCAACTCGAGCGCCACCTCCTCGCCCGTCGCGGCGACCAGGGCCTCCTGGAGGCGGTCGGCCCAGACGCGGCCGGCTTCGGCGAGACGGTGCTCGACCTTGGCGGGTTCGATCGGCGGCACCTTGCCGCGCACGGTCTCGACCATGAAATGGACGCGCGCCAGCACGGCTTCGTCGAGCTGGGTGTTGAAGCCGGTGACGTGGCCGTTGAACGAATCCTCGAGAATTGCCGCCATGCGGCGCCGCAGATCGGTGCTGTAGCGGTCGCGCGGCACGTAGATGAGACAGGAGACAAAGCGTTCGAGCGGGTCGCGGCGGAGGAACAGCGCGATGCGCTGCCGCTCCTGCAGATTGAGGATGCCGAGCGCGGTTTCGAGCAGCTCGTCCTCGGAGATCTGAAAGAGCTCGTCGCGCGGAAAGCTGTCGAGAATGTGCTGCAGGGCCTTGCCGTCATGGCTGGTCGGCGGGAAGCCGGCGCGCGACATGACGCGTTGCACCTTGAGACGCAGCACCGGAATGACGCGCGGGCTGCGGCTGTAGGCCAGCGAGGTGAAGAGCCCGAGGAAGAGCCGCTCGCCCAGCACCTCGCCCGAGGCATCAAAGATCTTGACGCCGATCGCGTCCATATTCGCCGGGCGATGAACGGTCGAGCGGCGGTTCGATTTGCTGATCGTGAGCAGCCGCTTTTGCCGCAGATAGTCCTGGATGTCGGCCGGCAGCGCTGCGAAATTGCGCAGCCCGTCGAAAACGGAGAAATCGTCGTCGCGCAGGATGCCAAGACCAGTCTTCGGCACGACCACCGCCTCGTCCGCGGTGGTCGCGCGGTAGCTGTATTCGCGGTAGCCGAGGAAGGTAAAATTGTCCTGATCGAGCCAGCGCAGGAAATCGGCGATCTCGTTGACCTCGCGCGTCGGCAGCGGCAGCGGGCGGTTTTCCAGATCCTCGAGCGTCCTTGACAGCGCCTGGCGCATGCGCGGCCAATCGGCGACGGCATGGCGCACGTCGCCGAGGGTCGCGAGGAGCAAGGTCTCGATTGCCTTCCGCCTTTGCTTGGCGCTCTGCTCGCTGATCTCGACATGCATCACCGATTCGCGAAGGACGGGGGCGCCGTCGACACTGTTCTCGCCGCCGGGACCGTTGTCGCCGTCGAGGAGCGCCACGATTTGTCCCTTGGCATCGCGCCGCACCCGCAGGATCGGGTGGATCACGAGGTGAACGACGAGGTCGATGCTGTTGAGCGCCGCCGTCACCGAATCGACGAGGAACGGCATGTCGTCGTTGACGATCTCGACGACCGTCCGGTTCGAATGCCAGCCATGCTCGGCTGTGCGCGGATTGAGGATGCGCAGCTTGACCGTGCCGGGTCGGCGCTGCTGCGCGAAATCCCACAGCGAGGCGGCGGCGCCGCACAGATCCTCGGGGGTGCGCGTCAACATGTCTTCGGGCGGAACATGGGCGTAGAATTTGCGGATGACCCGCGCGAGCGCGTCCGCAGGTTCGCCCCCGCGCTGGCTCGAGGCCAGTCCGGCGACGCTCTCGACCATTGCGTGTTTGCGCTGTTCAGCGTGCAGCGGCATTCGCCATCTCCTTCGCAATCATTCGCTCGATCGCGCGAGCGTAAGAGCAATCTCGCGCTCGGTACGCCATGCGCGACACCGCAGCGAGCGCAGCACGTCGACCAAGCATGCGCCTCGTGCGAAACGTCAGGGTCGTCGTGCCGTCGCGACCCCCACCATCGCATCGCGGCTCACCAGCGCGGCGAGCGCCTCTTCGCTCATCCCCTCGCTGCCCGGCGGACGCTCGGGAAGCACGAGATAGCGCATGTCGGCCGTCGAATCATGGACGCGCAGCTCGACTTCGACCGGGATGTCGAGCCCGAACTCGGCGAGGACGGCGCGCGGCTCCCGGACGGCACGGCTGCGATAGGCGCGGCTCTTGTACCAATCGGGCGGCAATCCCAGCACGGCGCGCGGATAGCACGAGCAGAGCGTGCAGACGATGAGGTTGTGGAGGCGGGGCGTGTTCTCGACGACGACGAGCTTCGTCGGACCCATCGAGATGCCGAGCTCCTCGCAAGCGGCGGTGCCGTTCGCCAGGAGCCGTTCCTTGAAGGAGGGGTCGCTCCAAGCGCGCGCGACGATTCGGGCGCCTGCGGCGGGGTTGCGCGCATCCATCGCTTCGATCGCTTGGTGGATCTCGTCGGCGCCGAGGATCCCCTTTTCGATGAGGAGCTCGCGCACGGCGATCTCCATCCGCTGGTAATAGCCAAGCATATCCGGCGCATCGGCGCGCGTCGGATGGGCGTGCGGCCCGTGATCGTGGCTGTGGTGATCGTGGTGATGGCCGGGCTGTTCCCTCGTCATGACGGCCTCCGTTCCGTGGCGCGGCTCAAGCCGGTTCCAGCCAATGCTGGTAGATTTCGATCTCGACGGTGTCGCCCTCGGCGCCGGGATAGTCGGACCAGATCTCGCGCTGGCGGAAGCGCACGCGGTAGAGCGGCTGGGCGGGAAGGCCGGACCGGTTGTAGGCGAGCTCCTCGGGGTTGGGAAAGCTGCCGCAGAAGCGCTCGATGACCCCGGCATGACCGCGGATGTACCAGGGCGTGCGCAGATGGCCCGGCACGTCGGCGCGGCGCACCGCGACGCGGTCGCCGGCGCGGAACCGAACGGGCTCTGCCGGAGCGACCGACCAGATCTCGGCCGCTTTCACGCGACCCGTCTCCGCAGCCGCCCGGGCGACCCGACCGCATGCCCTTCCGACATTCCCGGCTCCCGCCTCCGTAATCCCGTCCATCGACGGCGAACGATAGCGAATCCGGCGCGGTGGCGCCACATCGATGCCCTGCGGGACGCTACGGCGCCTCGGCGCACCTTGCCGGCGTCACATATTCCCGCCGCCGGGTCCACCGCCGCCCCGGCCGTGGGTGTCGTCGATGGCGTGCGTCGGCGGCGTGACCGGGCAGGCCGACAAGAGCATCGCGTTGACGGAAACGATCGCAAGGAGCACGGCCCAGAGTCGTGTCATGACAACCTCCGCGCAAGAGTGAGGAGTCCACCATCATCGAGGCACCGGCTAAGATGCATATCGGGCGCGCGCGAAGGATCACTTCTGCGCGATGCCGACGTCGAGCGACGCTCAACGGGAGGACCGCCCCCCGCGATCCAATCTCTTTCGGCCTATCGGAGAGACTCATGCGCGAAAATCTTATCAACATCGCCTCGCCTTCGACCGCCATTGTTGCGAACGCCTCCGCACGCGGATTGACCCGAGCCCTCATGCTGTCGCTTGCGATGGCGCTTGCCGGGATCGTACCGGCATCGGCGCAGACGACCGGCGCGCCGGCGGCGCCGCGCCTGCCCGGCAACGGGCTCGGCGCCAATTTCGATTCCAGAAGCCTCCTCGTGACCTCGTCGGCCAACGAGCATGGCTCTACTCTTTGGATCGTCGATTCGGTTCAGCGCAACGTGATGCTTTGCGAGAAGGCGGAAAATGCCAAGGATTTCACCTGCGTGAAGAAGGCATTGCCCTGAGCTTTCGCTTACGGTTCCTCCGCGTCGGCGCGCTTTTCGATCTCCACCATCTTGCGCGCGAGCTCGTCCGCCGTGATCGCGCCGCGCTGGAGGAGCGTTGCGCAGACCGATGCGATCCACCGCTCGTAATAGCTCATCCGATCATAGGCGTCGGGAGGCAGCGCCTCGATGTTCCGCCGCAACTCGTCGACGTGGAGAAGCCGGTGCTTGGGCGAGGACAGCAGCACCATCATCGCGTCGACCCGCTTTTCCCAGAACGCGTAGTCATGCTCGGTCGGCGCGACCGGCCCCGCCGGCGACCCGCCCATATCGTGATGGCTGCGCATCCGCGGTTCCTCCCTCTTGCTCGTGGTACGAGGCAGTTTGGTCGAGCGCGGCGGACGAGGCAAGGCAAGTCGTCGGTTTGCACATCGGCAGCAATCCGGCGCAAGAAATTGCCGCATACTTAAAATTCTCATCAAATATTGCTCGAATACTATGCTTTAAGATTTCATTAATTCGGTCGAGTTAGAGTGGCATTCTCGGTATTCGCGCAGGAGAACAAGAATGTCCATCGGATCGGTGTTGACGAGTACTCTACCGACGGCGCAGCCGAGAGTGCCGCCGCAGGCCGACGGCGGCGGCGATCACGACCCCGTCGCGGAGGATGCGGCGAAATCCCTTGCGGCCTCGGAGAAACCCGCCCCTTCGCATCATGTGCCCTCGCATCGCGGGCAGAAGGTGAATACCGCCGCCTAGACCGATTCGCCACGCTCCTCTGCCACCGAGGGGCTGGACACGGCGTTCGCGCCGATCGATTCTCTCGCCGCGGCCCGTTCGGCATCGGGCAGCGTCGCGGGGGGCGGCATGGATGCGTTGTGGACCTTTCTGAAGGGGCGTGCGCTTTACGTCTCGGTCGCCCACGATGCTTTCACCTTCGACATCTCCTGGCTCGGCATCGTCCTCCTGGTCGGCGCAGCGATGCTGATCCGCTATCTCCGGCGCTGACGGCATGCGCTCGCGCCCAGGCCGCGACCCCGCGCGATGATCGCCGTCGATTGGGGCACTTCGAGCTTCAGAGCCTATCGCCTCGATGAGGCTGGCCGCATCCTCGAGAGGCGCGGCGCCCCAGGCGGCATCCTGACGGTCGAGCCCGGCGGCTTCCCGGCTGCGCTCGAGGCGCAGCTCGGCGATTGGGCGGGGGACCCGCTCATCCTGATGAGCGGCATGGTCGGCAGCCGGCAGGGCTGGCATGAGGTGCCCTATGTCGATTGTCCCGCCGGCGTTGCCGAGATTGCTCGCCTGATGCGGCCCGTCACCTGGGATGGCGGGCAGGCCTGGATCGTCCCCGGCCTTGCCTGCCGCGACGCGGCTCATGTTCCCGATGTCATGCGCGGCGAGGAAACGCAGATCCTCGGCGCCCTCGCCGAGTTGCCGACGGGCGAGGCAACGCTTTGCCTGCCCGGCACGCACAGCAAATGGGTGCGCCTCGGCGACGGGCGGATCGAGCGCTTTGCGACGGCGATGACGGGCGAGGTCTTCGCCGTGCTCCGCCGGCACAGCATTCTTGGCCGTCTGATGCCGGAGGAAGGCGCCGCCGGAGACGCGGCGGACGACGCGGCGTTCGAAGCCGGCCTCGCGCGCGCCGGCGCTGCCGGCGGTCTTCTCCACCATCTCTTCGGCGTGCGCAGCGCCGGCCTCTTCGGCGAGGTCGCGCCGGCGGCGCTGCCGTCCTATCTCTCCGGTATCCTGATCGGCCGCGAGATTGCCGATCTGGCGCCGGCGGGCGACGGCCTCGTCCACATCATCGGCACGCCGCACCTCGCCGATCTCTACGCGCGCGCCCTCGCCGCAACCGGCCGGAAGACGCACATCCTCGATCCGGACTGCGTCGCGCGGGGGCTTCTTCTACTGTCGGTCTATCTGCCAGATGCAGCCCCGAAAGCCTGAACCAGCAATCCCATGACGGGGGTGGCCCGCTTCCCGTTCGGGAAACGGGCCTCACAGCCGTCAGAGAGCCTTCAGCACCGCTTCGGCGCTGGAGACTTCGAAGGCGCCCGGCGCCTCGACGTTGAGCGCCTTGACGACGCCGTTGTCGACGACCATCGCGTAACGCTTGGAGCGGATGCCGAGGCCGTTGGCGCGGGCGTCGAGCTCGAGGTCGACCGCCTTGGTGAAGTCGCCATTGCCGTCGGCCAGCATCACGACCTTGCCGTCGGCCTTCTGTTCCTTGCCCCAGGCGCCCATCACGAAGGCGTCGTTGACCGAGAGGCAAGCAATGGTGTCGACGCCCTTCTTCTTCAGCGCGTCGTAGTTCTGAACGAAGCCTGGGACGTGCTTGGCCGAGCAGGTCGGAGTGAATGCGCCGGGCAGCGCGAAGAGGACGACTTTCTTTCCCTTGAAGAATTCGTCGGTCATGACGTCCTTGACGCCCTCGGCGGTCATCTGCTTCAGCTTAACGGACGGAACCTTGTCGCCCACCTTGATGGTCATGGCTTTTCCCTTCCAGTGCCTGTTGTGGTCGAACGATCATCGGAAATCTGGAGCGCCCGGTGGCGCCCGCGCGAGGCCACCATACTGAAGAGACGGGCGAAAATCACCCCCCGTTGCGGACCGTTTTCGGCGCGGCCGCGCCGGCATCCTTGCCGCCCTCCGGCGCCGCCCGCGTCAAGGCGTCGAGCACCGTGGCGCGCGTCAGGATCTCGGGCAAAGGCTGCCCCTCCGGCGTCGCCGGACCGTAGACGGCGTAGAACGGAATGCCGTAGCGGCCGAAGCCGCGCAGGAAGGCTGCGATCATCCCGTCGGGGCGCGTCCAGTCGGCGCGCATCGCGACGGTTCCCGGGCCGCCGAGCCGCCGGGCGACCTCATCCGATTGCAGGACGAGCCGCTCGTTCACCTTGCAATTGACGCACCAATCGGCGGTCACGTCGACGAAGACGATTTTGCCCTCGCGCACGAACCCGTCGATCGCGGCCTCGTCGAATTTCTGCCACGGCCCCGTCTGCACCGCCTGACGCGCGGTCGAGGCCGGAAGCGCCAGCGGGATGACGAAGGCGAGGGCGAGCGCTGCCGCGGCAGACGCCCGCCGCACCATCGGCGCGAATCGCGCGCGCATGAGAAGCCCGGCGACGAGCAACGCCACGGCAACGGCAAGCGCCGCCACAAGCGAGGTTTGCGCGGCGAGAACGGTGAGAAGCCACAGCGCGGTCCCCGCCAGGAACACCGCGAGAATGCGCCGCAGGGTCAGCATCCAGCGCCCCGGCCGCGGCAACAGGCGCGCGATATCAGGGAAGGCGGCGACCGCGAGATAGGGCAGAGCAAGGCCGATGCCGAGCGTCAGGAAGACGGCGAGAATGTCGGTGCTGCTGCCGGCGAGCGCGAAGCCGATCGCGGTGCCGAGATAGGGCGCCGAGCAGGGCGTCGCGAGCATCGTCGCGAAAACGCCGGCGGCGAAATCGCCAAGCGGCGCCGGCCCCCGGCTGCCGCTCGCGGCGAGATTGCCGAGCCAGGCCGGCAGCGGAATCTCGAACAGCCCGGCAAGGTTGCCGGCGAAG
>JBGPOZ010000003.1:0-59218 GCA_041488295.1 Allostellaceae bacterium
CGCGAGTCCTCCAACAATTCGCGCAGGAGACGCGCCCGGTTCTCGAGCGAGCCGCCATATTCGTCGGTGCGCGTGTTGTAGCGCCGCGCCAGAAAGTGCGAGGCGATCGAGGCGTTGTGCGCGGCATAGACGTAGATGATGTCGAAGCCCGCTTGCTTCGCACGCCGCACCGCCGCGCGATGGAGCTCGCGGAACGCGCCGATGTCGGCCTTGTCCATCGCCCGCGATTGAGCGGGGAATTGCGCCAGCGAGTTGCGCAGCGAACCCGGCCCGATCGCCGGCATGCGCCCCAGATAGTTCTTGCCGCCGATCCCGATATGGCCGAGCTGCACCGCGGCGAGCGAGCCATGCGCATGGACGCCCTCGACCATCCTGGCATGGACCGGGATGTCGTCGTCGTCCCACAGCCGGTCGTAGGGGTGGATCAGTTCCGAGGACGGCGCGATCTCGCAGAGCTGCGTCGAGACGACACCCCAGCCGCCCTCGGCCTTCATGGCGCGCAGCCCGGCTTGCGCTGCCGGATAGGCATAACCGAGGCCGGTGCAGTGCGGCACCTGGTAGAAGCGGTTGGGGGCGCGCACCGGGCCGATCTGAACCGGCTCGAACAGGATGTCGTAGCGTTTGTCGCGGGCCATGATCGAAATTTTCCTCCTCACCCCGCTACCACGAGCGCGTCGACCGCGACGCAACCGCTCGGCAGGACGACGATCGGATTGACGTCGATCTCCTTGATGCGGTCGCCCAAGGCGACTGCCAACCCGGACAGAAGCGCCGCCGCCTTCGCCAGCGCCGCGACGTCGCCGGCGGGCCGGCCGCGCACGCCGTCGAGCAGTTTGCGGAGCTTCAGGCGATCGATCAGCTTGCGCGCCCATTCGGCATCGAAGGGCGGGCGGGCGAGCACGACATCGTGCATGATCTCGGCATGGACGCCGCCGACGCCGATCAGCAGCGTCGGCCCGAATTGCGTGTCGCGCGTCATGCCGAGGATCATCTCGACGCCGTCGCCGACCTGAGGTGCGACCAGCACGCGCGGACCCAGGCGCGATGCCAGATCGTCATAGGCGGCGCCAACCGAAGCGTCGCTCGACAGACCGAGCATGACGCCGCCCGAATCGCTCTTGTGCGCGATGCCGGTCGTTGCGGTCTTCAGCACCACGGGGTAGCCCAGCGACGCGGCGGCGGCGATGGCTTCGCGCCGCGTCTCGGCGAGGCGGCGCGGCACCGTCGGTATGCCGAAATCCTCCAGCAAGCCGAGCGAACCGTGCTCGGTGAGCGTGCCGGCTCCCGCAAGACGCGCTCGCCACTTGACGACGGTCGCGCGGTCGAGCAACGGCGCCGGGCCCGGCGGTACGAAGTCGCGGAAATCGAACAGCTTGCGCACGCCGGTGAGGAACGCCGGCACGCCGTCGAAGACCGGGACGCCGCCGCGCGCCACCGCGATCGTGTCGTTGCTATCGCCGGAGCCCTGGTAGTTCGAGCAGACGACGACCGGCTTGCCGCTCGCCGCCATGGCCGCAGCGGCGGTTCCTTCGTGCCGCTGATTGAAGACGCCGTCGGCCCGTCGGTCGCAGACCACGGCGCCGATCGCCGTATCGGGATCCTGCATCATCGCCGTCAGGCAGTCGCGATAGACGCCCTGCGCGTCGTTGCCGGTGCCCCAGGCGTCGAGCGGATTGACCGGCGCCAGACCGGGATCGAGGCGGGTGACGAGCTTCGTCGCGGTCGCATCGGCGAGCCGCGCGAAGGCGACGCCATGCCGCTCCGCGAGGTCTATGATGAGCTCGCGCTCGCCGCCGGAATCGTGCAGCGTGCAGAGCCCGCCTCGGCGCAGCGGCGCCGGGCTCTGCTGGAAGAGCATGAGCGCGATGGCGAGCTCGTCGATCGACGAGACGCGCTGCACGCCGTAGCGCTCGAACAGCGCCTGGTAGACGCCGTCGTCGCCCGCCAGGGCGCCGGAATGGCTGATGAAGAGCGCGGCGCTCTCCGGCGTACGGCCGACCTTGAGGGCGACGATCGGCAGGCGCCTTGCTTGCGCCTTGGCCAGCGCCGCCTCGAAGACTTCGGGGTCGCGCGCCGACTCCAGGAAAAGGCCGATCACCTTGGTGGAGGGCTGCTCCAGCACGAAGTCGAGATAGTCGGCCAACGAGAGGCTCAGCTCCTGCCCCGACGAGACAACATAGTTGTAGTCGATGCGCGCCTCGGCATCGACAAGCGAGCACAGCGCCGAGCCGGAATGCGAGAGGAAGGCGACGCTGCCGGGGCGGTGGTTCGCGCGGGTCCGGAAGCCGCACAGCCACACCCCGTCCGCGAAATTGTAGAATCCCATGCCGTTGGCGCCGCATAGCAGGAATCCGGCATCCCGGCAGCGCGCGCGGATGCGGTCGACCAGCGGCGGATCGCGGTCTTTCGCCAAGTAGAGGCTCGATACGATGGTGCCGGCGCGCACGCCGATCGCGATCGCCTCATCCAGGGCTTCCTCGATGGCGGCATTGGGAACGGCGAAGGCCACGTGCTGCGGCGTCTCGGGCAGCGCAGTCAGCGCGGGATGGCAGACCTGCCCGTCGATTTCGGGATAGCGCGGGTTGACCAGATAAAGCTGCCCGCCGAAGCGGGATTCATAGAGGCCGATCCGCAATTGGCGGAGGAACATGTTGCCGACCGCCCCGTCGCGCGGCGAGGCCCCGACGATGGCGACCGAGCGTGGCCGCAGGACGGGATCGAGACGGTGCGGGCTCATCACTGTGACGCGATCCAAGCCAGGGTTCCTGCGTGCCGAACGCAGCGGGTCCGAGACGTTTGTCGGGCCCGCTCGTTGCGGCTTCAACCCAATTTCAGTTGGGTGAAGCGATCGGGGTAGGTCGTCGCGTATTTGTCGACCTGCTGCTCGTTGATGATCAGCATGTTCTTGACGTTGTCCGGTGCCATGACCTGCAGCCGCTGGCCCTCGGCGTCGGCCTTGGCGGCGGCGGCTTTTAGCACCGGACCATAGGTCTTGAGCGGCAGCAGCTTCAGTTGCGCCTCCTCGGTCAGCGCGAAGTTGAAGAGCTCGTGCGCCAGATCGAGGTAGGGCGTGCCCTTGGGGATGACCCACCAATTGGCCCAGGCGATGCCGTCGCGGTAAGTATAGGCGACCGGCGCGCCCTCGGCGACCGCCGCGAGGACGCGCCCGCTCCACACCGAGGACAAGGCCAGCTCGCCGGTCGAGAGCAACTGCGGCGGCTGCGCCCCGGCGCTCCACCACACGGCGACGTGCGGCTTGATCTCCTTGAGCTTGGCGAAGACGATCTCGATCTTCTCCGGCGTCACCGGATAGACCTCGTTCCGGGCGGTGCCGGCGGCCAGCATCGCGGCCTCGTAATTGTAGGTGAAGTTGGCGTAGAGGCCGCGCCGTCCCGGGAAGCGCTTGACGTCCCAGAAATCCGCCCAGGATTGCGGCCCGGCATTCGCCGGGAAGGCGTTGGTCGACCAGCCGATGATGGTGGCGCCCGTCGAGGTCGCCATGCCGTAAGGCGCGACCCAGTCAGGCTCGAGGTTCTTGGCGTTGGGGATCTTCGCGAGGTCGAGCTTCTCGAGGAAGCCCTCGCGCTGCCCCTGCCAGGCGACGTTGCCGCCGACGGTGACGACGTCCCACTCGACGTTCTTGGCCTCGACCATCGCCTTGATTTTGGCGGTCTCGGTCGGTGAGGTGTTGGCAATGGGGATGCCCTTCATCTGCGCGAAGGGGGCCGTAAAGGCGTTCTTCTCGGCATCCGACAAGGCGCCGCCCCACGAGGTGAATGTGAAGGGCCGATTGGCGGCCAGCGCCAGGCGCGGCCCCAAACCCAGCGCGAGCGCCGTGCCCGCACCTATACCGCTCAATAGAAAGTCACGTCGCAGCATTGGGTACCTCCCCTTTTCGATTGGCCGTTTCATGTCTCGGGGAGCAGCCGCAGATGCTCCCTCCGCCATCCGACAAGAACCCGGGCGCCGCGCGCGATCCCCCGATCGAGCTGGCGTCGTAGCCAAAGATGTCCACCGTTTTCCAAGCGGAGATCGAGCGCCACGAGTTCCCCCAAGTACACGACCTGCTCGACCTCGGCGTCAAGGCCCTCGGTCTCGCTGAGCAGCAGGTGCTCGGGCCGCAACAGCAGGCGGGCGGGTCCTTCCGTCAAGCGCGGCGCGGCGGCGGCGGTGATCGTCATGCCGAGCGCCGGCACCTCGGCCTCGGCCATGCCGCCCGCAAGGCGCAGCACGGTCGCCGCCAGCAAATTCGATTCGCCGATGAACCCGGCGACGAACGCCGTCGCGGGGCTGGCATAGAGCTCGCTCGCACTGCCGATCTGCTCGATGCGGCCGTTGCGCATGACCGCCACCCGATCGGACAGCACCAACGCTTCCTCCTGGTCGTGGGTGACGTAGATCGTCGTCCGTCCGTGACGCTCGTGCAGGCGGCGCAACTCGAGCTGCACCGCCTTGCGCAATTGACGGTCGAGCGCGCCGAGCGGCTCGTCCATCAGCAGGACGTCGGGTTCGATCACCAGGGCGCGTGCCAGGGCTACGCGCTGCTGCTGCCCGCCGGACAACGCGTCGATCTGCCGCGCGCCGTGATCGTTGAGCTGCACCAGCTCCAGGGTCTCGCGCACGCGCCGAGCGACCTCCTCGCGCGGCCGGCGGCGCACTTTGAGCCCGTAGGCGACGTTCTCCGCGACCGTCATGTGCGGAAACAGCGCGTAGTTCTGGAACACCATGCCGACATTGCGGTGGCGCGCCGGCACGCGCGTCACGTCGCGTTCGCCGATCAGCACCCGCCCGCAGGTCGGATCGAGATGGCCGGCGGCGAGGTTGAGCAGCGTCGTCTTGCCCGACCCCGAGGGCCCGAGCAGCGTCAGGAACTCGCCGGGCTCGACCGAGAGCGCCGTCGGGGCCAGCGCCTCGATGGTGCCGAAGCTCTTGCTGGTGCCGTCGAAGCGGACGCGGAGCCCGATCCCCGCCGTCATTTCGCCTCTCCCGTTTGCCCGACGCCGGCAAGCCTGGCGGCAAAGAACAGCACGATCGCCACGCTGATCATGAAGATCGCGGCGACCGCGACGGTCGGCGTGAACTCGAGGCGGATCGCCTCCCACATCTTGACCGGCAGCGTCTTGTTCTGAAATCCAGAGATGAACGAGGCGACGACGACCTCGTCGAACGAGCTGAGGAAGGCGAAGACGACCGCGCCGATCATGCCCGGCACGATGTTGGGCAACATGATCGTGAAGAAAATCCGGCCGGGCCCCGCACCCAAGCCGGCGGCGGCGCGCAGCCATAGCGGATCGAGCGCGCGCAGCGAGATGCCGACATTGATCACGACGATCGGCAGGGCGAGCAGGGCATGGCTCAAGGCGAGGGCACCGAGCGTCCCACTCAGCTCGAACTCAATAGCGGTGCGATAGAGCGCGACCGCCGTTACGATCACTGGGACGATCATCGGCGCTAGCAGGAGCCCGGTCATCAAGAGGCGCCAGCGCGGTCGCAGGCTCTGCAGCCCGATCGCAGCCAAGGTGCCGACGACGACCGCGATGATGGTCGCCAGCACCGCGACTTTGAGGCTGGTGACGAGCGTCGTCATCCATTCGGGGTCGTTGAGAAAGACCTGATACCACCGCGTCGAATACTGCGCCGGCGGCAGGCGGATGAAGCTGCCGCGATTGAACGAAGCCGGAAACACCGCCAGGATCGGCATCAGCAGGAAGACGAGGACCAGATTGGCCGCGGCGTAGGCTACGAGGCGCAGGGTGAGGGGCAGGCGGGTCATCTGATGACGGTCTGCTGACCCAGCGGTACCAGCCGCGAGAAGAGCGCCAGCAGCGCCAGCGTCGTCACCAGCAGGACGAGCGAGGCTGCCGCCGCCATGTCCCAGGCGAGGCGTTCGGTGACGAAGCTCGCGATGAGCATCGACAGAGTCATGGCCTTGGCGCCGCCGAGCAGCGCCGGGGTGATGAAGAAGCCGAGCGACAGCAGGAATACGAAGGTGGCGCCGCCGAGCAGGCCGGGCAGGCTCAGGGGAAAGTAAATGCGCCGGAACGTGTCGAAGAGGCTGGCACCGAGCCCGTCGCTGGCAAGCA
Organism: Allostellaceae bacterium; assembly: GCA_041488295.1. Lineage (GTDB taxonomy): Bacteria > Pseudomonadota > Alphaproteobacteria > ATCC43930 > CGMCC-115725 > URHD0088. The sequence goes on from JBGPOZ010000003.1 coordinate 6,084, forward strand.
GCAGCCTTGGATCGATCCGGCTCATTGCGGCATAGAGCGGCAGGATCGCATAGGGTAGCAGGACATGGACCATGCCGATCAATTCGCCGGTGCTGTTGAACAGCAGCGCCAAGGGCTGATCGGTGAGACCGAGCTCCTTGAGCATCCGGTTGATCGGCCCGTTGCGCTCGAGCAGCAACATCCAGGAGAAGGTCCGGACCAGCACCGAAATCCACAGTGGGAAGAGCACGCCGTAGAGCGCCAGGATGAAGCGCAAGCCCCTAAGGCAGGTCAGCAAATAGGCGACTGGCCAAGCCAGCAGCAAGGTGAGCGCCGTGACCAGGGTGGAAACGAACACGGTGTCGATGAAAACGCGTCGGTAAACATCGCTCGCCGCCAAGGCTTGAAACGTGCCGAAGGGTCCAATATTTCCGGTGAAGGCAAGCGAGAAAAATCGGGCGAGCGGAAAGACAAAGACGAGTGCCAGGAGCACGATGGCGGGCATCGCCAAGATCCCCGCTCCGAATCGCAAGCCCTTCAAGGTGTCCCCCCTGCGCGAACCGCGCGGCATTCCCTCTACTGTTCTTGCGGTTGGCCGGATCTCATGATGGGTGCATCGTCATGTTTGCGTCAAGATTGGTGCCGACTTCTCAATGTCGGTGGCTTTCAGGTAGCAGAACGACTTCCAAAAGCTGCAAGAGAACGTTACGGCTCAGTGGAGTTGGCGGAGGGAGAGAGCCGCGGATCCAACCTTCTCTGGAAAAAGTTCGCGCGGCCAGTCACCCTTGCCGGCGCAACGCGATCCGGCCGCTCTTCGATCACATCATCAAACCGCAACTCCATGCGTTCGTGCTCGCCGAATGAACCGAACGCCGGTGGCTGCACTGCCGCGGGGTCGAGGATGGAGAGCACATGGCTGACGCCAACCTTGCAGTGATCGCCCAGCTCATCGATTCCGCAGATCGTAATCTCGAATGGCACGAACTTGCCCGAGCGCGTTTCCAAGGATGATCTCCATCGAGTGGCTGGCTTCCTGGCGCGCCTCACGCCGCCAAACCGTCAGACGCACCGACGAGCACCAGCATAGCCTCCGGAGCATGCTCTGCCGAACCCATCTGTGAGCCTCTCGCGCAAGGTCCTGCGCCTCATCCGCGGCGCCCTCTCGCACGAATGAGGCGCACGTGGCCGTGTGCAAGGAGCCAGCGACGTTCGGCAACTGGCTCGTGCAGCAGCTCCCCTAGACCGACGAAGCCTTCGAGAGCCAGCTCGTTGACGCGACAATGCCGTCATGAGGCATTGAGGGCCTCACGTAGCTTAGTTGCCACGTCCACTGCGGCCAATCCCATATCACCGTTTCAGCGCTCGTCGTGGCTGATTCGCGCAGGCCGAACCGTCCCGCGCCGAAATTCGAACGACGCCCTGATGACTCACGTCAGTCATAACGGCACGACCAGATCGCGTGGACAGCCAATTGTCCAGTTCTCGGTCTCCTCGGTGCCGATGAGAAAGGTGTCCTCGGTGTGGTGGCGTACTCCCTCATGATAGTAACTAAACTCGACGCAGACGACAGTGTTTGGCTCAACCACTGTGCGGTTCGGCCGATTCATCCGTGGTTGCTCATGCGAATTGAGGCCGATGCCGTGACCGATGAACTCCCGCGGAAAGTCCGGCAAGTGCCGGTTGATCGCAGAGTAGCCGCGCGCGAAAATCTCACCCCCGGTGACCCCTGGTCGGATCCAGGTTCCGAGCTCCATCTGGACCTCGTTGAGCCGCTGCCAAATCTCCTGATGTCGTGGACTCGCCTCGCCGATGAAATATGATCGCACAAAGTCCGAGGCATAGCCGCGATAGCGTGCACCCATGTCGACCTTGACGAAGTCGCCGCGCCGCATCACGTGGCCGGTCGGGAACGGTGCGTGTGCGGCATAGGCCGTCTCTGGGCCGCAGCCGATATTGATGAAATGGATGCCCTCGGCACCCTCGGCGATCATTCGGCCTACGGCTGCCTTGTGCAGATCGGCGTCGGAGTTGCCGGGGCGGATGGCCTGGCGGAAACTTTCATGCGCCTTGATGGTGATGTTGCAAGCGCGGTGCAGCCGGCTGATCTCCTCCGGCGTCTTGACCATCCGCACATGGTCCATCTCGGCGTTGATCTCGACCAGCCGATTGCCGACGAGCAATTCGTCGAGCCGGCGCCGAAACCCAGCAGTGAGGCTCTCGCCCTCGGTGCCGACGACCAGGTTGCGCACGTTTCGCTCGGCAAGGACATCGGCCGCTGCCGTGAAGAAGTCTTTGTAGAAATCCACCTTGAGGTCGGTGAAGAACTCCGCCATCGCGTAGCCGCGAACGTCGTCGATCCAGGTCGAATCCATGGCGAGGTGGAGATCCACCGCCGGCACGATGAAGGCCGGCGCCTTGGCCGGATCGCGGAAGTAGAACACCGTGAAGGGCCGGTAGCCGAGTTCGCCGCCGTTGTTGAAGAACTCGCTGACATAGATCGAGTTCTCGACGGTGCGCAGGATGACGAGATCGATGTTCTTGCGTTCCATCGTCTCATGCAGGCGCTTCTCGTTAAAGAAGATCGGTTGACGTCGCATGATTCCCTCCACTCTTGCAGCCTGATCATGGCCGCAGCATGAAATCTCGTCCCAGGAGCCGCAGGCTCGCCGCAAGTGTCGCCAGCATGACGACGAGGAGGATACATCCCGAGGCGGCAAGGATCTCGAAGTTGCCCTCCTCGTTGAGGTCGAGCATCAGGATGGCAAGCACTCTGGTCTGCGGCCCGACGACGAAGAGCGCCGTGCTGAGCTCGCGAGCGGCCGGAATGAAAACCATGAGCCAGGCTCCAGCGAGGCTGGCCTTGAGCAGCGGCGCGAGGATGCGCCGTATGGTCGAGGCGCGCGCCGCGCCGAGGATGCGCGCCGCTTCCTCCATCTCGGGATTGATGCTGCGGAGTGCCGCCGCGGCGTTCGCGTAGGCGATCGGGATGAAGCGCGCGACGAAGGCGAGGATGACGATCGCTGCGGTGCCGTTGAGCGCTGCCGGGGGCGGCGCGTAGGTCGCGTAGAACGCCATGCCGAGCACGATGCCGGGGATGACGAAGGGTGCCATGACGAGCACGCCTAGGAAGCGCGCCAGCGGTACGAGACGGCCTCTGACGAGGTACGCAACGGCAAGGCCGAGGGCGACGCACGTGGTTGCGGCAACGCCGGAATAGAGCAGCGTGTGGGCGATCGACTGCTGGGTGATCGGATACTCGAAAATGAGGTAGCGGAAATTCGCGAGGGTGAGGTTCTGCAGCGAGAAGCCGCGCCCCCAGGCCTTGCTGAACGCCGCCTCGCAGATTGTGGCGAAGGGGAGATAAACCGAGAGCGCGCCGATGAAGAGCGCGTAGAGCAGGGCAACCCAGCGCCACTTGCCCAGCCGGATCGGCCGTCGCTCGCCGCCCTTCCCGGTGACGGAAACGAAGCCCCTGCGGCTCAATACGACGCGCTGCAGCCAAAGGAGGAACATCGTGATCCCGAGGAGCGGCGCGCAATAGGCGGCGGCCACCTCGACCCGCACCGGATACTCGAAGAAGTTCCAAAGCTGCGTCGTCATAACACTGAAATGCGCCGGGATGGCGATCAGCGCCGGCGTGCCGAACAGCGCGATTGTGTCGAGGAACGCGACGATGGAGCCGGCGAAAATCGCCGGCAGCACCAGCGGCATGGTGATGCGCAGCGCGGTGCGCAGCCGGCTCGCACCGAGAATGCTCGCCGCATCTTCCATCTCGGAGGAGACCAGGTCGAGTGCTGCGCTGGTCGAGACGAAGACGTAGGGATAGGCATAGATCGCGACGACGAAGACGAGGCCGGTGAAACTGTAGATGTTGAACGGACCAGCGCCGGCGCCGGTGAGCGCAACCACCATGCGGTTGAGCCAGCCTGCTCGCGGCGCCGCGAGCAGGATCCAGGCGACCCCGCCGAGGTAGGAGGGGGTGATGAAGGTGGCGATGACCGTGAGCCGCACCAGCCCCTTCAGCGGCATGTCGGTTCGCGAGACCGCCCAGGCGAGCGGGACGGCGAAGACGATGCAGCACATCGTGACGGCCGTGCCGAGCAGCAGCGAGTTGCTGAGCGCCCGCAGATGGCGCGCATTGCCGAAGGCGGAAGCGTAGTTTGCCAGCGTCAGGCCACCACCTTCCGGCCGCGCGAGGCTCGAAATCGCCAGCTTGACGAGCGGCGCCGCGACGAGCAAGAGCAGGAAGATGACGAGCGCCGCCGTCATTGCGCTCCACAGCAGGGAAGCGAGCCGCGCCGAAAGCGTCGCTTGCAGCGTGATTGCTGCGTCCTTCCCAGGTATTGGCTTCGAAATCTCGCAGGTGCGCCCCCCTTCCCCTTGACCGGGAAGAGCCATGGTGGAGACGCCCCTCGTGGAGATGTCAGGGCGCACGATGCTGCAAGCCCGCTAGCTGCCGAACAGGTCTCGCCACTTCTCCTTGATGCCGGGCAATTCCTTGAGGATCTCCTCGAGCGGATTGGAGACTGTCTTGATATCCTTCAACGGCACGCCCGACGGCGGCGCCGGCGCGTCGATGATGACCGCCTGTTCGAACTCGCCGACGATCACCTTGGCGGCGTCCGGCGTCAGCAGATAGTTGATGAAGAGTTTGCCGGCATTCGGATGCTTCGCACCCTTGATCAGTGCCGTCGGCCCGACCAGCAGCAGAGCGCCGTCCTCCGGGTAGGAGATGCCGAGGGGATTGCCGCGAGCGATGCTGCGCGAGGTCGAAGCGACGTCGCCGGCGGCGATCGAGCTCTCGCCCGAATTGAGATGAATCAGAGCATCATCGATCGAGCGCCCGACCAGCGGCTTGTTGTCGGCAAGCTTCTGGAAGAACTCCATGCCATAGAGCCGCTTGATCATCACCGACCAGCCGCCGAGCGTGCCGCTGTAGTTGGGGCTGCCGATCGTCACCTGGCCCTCCCATTTCTTGTCCGTGAGGTCGGTCCAGTGCTTCGGCGCGTTCTCGGGCTTTACCTTGTCGCGGTTGTAGGTCAGCGCGACAAGGGCAGCGTAGGTGATTGTGTAGTAGCCCTCCGGATCATTGAGCTGCTTCACCGCCGGCACCATTCCCGAGACGGTTTCCGGAACGAATTTATCGAGGCTGCCTTGCGCCTTCAGGGTCGGCATGTGGCTGATGTCGGTCGTGCCGAAGATGTCGGCTTGCACTGCGCCGGCCTTGAGATCCTGGGTCAGGCGCTGAAAGGCGACGGCCGCGGTGCTGTTGAAGACATTGACCTTAATTCCGGGATATTTCGCGGTGAACGCTTGACCGATCTTCTCCGAGGCTTCGGTCCGGATGTGCGACTGATACCAGGTGACCTCGGTCTCGCCGGCTTTCTTCGCCGCGTCGTAGAGATCCGCATCCTGCGCTGCCGGCGCCGGGCGCGGCGATGCGGTGATGCAGGCGATTGCGAAAGCGAAGGCCCAAATCCGGATCGACATCATCTCCCCCTCCTCGTTGAGCGACCTCCCGTCACTCGTTAACCGGCGCCATTTGGCGCGGATCGAATTCGAGCCAGACCAACTCGCCGACCTCAAAAATATCCGCCGGAGCGGCGGTCACCTTGAGGCGCAGCGCGCTGTCTTGCGGCACGACGACATAGTCCCAGAACTCGCCGAGATAGGCCCGCTCGGCTAGCGTCCCCGCGACGAGGCAGAGATGCTCGCCCCCAGGCGCCGCCGAGCGGTGCAAGGTGATGCCTTGCGGACGCACCGAGAACGTCACCTCGCCCTCGATCGGAGCGAAGCGGTCACGCGGGAAGGCGAAGCGGTCGAAGACGACCTCGCTGCCCGCGCATTTGCCGTTGAGAAAGTTGGTCCGGCCGATGAACCCGGCGACGAACCGGGTCCGCGGGCTCGTATAGAGCATGTACGGCGGATCGATCTGCTCGATGCGGCCGCGGTTCATCACCGCGATGCGATCGGAGGTCACCATTGCCTCGCCCTGGTCGTGGGTGACGTAGACGGTGGTGAAGCGGAAGGTATCGTGCAGGCGGCGGATCTCGAAGCGCATTTCCTCGCGCAAAGCCGCGTCGAGATTGGACAGCGGCTCATCGAGCAGCAGCACGCGCGGCTCGATGATCATGGCGCGCGCCAGCGCGACGCGCTGCTGCTGTCCGCCGGATAGCTCCGCTGGATAGCGCTCGGCCAGCGCCTCGAGCCGGACGACGCGCAGCATCTCGGCGACCTTGCGCTCGATCGTGGCGCGGTCGAGGCGGCGGATCTGCAGGCCGAAGGCGACGTTCTCCGCCACCGTCATGTTCGGCCAAATGGCGTAGCTCTGGAAGATCATCGACATCTGCCGCCGCTCGGGCGGCAGCGACCCGCGCGGCGACGAGATGACGGTCCCGTCCAGGGCGATCGTGCCCGACGTCGGATCGATGAAGCCGGCGATCATGCGCAGCGTCGTCGTCTTGCCGCAGCCCGACGGCCCCAGCAGCGAGACGAATTCCCCTTGCATGATGTCGAGGTTGAGGCGGTCGACCGCCCGGACCTCGCCGAAGGCGCAGCTTAGATCGTCGAGGGACAGACGCGGCCGACGACCGCCGGCTGGAAGCGCCGCCAACGGGGACGTCGTCGCTTCTGCGCTGCCGCGATCGCTCACCTCTTGTGCTCCCTCAGGGTACTCGTCGCCATGTCGTCAACGATCCCGGCGGCGTCACAGGCGACGCCGTAGTCGCTTCGCGCCGCATCGGTGCTGACGAGCCCGTCGCGCACGTCTGCAGCGACGCGCGCCGGATCGCGCTCGACGGCGCGGCCGAGACCGCCGCCGCCCGGCATCATCAAACGGAGGCGCTCGCCGGCCGGGATTGTCTGGTGGCCTTTGGCGCGGAGCTTTGCGCCGGAAGCGAGGCCCACCCAACCAGCGGCGCCCGGACCGCCGCCGTCCCGGCCGCGCGCCGGGTGATCGACGCGGTCGAACATCGCGAGTATGGCGAAGGGCGCATCCTCGGTGCTGCCGATCTCCATGATCTGGCCGAGACCGCCGCGCCAGGCGCCGGGTCCGCCGGAATCGGTGCGGTATTCCTTGCGCCAGAACAGCACGGGCGCAATCTGCTCGGTGGTTTCGATCGGCATGCTGCGCACGCCGCTCGGGAAGGCGGTTACCGAAAGCCCGTCCTTGCCGGGGCGGGCGCCGGTGCCGCCGCTATTGAAGGTGATGACGGTGAAGTCGGTGCCGCGCCGCCCACCGTCCGCATCGGGATCGACGGCGGCAGCGCCGCCGCGCAATTGCGGCTGCCAGTTCGCCGAGGCGCCTTCCGCCGGGACGCGCCCGGACACCGCCTCGTTAAGGCAGCCGAGCACGAGATCAGGGAGCATATGGCCGACGATGTGCCGTGCCGCGACTGGGGCCGGCCGCTCGACGTTGAGGATCGAGCCCGGCGGCGCGGTGACGCGGAACGGCGCCAACGAGCCGGCATTGTTGGGGATCGCCGGCGCGACGATGCATTTGAGACCGAACACCGTATAGGCCGTCGTGTAGTTGAGGACGACGTTGATGCCGTAGGCGCTGGCCGGCGAGGTCCCTGTGAAATCGACCGCCATTCCCTCGTCGTCGATGGTCAGGGCGGCCACGAGATCGAGCGGCCGGTCATAGCCGTCGACGCGCATGCGGTTACAGAAGCGCCCTCGCGGCAGCGTGGCGATCTCCTTCAACGTCGCAAGGCGCGAGCGCTCTAGGATGTGGTCGCCGACATCGTCCAACGCATCGAGGCCGAACTCGTCCATGAACATGCCGAGGCGGCGGCAGCCTTCGTCGTTGCTGGCCGCGAAGGCATGGATATCGCCTTCGACATGAAGCGGCTCGCGCACGTTGGCCCGGACGATCTCGAGCAGTGCCTCGCTCATCCTGCCGCCTTCCGCGAGGCGCATGATCGGGATGAACAACCCTTCTTCATAGACCTGCCGTCCGTCCGGCCCGAAGCCGCGGCCGCCGATGTCGACGACGTGGCAGGTGCAGGCGAAGAGGGCGACGGCGTGGCCGCGATGAAAGGCCGGCGTCACCACCGTGATGTCGTGCAAATGGCCGGAGGTCAGCCAGGGATCGTTGGTGATGAAATGGTCGCCCTCGCGCATCTCCTCGAGCGGAAACTTCTTGAGGAAATGGCGCACGCCGTTCGCCATCGAGTTGACGTGACCCGGCGTCCCCGTCACCGCCTGCGCGAGCATGTTGCCGTGGCGGTCGAAGACACCGGCCGCCAGGTCGCCGGCCTCGCGGACGGTGTTGCTGAAGGCCGTACGGATCAGGGTCTGCGCCTGCTCCTCGACGACGCCGATCAGCCGGTTCCACAGGATCTGCAGGGCGATCGGCGACAGCTGGTTCGATGCGTGGGTCATGGCGATGCTCCTGCGGCGGCACGACGCTCGAGGATGATCGCACCGTCGGGTGCGATGACGGCATCGAAGGAAGCAGTCACCAGCGTCGCTGTTTCGTCCTCGACGATGACGGCGGGACCGCTGATCGCCCGGCCCGGTGCCATCTGGGAGCGGCGGTAGACACGGTAGGGAACGAACCTTCGCATCCGATGGTCGAAGACGGAGCGATCGCCGGCGGCAAGCGGAGGCGAGGCGCCCATCGGGGCCGCTGACGGCCTTCCGGCTCCGGGCGCCGGAGCGCTGACCCGCACGGCCCAGGACAGCGCTTCGATCGCGGCGCCAGGCACGGTGCGGCGATAAAGGGCGCGATAGCTCGTCTCGAATCTCTCGCGCAGCATTTTCGAATCGCCCGCCTGCAGCGCACGGTCGGGCAGCGCCACCGCGATTTCGTGCCCCTGGCCGGCATAGCGCATGAAGACGTTGCGGGTTTCGCTGCGCGGCGCGTTCGGCGCGCCTTCGCGCACGATCGCGTCGGCCTCGCGCCGCATCTCGGCGAGGCAAGCATTGACCGCGACGACGTCGAGCGCATCGAGTGGTTGATAGAGGCTGCGGGCGATCTCGTAGGCCACCGGTGCGCGCAGAAAGCCAACCGCAGAGCCGACCCCGGCATGGCTCGGGATGACGACGCGGCTCATGTCGAGCTTCTCGGCAAGGCGCGCCGCGTGGAGCGGCGCGGCGCCGCCGAACGCGATGAGCGTTCGGTCGGTTAGCTGCTTGCCGCTCTCGATCGCGTGGACGCGCGCCGCCCCTGCCATGTTTTCCTCAACCATCTCGGCGATGCCGAGCGACAACTCCTCGTCGCCAAGTCCGAGCACGCCGAGCGCGTTCTGCACCGCATCGCGGGCACGCGAAGCGTCGAGGCGGATCTTGCCGCCGGAAAAATTCTCTCCATCGATCCGACCGAGCAGCAGATCGGCATCGGTGACGGTCGGCGTGTGGCCGCCACGATCATAGCAGGCCGGTCCCGGTTCGGACCCGGCGCTCTGCGGTCCGACTTGGATGCGGCCGAGCGCATCGAGCCCGGCGATCGATCCGCCGCCTGCGCCGATCTCGACCATCTCGACGACCGGAATGCGCAGCGGCAGGCCGCTGCCCTTGAGGAAGCGGTAGACCCGCGCCACCTCGAAACTGCGGCCGAGCTGCGGCGCGCCGCCATCGATGAGGCAGATCTTCGCGGTGGTTCCGCCCATATCGAACGACAGGACCTTGTCGAGGCCCTGCGCGGCGGCGATGCCGGCGGCGAAGATGGCGCCGCCGGCCGGGCCGGATTCGACGAGGCGGATGGGAAAGCGCATGGCGGTCTCGAGTCCGCAGACGCCGCCGCCCGAGAGCATGAGAAAGAGCGGCGCCCGACTGCCGCGCCGAGCCAGCTCGCGTTCCAGCTCGGCCAAATAACGCGCCATCAGGGGTTGGACATAGGCATTGGCGCAGGTCGTCGAGATCCGCTCGTATTCGCGTGCTTCCGGTGAAACCTCACAGGAGAGGCTGATCGGCAGGTTCGGGAGCAGGCGGCTGACGATCTTGCGCGCCGCCAGCTCGTGCGACGGGTCGACGTAGCTGTGCAGAAAGCCGATCGCGAGGCTGGCGACGCCTGCCGCCTCGAGCGCCGGCGCCAGAGCCGCGACCTCGCCTTCGTCGAGCTTCACTCGCACCCCGCCCTTGGCGTCGAGCCGCTCTCGCACGGTGAAGCGGAGATGCCGCGGCACCAGCGGCGCGGGCTTTTCCATGAAGATGTCGTATTGCTCGAAGCGGCTCTCCGTTCCCATCTCGACAGAATCGCGGAACCCGTCGGTCGTGATGAGGGCGGTGCGCGCGCCCTTGCGCTCGATGAGTGCATTGGTCGCCAACGTCGTGCCGTGTATTACCAGGGCGAGGTCGGCAAAGCCGATTCCAGCCTTGGCCAGAACGGCGTCGATGGCAGTGATGACGCCGCGCTCGGGCGCTTGTGGCGTCGTCAGCACCTTGGCCGTATGGAGGGCGGCGCCGCTGTCGAGCGCTACATCGGTGAATGTGCCGCCGATGTCGACCCCGAGCCGCATCGTCACCGCCCCGTGAAGACGGGCGCACGCTTCTCGCGGAAGGCTTGCTGGCCCTCCTTGTAGTCCTCGCTCGTCATCGACAGATGGATGAAGCGATCGACCTCGGCAGAACGAGCATCGGCCTCGCCGCGCGAGAGGACGTTGAGGATGAACTTGTTGCCTGCGACCGAGATCGGAGCGCTTGCTGCGAAGCGCCCGGCGAAACGACGCGACGCGGTGGCGATGTCACCGCGCGCCACCTCGCTGACGAGGCCAAGCCGCAGCGCCTCCTCCGCATTCATGCGCTCACCCGCGAAGAGGATTAGCTTGGCGTTGGTGAGGCCGACCTGACGCAGCAGCAGCTCACTCTCGAGCCGACTGTAGACGATGCCGAGCCGGCCCGCCGGGATGAAGAAGCTGGCGCCGTCATCGGCGACGCGGAAATCGCAGGCAAGCGCAAGGGCGCAGGCGCCGCCAATGGCGAATCCCGAGATCTCGGCGACGGTCGGCTTGCCGCAGTGCAGGACAGCGAGCAGCGCCTCCTCCTCGGCATGCTCATAGAACGTGCCAGCCTCCACGGTCGCCCGCACGGTCGCAAACTCGCTGATGTCGCCGCCAGCCGAGAAATTCCCGCCGCTGCCCGTGAGGATCACCGCGCGCACGTCGCGCGCCTGGCTCAGCTCGTCGAAGATCGCCTTCAGCCCCTGCCACATCGCAAGGTTGATCGCATTGCGCTTGCCCGGCCGATTGAGCGTGACGACCGCCAGCCCGCCCGCCTCGTGCGCCACGACCAGATCCTCAGTGGGCATGCTCATCGGTGGCGCTCCTCGTTCAATCTTCCCCAGCCTGAATCCGAGGTTGGCGCCCCGCGGCAAGCTCGGCAAGGATCTCGGCGGTATGCTCGCCATGAAGCGGCGCCGGCCGGCGGATCGCCCCGGGCGTCTCCGACAGCTTGACGGTGATGCCTAGCGTCTTGCTGCGCCCGGCCCGCGGATGATCGATTTCGGTCACCATCTCGCGCGCGATGATCTGCGGGTCACTGAACACCTGATCGTGCGTCAGCACTGGCCCCGCTGGGATCCCGGCATCCTCGAAGCGGGCGAGCCAGTGCGACGAGTTCTGAGTGTCGAGCCGTGCCTGGAGCAACTCGACGAGCGCCTTGTTGTTCTCGACGCGCAGCGCATTGGTGGCAAAGCGCGGATCGTCGGGCAGGTCCGGCAGGCCGATGATCTGGCAGAGCCGGGTCCAGAAATTCTGCTGGGCGCCGCCGATAGTGATCCAGCCGTCGAGCGTCTTGAATACCTGATAGGGCGCACTGCCGCGATGTGCCTGGCCGAGCCTACGCGGCCGCTCGCCCGTGGCGAAGAAGTGAGCGGCCTCGTATAGGCCGAACGAGACCGCGGCTTCGAGCAGCGACGTCTCGACCATCTGGCCGCGCCCGGTGCGGTGGCGCGCCTCGAGCGCGGCGAGAACGCCGACCGTTGCGTAGCAGCCGGCGGCAACGTCGGAAATAGCGATCGGCAGGCGGAACGGCGCCCCATCCTCCGGGCCGCACACCGACATCAGCCCCGACATCCCTTGCGTCATGAGATCGAAGCCGCCGCGGTTACGGTAGGGACCGGTCTGCCCGAAACCGGAGATCGCGCCATAGATGAGGCGAGGATTGAGTGCACGCAGCACGTCGAATCCGAGGCCGAGTCGGTCGAGCGTGCCGGGCCGAAAATTCTCGAGCAGGATATCGGCGTCGCGGACCAGAGCGAGGAAGCTCTCGCGATCCGTCGGCGATTTCAGATCGAGCACCAGGCTGCGCTTGTTGCGATTCCATAGCATGAACGGCGCGCCTTCGCCGTTGACAAAGGGCGGCATGTTACGGGCGTCGTCGCCTTCCCCCGGTCGCTCGATCTTGATGACGTCCGCGCCGAGATCACCGAGCAGCATGCCACAATAGGGCCCTGCAAGATGGCTACAGAGATCGAGGACGCGAAGACCGTCGAGTGCACCGGGCATGGTCGGGTTCCGTTACAGGAAGTTTTGCCGCGTTAGTTCGCTATCCTATCAGGCGGCGACAGCCCGTTCTCTGTCCAATATTCGCTTTCGATCATATCGGACCTCGATGTCAGCGAGATAGCTCCCCGCGATCTCCCGCGCAAGATCGGCCAGCATGGCGGCGAGATAGCAGTCGGGTTCGAGCGGATGGCTGAACGTAAGCTTCCCGTCCGGCAGGGTATATCTGGTGTCGAGCAGCGTAAAAGCGCGCCGAGCCGTGATGCAGGTCAGAACAATGATCAACAGCCTGAGCTTTCTACCGTCCGCGTCAAATTGTAGGGGTCACACAATCGGAACCAATCGAGACCCCAAGATAGTGACGATTTTCATAGTGAAATCAGCATGATGTTTATTCGTTCGGCGTGGGGTCCCGATTGGGCGCGTTTCACAATGGGCGTCCTTGGATGGCAAGGCTGCGGCAACATCGAGGATCAAGGAAGCGGCGCGAATTTCCCCAAATACTCGGCCGAGATGTAATTTCCAGAGCGAGGCACATGGTTTGATAGCCGCACTCCAGGCCGCCCATCGTCCGTTCTGAAGCAGACTTCGGGCGACAACTGCGGCCCTGCCGATGGTCCCCAAGAGACTGCCCGGCCACTCCACGCTAGATCCCGCGGGGCCGCCGCCTCAACGATAGATGCAGCCGGGAGGGGTCCAGAGTTTTCGAACAGTAAGTTGGGCGCCACCAGCGCCATATTTCCGGAGGGGTCGTTTGGCGGCGACACTTCGACGAGATCGCCGCGAGGCCGCGACAGCCGCAGCAGCAACGAGTCGATAAAGCCGCCAAGGATGTCAGCACCTACCTTGCTCTATGGCGCGCAACATGCTTCTCGCGGCGTGCCGTCCAGCGCGGCTGGTCGCAGATATGCCCGAGAAACTCGATGACCGTGTGCGCTCCCAAATACGAGGTGATGCCGGTCCTGACGTCGAGCTCGGGATTGACCTCGACGAAATCGAAGCCGATGACGTTGGTCCGCTCGGCGAGCGCCTTCAGCGTGTCGCGCAGCTCCGCGTAGCTCATGCCATTGGGTTCGGCGGAGACGCAGCCGGGAATGAGCGAAAGGTCGAGAACATCGACATCGATGCTGACGTAGCAAGACGCTCCTTGCGGCACCATTTCAGCGATCCCGCGCGGCGAGATTCGATGAAATTCCTCCATCGTCACGACGCGATTTCCGTCACGGATCGAGTCTTCGACCATCTCGGGCGAGTGGCGGAGGCTGCGGATGCCGACCTGGGTCAAGCTTTCGACATGTGCCATCGGCGCGATGTGGCGGAATGCGTGACCGTTGGTGAAACGCAGATCGTGAATGAATGGCGCATAGTCGGAATGCGCGTCGAAGTGCACGACATGCAGCTTTTCGGTAAACGCGCGGACCAGCGGATACGTAACCGAATGGTCCCCGCCCAGCGCCACCAAGAGAGCGCCGCGCTCAAGCAACCGACGCGCCATGTCGGAGACATTCTCAAACGTCCGCTCGACATTGGTCGGGGCAACGTCGGCATCGCCCGCATCGATGATCAAGCCTTGCGTCAGCTCGACGTCGAGATATTTCTTGCGGGTCTCCGGATTGTAGAAGCCGCCGGCGCCGGAAACGAAGCGAAGCGAGTGCTCGCGGAGCGAACGCGGTCCCATACGAGAGCCCGAGAGGTAGGGCGAGCCTTCATCGAACGGCACGCCCATCACAGCGATCGCTCCATCGAAATCGTCGGGGTCGGCGCAGATTGGCGACCGCAGGAAGGATGGAATCCCGACAAATGGGCGGTTAATTCGTGCTCTCGATCCACTCTTCTCCGAAGACATGGCTGCACTCTCCCGATCGGGAAGGGATGAGCCCGCAGCTTACGCCGGAATTGACGCAGCAGTTACAGAGAAACTGTGCGGCGAATCTCTACCGGAGGTGTCGACTTGGCGCGATCGCCACCGGTCGACATCGCAACGCGCGCCTGATATGCACGCCCGCCCCTTGCATTTTGGCAACCGCAATGGAACCGTTGGAATCACGAATGCAGGTTGTCAGCGATTACTCTTGAGGGAGTAGCGGGATGAAGCTGGTCTCAACGAAAGCCATCGACAAGCAGGACACCGCCGCATGGCAGGCGCGGGTCGACCTCGCGGCGGCGCATCGCTTGGCGGTCATCCAGGGGTTCAGCGAGGGTATCTTCAACCACCTGACCCTGGCGGTGCCCGGCCGCACCGACAGCTTCTTCCTCAACCCGTTCGGCCTGCACTGGTCAGAGGTCACCGCGAGCAACCTGCTCACCGTCAGCTACGAGGGCAAAGTGTTGGAAGGCACCGGTGAGGTCGAGCGCTCGGCCTTCTGCATCCATGCGCCGATCCATCGCCTCAACCGTAAGCATGCCTGTGTCCTCCACACCCACATGCCCTATGCCAGTGCGTTGACCCGGCTGGAGGAGCCTGAAATCAAGGCGATCGGCCAGACCGAGATCGGCTTCCTCGACGAGATCGCCTACGACCAGGAGTATACCGGCCTTGCTTACGATCCGGCTGAGGGCGAGCGTCTCTCCGGCGTGCTGGGCGATAAGTCGATTCTTTTCATGGCCAATCACGGTGTCGTCGTCTGCGGCGACACGGTGGCCAAGGCCTATGACCGGCTCTATTACCTGGAGCGCGCCTGCCAGGTGCAGCTCTTCGCGATGTGGACCGGTAAAACGCTGAAGCATGTACCGCAAGAAGTTGTCGGGAAGACGATGTCGCAGTTCCGCGCCGGCTCGGTCTACGGCAACAAGTCGGCCGCCGAGCATCATTTCGCCGCTCTGAGGCGCATGCTTGACCGAAATGAGCCGGATTACGCCAATTAGACAGCGGCTGATCGAGACGAGGCGCGCCTCCGGACTTTCAACCCCGCGGCCGTGCCTCTAACGGAAAACAATAACTGTCGCGTCCTTTCTTGGTCGGTCACCGGTGAAGAGTTGCCACTTGAGCGGAGTTGAGCAACGTTCCGGCCAGGCCCTCCATCCCGCGATACATACAGACCTCTTTCACGTTGCGTGCTGCGGCTTCATCACATATGGGCGCCAGCACTTAGTCGGTCGCTGGATCCGCTATACCTTCGGAGGATGCGCTCGCGCGAAGTTCCTCAGGTAAGGCACCGAAGCCGAGCAGTCCAAAAATCGGTTGCAAATACCTAACTGACTTAGCAAAATTGCCGCGCGTAAGCGGAAACCGGCGGAGCAAAGAACATGCTGCGGACGGGCAAGGAACATCTTGATTCGCTGCGCGACGGGCGCGTCGTCTATGTGGGCAGCGAGCGCGTCGCCGATGTCACGACGCACCCCGCATTCGCCGGCGCGGCCCGCTCGATCGCGATACTCTACGATCTGAAGTGCGATCCGGTGCAACGTGACACCCTGTCCTACGACGAGGATGGGGAGCGCTTCAGCATGTACTACCTGCTGCCGCGCACTCGCGACGACCTGCTGCGACGGATGCGGGCGCACAAGGCGATCGCCGCCGCGAGCTACGGGCTGATGGGCCGTTCGCCCGACCATGTCGCGAGCTTCGTAGCCGGCATGGCGCTGCAGCCCGAGGCAATCGGCGCCGCCAGCTTCGGCGGCAAGAGCTTCGCCGACAACCTCTTGGCCTATTACCAGCACGCTCGGCGCAACGACATTTACATAGCATATGCCGTGATCCCACCACCCGGCGCGCGCGACCCGAGCTTCTCCGGCCGTATCTACGAGAGGACGCCGACGCTACACGTCACAAAGGAGGACGATGCCGGGGTCGTGATCTCGGGCATGAAGCTGCTGGCGACCGGTGCCGTCTTCGCCAATGAGCTGTGGATCGGCAACGTCCAGCCGGTGGCACCCGAGCGCAAGAAGGAAGCGATCACCTGCTCCGTGCCGGTCAATGCGCCCGGCCTCTCGCTGTGGTCGCGCAAGCCATTCGCGCCGCAGGCGACGAGCGAGTTCGACAATCCGCTGTCGGTCCGCTTCGACGAGAGCGACAGCGTCGTCATCTGCGACGAGGTCAAGGTGCCGTGGGAGCGCGTCTTCTGCCACGATGACGCGCCACGCTCGCGCGAGATCTACATCAAGACGCCGTCGCACTCTTTCGGCAACAACCAGTCGAATGTCCGCTTCTGGGCCAAGCTCGAGCTTCTTGTCGGGCTCGCCAGCAAGATCGCCCGCGCCGGCAACCTCGACCGAGTCCCGGCGGTGCGCGAGACGCTCGGCCGTCTCGCCGCGTTCGAGGCGATGCTTGCCGGCATGATCCACGGCCAGTGTCTGGACCACGAGGATCTCGGCAATGGCTACGTCGCCTTCAACCGCCGATACATGTACGGCGCCTTGAGCTGGTGTACCGAGAATTATCACGAGATCTGCGAGAAGGTGCGCGAGCTCATGGGCGCGGGCGTCTTCCTCATGCCGGCCGACGCCTCGTTCCTGGGCGACCCGGCGTTGCGCCAGACGTTCGACCATTATTGGGCAACCGAAAGCGCCACCGCGGTCGAGCGGCTGAAGCTGTTTCGCCTCGCCTGGGACCTGCTCGGCTCCGAGTTCGGTGCGCGCCACGGGCAATACGAGAAGTTCTACGCCGGCCCGTCCTTCGTGGTGCGCGACCACTCCTATCGTGAATGCCCGTGGCCGCGCTTCGACGGCATCGTAGACCGGCTTCTCGCCAGCTATGATGAGCCGCGCGAATGGCCCCCTGCGCCAGCGGCGGAAATGAGGGCTTGATGCCATTGGCAAGGCCTGGGCGGCTGGCGGGCCACGAGGACCCCGCGACGGCACAGCAAGCTTCGCCGCCATTGACGACGACGCGCGCGGAGCTGCTCGTTGGCGGTTCGGACCAGCTCTTCCGCGGGCTGATTGGCAATCTGATGACCATGGCGCAGCAGCTTCAGATGCTGCGCGCGCATCTCGCGCGCCGGCTCGGCGTCAGCGAGCCCGAATACCGCGTCTTTCTTGCCGTCGCTCAACTTCAGGGCAAGGATGGGGTCAGCGTCAGCGCGGTGGCGCGCCATCTCGCGGTGTCCGGCGCCTTCGTCACCATGATCGTCCAGCGCCTCGCCCGGAGCGGCCATGTTGAGAAGCGGGCGAGCCGGCGCGACCGGCGCGGCGTGCTGCTACGGCTGACCGCCACGGGCACCCGCATGATGACCGCTTTCGCCGCCGAGCCACAGGCGATCAACGACGAACTTTTCCGCGACATCGAGCGCACCGAGTTTCAGCTTCTCTGTGATCTGGCGCGGCGCATCGTCGGCGGCGGCGAGCGCGCTTTGGCGGTGAGCGGCCAACGCGAGCTCGATCGCGTCAAGCCGGGCGGACGAGGACGCCAAAAAGGACATGACATCGGAGGATAGCATGGCGCGTGAGCCGTCGCGGAATGACGAGGCCTTCCGGCTCGAAGGGTTCGAGCTGAAGCGTGGGACCCGCATCGAGACCCGGCTGCGCACACTCGAGCTCGCGGATGGAAGCTGGGTTGAGCTGCCAGTCATTCTGCTGCGTGGCGCACAGGCGGGGCCGGTGTTCTATCTCGGCGCCGCCTTCCACGGCGACGAGGTCAACGGCGTCGAGATCGCAACCGGCTTCGCCGGTGAGGTCGACCTGGCGCAGCTGCGCGGCACTGTCGTCGTCGTGCCGGCGCAGAACCCGCTAGCCCTGCAGGGCCAGCACCGCTACTTCGTCGGCCACTTCCTCAAGTCGCCGCTCGACCAGAGCCCGGCTGATCCGTGGGTCTCATTCCCGGGCGATGGCGACGGCAATATCGCGGCACAGATCGCCCATAAGCTGTTCGGCGTCCTCATGCGCAATGCCGACTACCTGATCGATATTCACACGCCAACGACCGGCGGGCGCTATGCCCCCTTCGCCTTTCTACCGCCGCCCGACGCTGGCGCTCCGGCCGAGGCGGCAGAAGCGATGGCCAAGACCTTCGGCGCCGACTTCGTTCTGTCGACCAGAGAGGGACTCTATGTCTCCGAGCAGAGTCCGCATGTCGTGATGGCGCGGCGCGGCGCCACCGCGATGGGCGTCGAACTCGGCGAGGGCGGTCGGCTCGAGAGCGAGATCACCGAGCAGGGGCTGCGCGGCCTCAGGAACGTTTTTCGCGAGATCGGCATGTTGCCGGGTGCGGTCGAGCGCTTCGGTCGCCACGAGGTCATCCGCTCTATGCATGTCATTCGCGCCAAGCGGGGCGGCCTCTTGCACCTCAAGACAAAGCTGCTCGCGAGCGTCCGTGCGGGTGACGTCGTAGCGACCATCACCAGCATCTTCGGCGAGATCACCGAGGAAATCCGCGCGCCGATCTCCGGCCCGATCGTGCGCATCGCCACCTTTCCGATCGTCTCGGCCGGCGAGCGCGTCATCCAGATCGGCGTGCCCCGCTGAGCATTGAGAAACCGCGATGACGATCACCATCGAGCAGGAGCGGGGCGGAACCGAACTGGGCGCGCCCGGCGTCATGCAATCATGACGAATGGCACGGCCCGAAGGGATTTCGAGGCGGTCGTCCACGCCAGTCGCGAGCGTCTAGTATCGCTCTGCGCCAGCTTGGTACGCATCGGCAGCGAGAATCCGCCAGGCGACACGGGAGAGCTTGCCGGCTTCATCGAGGGCCTGTTCGCCGCGGCGCCGGCAACTGAGAGCCGGCTGATCGTCGGCCGCGTGCCCGCGGTCAATCTCGTAACGCGCATCACCGGCGGTGGGTCCGGGCGGCGCCTTGTCTTCAACGGCCACCTCGACACCTTCCCCGCCGGCGACGCCGCCCGCTGGACCTGGCCGCCGCTCGATGGGGTCATCGAGCAGGGACGGATCTATGGCCGCGGCGCCGCCGACATGAAGGCTGGCCTCGCCGCCTCGATCCTCGCCGCGCTGCTGCTCGCCGAGCGCCGCCAGGACTGGCGCGGCGAACTCGTGCTGACGCTGGTCGGGGACGAGGAGACAGGCGGAGTCTGGGGCACCCAGCACCTCCTAGCTACTGTGCCCGAGGCCAAGGGCGACGCCATGTTAAGCGGCGACGCCGGGTCGCCCGAGGTGGTGCGCATCGGCGAGAAGGGGCAGCTGTGGATCGAAATCGTCGCCGCGGGAAGGGCTAATCACGGTGCCCATGTTCATCTCGGGGTCAACGCGATCGAGCGCCTCATGGTGGCGCTCGACAGGATCCGTGAGCTACGCTGCCTAGCCTGCCCGATCCCCGACGCCGTACGCCGCGTCATCCTCGCCGCGCAACCGGTGTCCGAGTCGGTGTCAGGTGTCGGCGAGGCTGAGACGCTGCAAAGCGTCACGGTCAATATCGGGCGCATCGAGGGCGGCACTGCCGTCAACATCATTCCCGACGCGGCCAAGGCTCTGGTCGATGTCCGCATCCCGCCGGGTCTTACCGTCACCGACATCGAGCGCGCCGTCTCCGGCCTCCTCGATGGGCTTCCGGGGATCTGTCACCGCACTCTCAGCGCGTGCGAGCCGACGGTGACGGAACCGTCCAACGAGATCGTCCAACTAACCGCCGCCAACGCCGCCACGGTCGCGGACCGCCCAGTCGTCAACATGCGCGTCGGCTTCTCCGATGCCCGCTTTTATCGCCTCGCCGACGTACCCTCCGTTGTCTACGGTCCGACGCCGCACAACATGGGCGGGCCCGACGAATTCGTCACCATCGACGATCTCTTCGCCGTGTTCTATGTCCACGCCATGACGGCGTACGACTTCCTCGAGGGTGGCGCCAGTAGCCGATAGGAGGAAACCCATGGTCCGTAGCGCAAGTCTTGCCCTGCCAAGGAGCCGGATCATCGCCGATGAGCTCATCCCAGCGCGCTCCGCGGCGCCTGGCTCGTCAAGCGCGGCCAGCGCATCCGCGTCGTCGATGTCGAGGGCGGTCAGATCTGCGATTTCGTCGTGTTCAACGCAGAGCGGCTGAGCCAGGCGCGCACCAAGGCGAACATGTTTCGACGATTGCGGGGATCATCTTCCGGGCTTTCAGGAAGGCATCGGGCATGTTTAGGACTTTGGCGCGGCTTCGTGAGGTCGGCTTCTGGCAGATATCGTTGCAAGAGTCGCTACGGCGTTGCGGTCAGAGACTCGTCGATGCCCGTTCTAACCATTCACGCTGGGATCTTCGCGACCGGGAAGATGCGGCGCCACTCGTCGCGCTGGTAGTCACCGTAGCGAAACGGTACGAATTCCTCCGTCGGAGCGCCGATCAGCGGCGCGATGCGCACGCTGCTGTCGGGATTCACAAAGAGTGGCACCGAATAGCGGTCACGCCCAAAACGGTTGATGACGCGGTGCGGCGTCGAGGAGAACCGGCCGTTCGTCCAGATCTGCATGACGTTGCCGAGATTGATGACAAAGGTGTCATCGATCGGCGGCGCTCCAACCCATTCGCCGCTCTTGCTCTGCACCTCGAGTCCGCCATTGTTGTCCTGCCACAAGATCGTGAATCCGCCTGAATCCGAGTGTGGCACGACGCCGATGTCATTGTCGGCTTCCGGCGCGTCCTGAGGCGGGTAATGGTTGAGCTTAAGGCGCGAGTTGGGTGCGCTGAACAGCGCCTGGAAAAAGTTGGGGGCGAGGCCGAGAGCGAGCGCAAAGCCACGCTGCAGCACTTGGCTGAGTTCCTCGACTGCGGTGAAGTACTCGAGCATCGTCGGCTTCAGGTGAGGCAACCCCTCCGGCCATTGGTTCGGCCCGACGAGCGGGTCGGTGGTGCTGAGCGGTCGCTCGTGGCCGATCCAGAAGCCTTCCTGATGGCTTGTCCCGGCGCGTGCCTCACCATCGTAAGAACGATAGTTCAGGGGCAGATAGCCTCGCATGCGCTGATCGAGGACGATCCTCATCTTCTCATCCATCGGTCGGGCGAAGAACAACCTTGCCTGCTCGGCCATGCGGTCGACGAGTTCGCGCCGTACGCCGTGATTCCGGATGTAGATGAATCCGATTTCAGAGCACGCCTTTCCAAGCGCGGAGATGGCGCGCTCGGCCTGTGTCGCGTTGCCGTCTATCAGAGGCGCGACATCGATGACCGGGATTTCGGAGAAGTCCAGCCGGCGGGAGACGGGAAGCGGCATTCATCGGCTCCTGTGCAGGGTCGACGAACCAGAATACGATGCAATAGTCTACACGACTGCTTAAAGCCTCCGCCAGAGGGCGCGCTGCCGCAAATCAGGGAGAAGCAAGATGACTCGCCTCAAGCCATTGCACCATCCGCGTCGCACATCGAGCCGCCGCGCCGTGCTGCAGGGGGTGGCCGCCGCTGCAATCTTGGCGCCGCTGACGCTCCGCCGCGCCAGCGCGGAAAGTGGCGAGGTGGTCTACGCCACCTGGGGCGGTAGCTGGGCCGACGCGATGCGCAAGGCGTGGTTCGAACCTTTCACGCAAATGACCGGGATCAAGGTTCGCACCATAGACGGGCCGGATTACGGCAAGATCCGCGCGATGGTGCGCGCCAACAACACCGAGTGGGACATCGCCGAGATCAATCCCGACTTCCAATGGATCGGTCCCAAGGAGGGACTTGTCGAGAAGCTCGACTTCTCGATTATCCCGACCGACCACCTCGTCAAGGGCGAAAATCTTCTCACCGAATACTCAGTGCCGGAGGCGTTCTGGTCGCGCGTCATCGCCTACAACACCAAGAAGTTCTCGAAGGAGAACCACCCAAAGAACTTCGCCGAGTTCTGGGACCTGAAGCGCTTCCCCGGCAAGCGGGTCATATACGCCAAGGCGAATGGCGGCAGTCTGGAGGCGGCGCTCCTCGCCGATGGCGTGCCGGCCGATAAGCTCTACCCTCTCGACGTCGACCGCGCTTTGAAGAGCCTCGACAAGATCAAGGACGAGGTCCTGTGGTACGAGACCAATGCGCAGGCCGTGCAGTACATGCAGGACGAGCGCGGCGTCCTCGGGCTCCTTGCCGACGGCCGCGTCCAGTTCATCAAGGATAAGGGCGCACCGGTCGAGATAGAGTACGGGCAGAGCCAGCTGACTTGGACCTCGTACTGCGTCATCAAGGGCGCGCCCAACAAAACGAATGCGATGAAGCTCATCGCCTTCATGACCAGCCTCGAAGGCCAAAAGGCGATCGGCACCGTCTACACCTATGGGCTCGTCGCGCCCAAGGCATATCAGCTGCTTCCGCCGGGCCGCGCCGAGATGCTGAGCAACGGGCCTCAGCAACAGGGCAAAACAGTGCTGATGAATGAAAAATGGTGGGGCGAGAATCTCGGCCAGGTACAGGAGAAGATGGACGCCTGGCGCCTGACTTAAGACAACGCCGAGAGCAGATGCCCAGGTGGAGTATGGCGGGGCGGCAGAACGCCGATCCCGATCTGCGGCACGCGTTGCGCCGCGGGCTCATGGGGTTGCCGGCGCTGCTCATCGTAGCAGCGCTGTTGCTCTACCCGCTCGCCCTGCTTGTCGAGACGAGTTTCCGGACCAAGACGGGTGAATTCGGGCTCGACCAATATGTCCGCATCGCAACGACGCCAGTCTATGGGCTCGTCCTCTGGAAAACGGCATGGGTTGCCGCCCTCGTGACCCTCATCGACTTCCTGATCGGCTACCCCTTCGCGGTGGCGCTGAGCCGCGCCCGCGGATGGTGGCGGGGGCTGCTCCTCATCGCCATCATGATGCCGTTCTGGACCAACCTCCTGGTTCGCGCTTATGGCTGGATCGTCGTGCTGCACCCGAACGGGCTCGTCAACACGCTGCTGATGGGGTTGGGCCTGGTATCGGAGCCGCTCGACCTCGTCCAGAATACGACGGGGGTGCTGATCGGCATGGTTCAGATCATGTTACCCTACATGGTACTGCCGATCTCGGCACAGATCGAGAAGCTCGACCTTCGCTTGCTGCTGGCGGCCCGCAGTCTCGGCGCCTCGACGCCGCGCACCTTTATCCATGTCTATTTCCCGATGACCCTGCCTGGAGTCTTCGCCGGCGCTCTCGTCGTCCTTGTGCTGAGCCTCGGCTTCTTCGTCATCCCGGCGCTCCTCGGCGGGCGTCGCGACGTGTTGATCGCCCAGCTTATCGACTTCAACCTGACCAAGGTCTTGAACTGGGAGTTCGCGGCCGCGCTCGGCACCATTCTCCTCGTCGCAACGATGGGCCTCTTTCTCGCAGCACAGCGCTGGTTCCGTCTTGACCAGCTGTGGACCGAGGCGCGCTGATGCTACCGTCGAAGGGCGATACCGCGCTTGCCAGCTTCGCTGGACTCATTTGCCTCTTCCTTGTTCTGCCGAGCCTTGTCGTCGTGCCGATGTCGTTCAACGACGACAATCTCCTCCGCTTCCCGCCGCATGGCTTCTCTTTCGTCTGGTACGAAACCTACGCCGCTCGCGACGACTGGCGCGCCGCAACAGCGAACAGCTTCATCATCGGCCTGGTGACAGCGGCTTTGGCAACAACACTCGGCACGCTCGCCGCACTCGGCCTCGTGCGCGGCCGCATTCCGTTTCGCAATATCTACATCTTCCTCATGCTGACGCCGATGATCGTGCCGCCGATCGTCTCGGCAGTCTCGATGTACGGGGTCTTCGCCGGACTTGGCCTCGTCGGCACGATCCCAGGCATGGCGATGGCGCATACCGTGCTTGCGCTGCCCTTCGTCGTGATCAATGTTGCTGCCGTGCTGCAGCGCATGGACTGGCGCATCGAGCAAGCAGCGCGCAGTCTCGGCGCCTCTGCGCTCGAGGCGTTTGTCCTAGTTACGTTGCCGCTCATCCGCCCCGGTATCGTCGTCGGCGCCCTCTTCGCATTCATCACATCGTTCGACGAGGTCGTGGTGGCGCTCTACATCTGCGGTTCTAGGGCGGTGACCCTGCCGGTTCAGATGTGGAGCGGCCTGCGCTTCGAGATCAACCCGGTGGTGGCTGCGGTTTCGACCCTGCTCCTCGTCCTCTCGGCGGCGGGAGGCGTTGCCACACTTTTCCTTAAGCGCCGAGCGGCGCGTGGCTGAGCCGGAGCTCATCGGCGGCGAGATCCGCCTTGTTGGGCTCGCGCGGAGCTTCGGCGGCGTGCAAGCGGTACGCGACGTCGACCTCGTGGCGCGGCGCGGTGAGGTCCTGACCCTGCTTGGCGCCAGCGGGTCCGGCAAGACGACGACACTCATGATGATCGCTGGTTTCGTTACTCCCTCGCACGGTGACATCCTGATTGACGGCGTCTCGATCCTCCGCAAAGCGCCCGACAAGCGCAATCTTGGCATCGTCTTCCAGAGTTACGCGCTCTTCCCGCACATGACCGTCGCAGAGAATGTCGCATTCCCGCTACGCATGCGCCGGCTCACCGCCATGGAAATAAACGCGCGCAGTGAAGAAGCGCTCGCCTTGGTCCACCTCGCGGAACTTGGCGGACGCCGGATCGACCAGCTCAGCGGCGGCCAGCAACAGCGGGTGGCATTGGCTCGCGCCCTCGTCTTCCGCCCGCCGGTGCTCTTGATGGACGAGCCGCTCGGCGCGCTTGACCGTAAACTGCGCGAGCAGATGCAGCTCGAAATCAAGCGAATCCAGCGGAGCCTCGGCCTGACTGTCGTTTACGTAACACACGACCAGGAGGAGGCGCTCATCCTCTCCGACCGCATCGCCATCATGCACGAGGGGAGAGTGCACCAGGTTGGCACGCCGGAGGCGGTCTACGAGCACCCGGATACGGCTTATGTTGCGGGCTTCCTCGGCGAGTCGAATTTCCTCGAGGGCGTCCTCGAGGCGACGACTGAGGCAGGAAGCCGGATACGCCTCGTCTCCGGCGAGACCATCGCCGCTTGCCCGACCACCATGGCGATCGGCGCCCGCGTCCGAGCGATGGTGCGGCCGGAGCAGATCGTGATCGCCTCCGCGGCTGTCGGTCCCTCGGTGAATGAGCTGCCGGCGACCATTGAGATGGCCGAGTATCTCGGTCAGTCGATCCGCTACTTCGCTCGGGCCGGCGATATGATGATCGCGATCCGAGAGCCGCGCCGAAACTGCACTCGCCTCACAACCGGCGAGCGCGTTACTCTAACCTGGCCAGGATCGGCAACGCTGCTTTTCGCTGCATAGGTCGGGAAAAGCTCGCCAACTCTCGCCTCTTTCGTTGCGCGCAGATTGCGAACGAGATCGAACTCGCCGGGGTCGCGCCTCGTGCCCCGAAACAACTCGCCCAAACATCAATCGGCCGCTTCTGCTAGTGTGCGCCCACGGCGCGATTTGTGGCGGTGTGGGGCTTGCGCGTCGCACCGGTCTGGGTCGCGTAACCTGAGCGCAAGAACGGTCTGATGGTCGGGAAGCCGCGCAATATTCTGGTGATCGGCGCCGGCGTGGTCGGGCTAGCGGTCGCACTGGCGCTGCGACGTGATGGGCACGCGGTCGCCGTCATCGACCGCCTACCGCCCGGTGAGGCGTGCTCGTTCGGCAATTCCGGCGGCATGCCGCGCGGCCATGCCTTCCCGATGGCGACACCGGGCATTGTCTGGAAGATTCCCGGCTATCTCGCTGATCCAAGGGGACCGCTCGCTATCCGTTGGCGCTACCTGGCAGCCCTCACACCGTTCCTGCTGCGCTTCCTGCGTGAGAGCGGACCTGCTCGCTTCGCCACGACGCTCGACCATCTCACTTCGCTGATGCGGCAGAGCTACACCGACTGGACGGCGCTCATCGCCGAGGCCGGTCTGGGTTCGCTGATCCGCGAGGATGGTGCGATCACGCTCTATCGCAGCGAGGCCGCTCGCGCCACCGCCTGGCCGCTCTGGCAGATGCTTGTCGAGCGCGACGCCCGGGTCGAGCGCGTCGATGGCGATGCGCTGCGCGCGCTCGAGCCGGCGGCGCCCAAAGGGTACAACTACGGCGTCTTCGAGACCGACTACCGGCGCACCGTCGACCCCTACCGGCTGTGCCTCGGACTTGCCGAGCACCTGCAACGCCTCGGCGGAACGCTGCGCCGCGAGACCGTCAGCGAGGTCGCGCCGGGTGGCGGCGGGCTGGTATTGCGTACTAACCACGCCGAGGAGCGCGCCGATCTCCTCGTCGTCGCGGCGGGTGCTTGGTCCGGAGGTTTCGCCGCCGCGCTCGGCGATCGCGTACCGCTTGAATCAGCACGCGGCTACCACGCGACCCTGCTCGATTTCGCCCGCATGCCAAATCGCCCGCTCTTCATCTCCGACATGAAGCTGTCGCTCAACCCGATGGCTTCGGGGCTGCGCATCGGCGGCAGCATCGAGTTCGCCGGGCTCGATGCTGCGCCAGATTTCTTGCGCCCGACGAGGCAGGTTGAGATCGTGCGGCGCCTCTATCCCGGTGTCGCTATCGAGCGCCACACAAAATGGGCTGGTGACCGTCCGATGTTGCCGGATTCGCTTCCGGTAGTCGGGCGCTCGCCGCGCCACCCAAATGTCGTCTACGCCTTCGGCCACGGCCAGTACGGCGTTGCGCTTGCGGCGGCAACCGGCCGCCTCGTCGCGGAGCTCGTCGGCGAGCGGCCGACCGCGCTTGACCTCAAGCCATTGCGAGTTGACCGCTTCTGAGCGGATCGGCTCAGGTCAGGCGATAGCCGCCGTCGACATCAAGCACGGTCGCAGTCGCGTATTCGTTCTCCATCAGAAACATCATGCCGCTGGCGATCTCCTCGGCCTTGCCGAGCCGCTTCACCGGCTGCGCCGCGGCAATGCGGTCCCAGCTCTGCCGCCGCTCCGACGGGATTTCCGCAGTGCCCGGCGTCTCGACGAAACCGGGCGCGATGACGTTGACGCGGATCGGCGCGAGCTCGATGGCAAGCGTGCGGGCCAGTGCCTCGATCGCTCCCGCGGCGGCGCAGCTCGCGGCATAGCGCGGGATGGTCTTGCGCGGTTGGCTGCTCGACATCAACACGATCGAGCCGCCCGGATTCATCCTCGGCGCGCCGTAACGCACCCCCCAGAGCTGCGCCCAGAACCGATTGCGAAACACCGACTCGAAGAGGCCCGGCTCCATCTCGAGGAAGGGTGCAAATTTCGCGGAGACCGATTTATCGGGCGCCGCCGGAATCAGAACTGCGAGATGATCGAAACGGCCGAGGCTGCCGAAGAGCGCGGCAACCGCTTGCTCGTCCGTCGCATCGAGCGCGCGGGTTTCGACGGCGCCGCCAATCTCTGCGGCAGCTCGCGCCAGGCGTTCGGGTGAACGGCCGCCGATGACGAGACGCGCGCCGCGCAGCGTTGCCGCCTTGGCTGCCGCCAGTCCAATCCCCGAGCTGCCTCCGATGATGACGATGCGCGAGCCGGCGAGCGACATGAGCGTTTTCTCCAAGCAGCGTTCAGGGGGATCGAGGCTGGGTGCGCTCCATGCGCGCGATCTGTTGCAGTACTTCTTCCTGCACGCTGTCCCAGATCCGACTCTTCAGTTCAAGATAGCGCGGCGTCAGTTGCGCCGCCGTACTGCGCGGTTTCGGCAGGTCATTTTCGAGCGAGACTTTCAAACGTCCCGGGCGCGAGGAGAACACGGCGATACGATCGGACAGGATGAGCGCCTCGTCGATGCTGTGTGTCACGAAGATCACGGTCTTTGACGTCTTGGCGACGATGTCGATGAGCTGGTCCTGGAGGAGCTGCCTCGTCATCGCGTCGACCGCGGCAAATGGCTCGTCCATCAGAAGGATCTCGGGATCGTTGGCGAGCGAGCGGGCGAGCGCCGCGCGCTGTCGCATGCCGCCCGAGAGCTCGGCCGGATAGGCGCTTTCGAAGCCGTCGAGGCCGACGAGGTTAATGTAGTGCTGAGCCGTCCGCCGCCGTTCCTCGGGCGCGATGCGGCGCATCTTGAGCCCGAACTCGACGTTGCGCTGCACCGTCTTCCACGGAAACAACGCGTACTCTTGGAAGATCATGCCACAGCGCGTGTCAACACCGGTAATCGGTCTGTCGTGCAGCAGAATTTGCCCGCTGGTCGGCTGCTGGAAGCCGGCCATCAGGTTGAGGAGCGTTGACTTTCCGCAGCCTGAGCTGCCGACAATACAGAGAATCTCCCCGGCGAAGACGTCGAGCGTGAGGCCGCCGAGCGCGTGGACGACCTCGTCGCCGCGCTCGTAATCCATGCTCACATCGTCGACGCGGATGATCGCGGTCACATGAGTCTCATCCGCTGCTGCTGGCTGCGCTGCCACGGGATGAAGCGGTGCTCGATGCTGCGGAGCGCCGAGTCCAAGACGAGGACGGTCGCGCTGATCGCCAGCATGCCGCAGATCACCTGCGCCACGTTCGACCAGTCCTTGGCGTTCCAGATGAGGTAGCCGAGCCCGTCCTTCGCGCCAACCATCTCGGCACTGACGATGCAAGTCCAGGCGAGGGCCAGCGTCACCTTGAGGGCCGAAACGATGCTCGGCAGGGCGGCCGGCAGGACGACCTCCCACATCACCGCGATGCGCGAGGCGCCGAGGTTTTGCGCCGCCCTGACATAGAGCGGATCGATGCGCAATGTTGCGTCGGTGACGAAGACGACGAGCGGCGCTAGCGTCCCCATGAAGACGATGGCGTATTTCTGCTCCTCACCGATGCCAAGCCACAGCAGCGATAGCGGGATCCAGGCGAGCGAAGGGAGCGGCCGGATGATCGAGATTACCGGCTGAACCACCCAGCGCAGCGGCCGCGTAGTGCCCAGCAGGATGCCAAGCGCGGTGCCGATCGTCGCTGAGAACGCGAAGCCGATGAGCACGCGGCGGGTGCTGACCAAGGCATATGTGATCAGCGTTCCGTCGCCGAGCAGTTTCGCCAGCTCGCCGGAGACACGGGTCGGCGGCGGGAAGAACTCGGCGTCGATCACGCCGCTCGCGGCGAGTGCCTCCCAGAGGCCGATGAAGCAGATCGCCGATGCGATGCTGACGGCGCCGTAGCGCCGCCGTGCGGCGGGTCGCCGGCCCGCCACCCGCGTTCCGGTCGCTTGCCGCATCGCGGTCTCGGCCATCCCGCGCGCGTCAGCCGCTACTCGACCAGCAGATCCTGGCGGACCCACTGCTTGTACTCGGGCTTCTCGTCGACCTTCTTGATCGTGTTGACCATGAAGTCGATCATCGCATCCATGATCGGATAGGCGCCCTTGTCCGACATCTGCTGTAGCTGGTCCTTGCGCGTCATGCGCACCGACATGTTCTCCCAGGCGAGCCATTCATCGGCGCTCTGCTTGCTGATCTTCGCCGCGATCTGCGCCGACTCGGCCTTGTTGTCGATCACCCATTGCTGCGACTTCCAGTAAGCGGCGAGAAAGCGCTTGGCACCCCCGGGATCCTGGTCGACGAACTTTTTGCTGATGACGAGCGCGTTCGGCGCCGGGATCTGGTGGTACTTCTCCCAGTAGCCGAGATCGGCAACCGACGCGATCTTCTTGACGCCTTCGATGTCCTGCAGGCGCGCGTATTCGGGATACCAGGCGCCGGCCGCGTCGATCAGCCCCTGCTTCATCGCCTGGATCATCTCCGATTGCTTCAGGTTGACGAGCTGGACGTCCTTGTACATGTCGAGCCCAACATTCTTCAGCAGGTAGTAGTCGACGATCTCCTCTGAGCCGCCGAACTGGAAGGCGAGCTTCTTGCCCTTCAGCTCCTTGAGGCTATTGATGCCGGCGCGGGCGACGACGCCCGATATGTCCTTGGCCGCATCCGGGATGCCAACCCAGTAGAAGTTCTTGTTGCCCTGTCCCATGACCGCGACCATCGCCTGTGCGCCGGTGCCTG
Source organism: Allostellaceae bacterium (assembly GCA_041488295.1). Taxonomy (GTDB): domain Bacteria; phylum Pseudomonadota; class Alphaproteobacteria; order ATCC43930; family CGMCC-115725; genus URHD0088. Next base: position 36,185 of record JBGPOZ010000003.1, read on the forward strand.
CCATGACGGCGTCGCCCGACGAGACTACGGTGACGCGGTCGACCGAGCTGGCGACCTCGCGCCACGACACGTCGAAGCCGGCTTCTTTAAAGAAGCCTTTCTCCATGCCGATCCAGAAGGGGGCGTGAACACCGGCCGTCGACGAGACGACCGTCACCTGCTTCAGCTCGTCGGCCCGGACCGCGGTGGTGCCGAGCGCCAGCGCGGCAAGCGCCACGCCAGCAACCAATGTAGTGCGTCGGGTGTGCAACATGGCTTGTCCTCCTCGTTGGTTTTTAGGCGTTCCGCCGCCCAGCAACCTCAGGGCGTCTTCTCGTTGCGCCGCCACGGCGTCAACAGCCGCACGCTCGCGCGGTGCAGGGTATCGAGGGCCAGCACGGTCGCGCTGATCGTCAGCATGCCGACCAGCACCTGGCTGATGTTGGCCCAGTCCTTGGCGTTCCAAATGAGAAAGCCGAGGCCGCTCGTCGCGCCGACCATCTCAGCGCTAATGATGCAGGCCCAGGCGATCGCGAGGGTAACCTTGAGGGCGGAGAGGATGCTCGGCAGCGCGCCGGGCAGGATGACCTCCCAGAGGATAGCGAGCGGCCCGGCGCCGAGATTGCGCGCGGCGCGGACGAATACGCGGTCGACCTGCTCGGTTGCGTCGATCACGAAGATCAGAGTGGGCGCGAGCGTACCCATGAAGACGATCGCGTATTTCTGGCTCTCACCGATGCCAAGCCACATCATCGACAGCGGGATCCAGGACAGCGACGGCAGCGGTCGAATGATCGAGACCACCGGGTCGACGATCGCCTTGAGCAGCCGCGAACAGCCCACGGCGAGACCGAGCGGCACCGCGACGGCGCAGGACAACGCGAAGCCGACGAGCACGCGCCCGGCGCTGACCGCCACGTCCGTGGCGAGGATGCCGTTGGCAATCAGGCGGCGCGCCGCCTTGTAGACGCTTTCGGGCGAACCGATAAAGGCTGTGTCGAGGAGACCGAGACTGACGGCACCCTGCCAAATCCCGGCGAGCGCGACGAGCGCAAGGCTGCCGACGACGAAGGCCGCGAGACGGTCGCGCCGAGCCGAGGCGGCGAGTGACGGGACGCGGCGCGGCGGCGCCGTTGCGATCCCGGCCGCGGTCACCGCGGCGCCCTCACGAGCGGCCCTTGCCGATATGAGCGTGCACCATGATCAGCATGCCGATATCCCGGATGCCGATCTCGCTGACGATGACCGTGCCGCGATTCGGGTAAGGCCGCGGGAACGCCTCGGCCCAGATCTCGGTGATCGGATCTATGAAGCTGCGCTCGGTCACATAGAGCATGACCTGCGTAACGTCGGCCATCGAGCCGCCGGCCGCGGCAAGCGTCGCAGCGAGATTGGCCAAGGTCAGCCGTGCTTGCAGGCGGATGTCGCCAGTTTCGTAGCTGCCGTCCTCGCGGACCGGCACCGCCGCGGTATAGAGGATGCCGTCGGCGCTGATCGCCCATTCGAACGGTCGGCCGTTGGTTGATAGCTTCGTCGCGATCGTCCTCTTCATCCTGTCGATTTGCCCATCTTCAGTGCATCAGAAGGTCTCTATTCTCTCAACCCGAGCTATTACTATAAGGAGACCACAAATGCGCGGGATGGGGCAATATTGAATGGCCTCGCGCGGCGACATAGAGTTATGCAGAAATCGCGGCCGTCGGAGGTGACAGCATGTCGGAATTTCCCACGCTTCAGGACTTGGTATGGGCGGCTCGGGAAAAGCTGCCGCGCCCGGTGTGGGACTTCGTCACCTTCGGCTCCGAGAGCGAGACGACATTGCGGCGCAATCGCCGTGCGCTCGACAGCCTCGCCTTCCTGCCGCGTATCATGCGGGACGTCAGCGAGATCGATCCCTCCGGCGATCTGCTCGGGCTCAAGCTGCGCATCCCGGTACTTCTGGCCCCGGTCGGCTCGATCGCCCTCCTTGATCCCGCCGGCGCCGTCGCGGCCGCGGCGACGGCGCAGAGCTTCGGCACGGTGCAAATCGTCAGCGGCTTTTCCGCGCCCGGCTACGCGGCGACGGCGAAGACCTGCCCCGGCCCGCTGTTCTATGCCCTTCACCCGCGCGCCGAGCAGCCGTTCCTCGACGATCTTGTCGACGGTGTCGTGGCGGCCGGTTACAGGGCTATCGTCTTCGTCAGCGAGGCCAGCTATTACAGCCGCCGCGAGCGCGACCTGATGAGCAACGTCGCGACCACTGCTAAGCGGTCGCGCAGCTATGCAAGCTACCTCGAGCAACAGCGCGAGGAGCGCGCCGCCGGCCGCACGCCGAGCAAGGAGGGGCTGCTTGGCACCATCACGAGCTGGGAGATGCTGGAGCGGGTGAAGCAGCGCTCGGGCCTCCCGATCATACTCAAGGGCGTGACCACCGCCGCCGATGCACGCCTCGCTGTCCAGCACGGCGTCGACGTTGTCTACGTCTCTAACCATGGCGGCCGCGCCATCGATCACGGCAGGGGCGCGATCCAGGTGCTGCCGCGGGTCGTCGATGCTGTCGGCGGCAAGGCCAAGGTGATCGTCGATGGCGGCTTCGTGCGAGGTAGCGACGTGCTGAAGGCGGTGGCGCTCGGCGCCAGTGCGGTCTGCATGGGCCGCATGCAGGCCTGGGCACTAGCCGCCGGGGGCCCCACCGGCCTCATGCGGATGCTTGAGATTGTCGAGGAGGAGATCATCGTTACGATGGGCCTCCTCGGCATCAATCGTCTCGCCGAACTCGGCCGCGACTTCATTGAGCCAGCCGAGCCGGTGGTCCCGCCACACCCGCTCAGCGCCTTTCCGGTGGTGATGGAGCGCATAGCCGCGGAGCGGTGAGGCGCTCCCGCCACCGGCTATTCGATGACAGCGACGATGTCGTACCCGCCCGGCGTCGGCGCTGCCTCGAAGTACTTCTCGGTCATAGCCGAGCGGCCGGCGACTTGGCCCGGGCTGATGGCATTCGCCTGTTGAAGGGCCTCGCTCTCCCATATGGTGATCGAGAGGTACTTGCCCGTCGCCCGGTCGACCAGCATGTAGGCGCGTTCCATGCCGCTCCCCTTGAAGGGCTCGATATGGGTCCTCCATTCGACGGCGGCCTCGTCGATCAGGTCCTTCTTGAGATTGGTGCTCATGACGCGCGCGAACATGGTCAATGTCTCCGGATTGCTGCCGATGTTTCGCTTCGGCAGGTTATGCGCCACAAAGGCGATTCTCAAGCCGGTGGCCCATTTCCCGAACCCGCAAAGGGGAATGATGCGAACCGACATTGTTCAGGACCGTCGCTGATCTTGCCGTGGATCGACCATGACAAGACCACGAGGGGAGGGCGATTCGGCTGCTGCGACAATGTCTCTTGCGGACAAGAAATGCCCGAGCCACGACAAGGCTGAAACGGCCGCGCCGCATGGACCGCGGTCTTGCAAGGAAAAGCCCCGCTTGTGAGGGCGGGGCGAGGAATGGGAGGATTCGCCTTTCGGCAGGATGAAACGTACTCGGGTTGTGAGGCATGGCCAAACCGAATCCGGTCTCGCAATACGAGGAACCTGGGGATAAGTAGAGGGCGCCGCCGAAGCGGGGCAAAGTCGAGAGGCAAGAGGGAGCTTGGCCGAGTCGTGAACGACCCCGTCTCCGGTGGTCCTCGCCCTGCCCGTTCGCCCAACGCGCCACCCCGGAGCGCCGCAGCAGCGATGCGGAGCGCGATGGCGCCGATCGCCGCGGTGACGGCCAGCCGTGCGCTCGCGGCGTAGTACGTCATCGATCGTCCGCTATTGGCAACACCGGTTCCGCACATCCGTGTAGTCGGAGTTCGGAATCTTCCTAGAGGCTCTGCGCCATGTCCTGAACCATCACGCGTCGCAAGTCGCGACGGTAGCTCGCTTCGTCGTACGGCCGGACTCGGTGCATCGTGCAGCGATTGTCCCACATAACCAAATCGCCGCGTTGCCAGCTATGCCGATAGACGAACTCGCGTTGCGTTGCGAACTCGATCAGGTCGTTCAGCAGGACTCGACCCTCAGGAACTGGCCAGCCGACGATATGCGAGGCATGGGACGCCAGATAAAGCGTCTTCCGTTTCGAACCCGGATGCAGATGAACCAACGGCCGTTGCGCTGGCGGCATCGCAGCCTGTTCCTCCGCGGAGAAGTCGGGTAAACCCAGCTGCCTGTTCGAATGGAGCAGCGAGTGCGCGGCGGCGAGGCCCTCAAGCTTCGATTTCGTCGCCTGCGGCAGCGCATCATAGGCTGCCCGGAGGTCAGCAAACTCGGTTTCGCCGCCCTCCGGCGGAACGATGCGGGCATGCAGGAGCGAGTATTTTCCGGCGATCTTCTTGAAGGAGCTGTCGGTGTGCCATAGCCGGTTCGCCAGCTGGTACATCCGGACGCGGTTGTCGTCAGGCAATAGGCGGCCTTCTTCATCGAGGTTTGAGACGTAGTTGATCCCTCGATGTCGCCGCTGGTGGTTGCGATCCTTCAAGACCGCAAACGTGGCGGTCTCGAGCGGTCCGAACAGGCGGCCGAATGCGAGTTGCTGCTCGTCGTCGATCTCTTGGCCAGGAAACATGAGGACGGCATAGCGATCGAGCGCTGCCACTAGCTCACCGACCGTCTCCCGACTGAGCGGCTGGCGCAGGTCGACCCCGGTCACTTCTCCCATGAAGAGCGGATGAAGTTGTCGCACTGTCATGGCCATGAGACGACTGTCCCGTTCCCTGAGTGCTATTGCGGCCCTGCTCGACCGCTCCCGTAATATTGGACCCAGGCGGTATCATGGGTGGAGAGCGATCGGCAAGGATGCCACGGAATTGACCTCCGCCGATTTGTGCCGGCTCTCTTCGTGGCTACTATCGTGGCGCACTCTCGAATATTGTCCCCGCAAGGCGGGCGAGCGAACATCGGACGGGCCGTGCATGGTCGGAAAGGGCACAGGATGATCACGATCGGATCGGACGACGTCGAAACCTACCAGCGGCAGGGCTTTCTGATCGTGCCGGACGTGCTGACACCTGCTGAAGTCGACGATCTCCGACGCGTCACTGACCAATTCGTCGAGCGATCCCGCGCCGTTACAGCGCATACGGAGATGTTTGATCTGGAGGATGGGCATACGCCGGCAGAGCCGCGCCTGCGCCGGATCGTGTCGCCCCATCGCTGGCACCCCGTCTACGCCGCCATGGTCCGGCATCCCGGCATCATCGCCGTGCTGCGGGCGCTCTGGGGCCCCGACATTCGCTTCGATCAGTCGAAGCTCAATATGAAATCGGGCGGGTTCGGCTCGCCGGTCGAATGGCACCAGGATTGGGCCTTCTATCCCCACACCAATGACGATCTCGCTGCAGTCGGGATCATGATCGACGATGTCGACCTCGACAATGGCCCGATGCTCGTCTTGCCGGGCAGCCACACCGGGCCCGTTCACGATCATCACGCCGACGGCCGGTTCTGCGGCGCTTTCGATGCCGGCTTGAGCAATCTCGACCTATCCAAGGCGGTGCCGTGCATTGGCCGAGCCGGTACGATCACCGTCCATCATGTTCGGCTGGTCCACGGCTCCGCCACCAACCGGTCGAAGCGGCCGCGCCGCTTCCTACTGCATCAGTATCGGGCGGCGGATGCGTGGCCGCTGATCCGCGCGCCCGGCGACTGGGAATTCTGGACCTCTCTGCTGGTGTCGGGCGAGGAGACGCTGACGCCACGCCTCGCGCACATCCCAGTCCGCCTGCCGCTGCCGCCGGCGGAGAATGCCGGGTCGATCTACGAAAATCAGCGCAAGCTCAAATCCCGATTCTTTGACGGCGCGGACGCGCCGCCGCGCCAGGCGGTGCCCTGACGAGATGGATTCCGCTCAGGCCGGATGCGCCAAACGCTCGGAAATCTGGCGCGCCGCACCGATTAGGGTGCGGGCAAGCGCCGGGCGCCGGGCGCCGCGCAGGCGATGGACCGGAACCACGATGCCGAGGGCGGCGATGCAGCGGCCAGCTTCATCGATGATCGGCGCCGCCACCGCGCCGATATTCTGAATTGATTGGTTCAGCTGGATTGCAACGCCGTTCTTGCGTGCGACCGCGATCTCGCGGACCAGCTTGGCCACGTCAGTGGTCGCCTTGCCCGACGGCGATGGCGCGACGAGGTCGGGCAGCCGCAATCGAAGCTCGGTGGCGCTCAAATCCGACAGCAGCAGCCGCCCGGCAGCCGACCAGTTGACCTTCATGCGCAGCCCCAGGCGCGTGGCGACATGGATCGGTTCGTGACCCTCGGCCTTGAGCACGATTAGCACCTCATCGTGGTCGAGCACGGCGAGTTGCGCGGTCTCGCCGGTCTCGTCGCGCAGAACATTCAGGACCGGCCGCGCCTCCTGCAGCAGAAGGCTGCGCTCGCCATAGGCCAAGCCGAATTCGTAAAGCCGGCGACCGAGCGCGATGCCGCCCGCCGTCGCCGTGCGTTCGACCAGCCCTCCCGCGACAAGCGGCTGGATGATCTGATATGCAGACGATCGCGGAATGCGCAACGCCCGACACAGCTCGGCAACGCTGACCGACGGTCCGGCGCGGTGGAGATGATCGAGGATGGCAATGGCACGAGCGACACTACGGGAGGCCGCTTCCGGCTGGACGCGCGCGCGGTCGTGCGATCGCCGCGTCGTCACGGGGAGATCAACCCGCATGGGTGGCGGCCGCCGTCGGATGGGCTGGCGGGGACGAAATCCCGGCAGGTCAGGACATTGAGCTGGCCGTGTCGGGCCGGGTGCCGCGCCAACGAGCGGTAGGACGCAATGTCGGCCAGGCCAAGGCGACGAGGGTGCGCAGCCTGGGGCGCGGCCTCGACGTGCTCGAGCTGGTGCTCGACCGGCGCGAGCCGATCACGGTCAACGAAATCATCCGAGAGCTTCACCTGCCGCGCAGCTCGGTCTACGATCTCGTCACCTTGCTGGTGCAGCGCGGCTACTTGGCGGCCGACGCTGACGCAAGCGGCTACACGCTCGGCCGGCAACTCTACCGTCTCGGTCTCGGCCACGAGAGGCACTCGCTGTTGCTGCGCGAGGCGCGGCCAGTGATCGCGGCCCTGCGCGATGAGGTCGGCGAGATCGTGCAGCTCTCGGTCCTTGATCACGACGCCAACCTGGTCGTGCTGCGCGAGGAGGGACACAGCCGGATCAACATCGTCTTTCCGGTCGGTATGCGCACCCCGATCAACTGGTCGGCCTCGGGCTGCTTGCTCATCTCCGATCTGACCGACGCCGAGCTGCGCCTGCGCCTGCCCGCGACAATCCGCACCTCGCCGACCGGGCGGGCCCCGACCGAGGTCAACGAGGTCATCCGCGACATCAGGCGCTTCCGCGTCCAGGGCCATGCCGTCAAACGAAGCCAAGTGCATGACCACGTCGTGATGATCGCCGCGCCGGTCTTCGATGGCGCCGGCAGGTGCGTGGCGGCCATGACCATCGTCGCCTACGAGGTGGGCCTGAGCGAGCGCCGCATCCAGGCGCTCGCTGCCGCGGTCAAGCGCAGCGCCCATGAGCTGACGCGGCGGTTCGGCGCCGGACGTTGAGGCAACACGGCGCCGTCACCCGACCGTGAGACGCTGCAAGGCGGCCTCGTCGATTTCGATTCCGAGCCCGGGCCCTTCCGGCACGCGCATACGCCCGCCCTCGCAATGGATCGGTTTCTTGAGCAGCCGGTTTGCCGCTTCCAGCACCACCGGTTGAAATTCGACCATGTCGACCTGGGGTGAGGCGGCGGCGACCTGCAGCGTCGCCGCGATCATGACCGGCGATGCCATGCCGATATGCAGCGCAACGGGGATGTGGAAGGCTTCGGCGAGATCGATGATCGCCAACCCCTCGGTGATGCCGCAGCGGCCGATGTCGGGCTGAGCGATGTCGAGCGCGCGCAGCTCGAGCCAGGGCAGGAACTCGAGGCGCGTGCGCAACGTCTCGCCGTTGGCGACAGGCAGATCGAGTGACCGCGCCAGCTCCGCATTGCCGCGCGCATCTTCCGGCTCGATTGGCGCCTCGTACCACATCGCCCCGGCCTTCTCCAGCCGGCGACCCAACCGCATTGCGTCATTGATGTCGTATTTCCACAGGGTGTCGACGGCGACACGCGCCCTGCCGCCGCAACCGGCGATCAGCGCCTCGACAATCCTGGCATCCTCCGCGACGCCGAAACCGCCGAAGAGCTTGAAGTCGGCGAAGCCTCGGTCGAGAAAGCCGCGCATGGCGGCGACCTTGTCGGCGACCGTTTCACCGCGAATTCCCGAGACGTAGACCGGTACCTCGGTGCGGCACGGCCCGCCGAGCAGCGCGTGAACGGGCAGGCCGGCGGCCTTGCCCGCGATGTCCCACAGCGCCGAATCGACCGCGGCGATCGCATCGAGCATGAATCCGCCGGTATGGCCGCGCAGATTCATCAAATCGTACATCTCACGGCGCAGGACCCTGGCGGCGCGCGGATCACGGCCGAGCAAGACCGGCGCGAGCACGTGACGGACGATCGATGCGCTCACCTCCGGCGCAATCGGCGACTGCCCCTCCCCGTATCCGACGATGCCGTCAGCGGTCTCGATGCGTACGATCATGGTCTCGATGCGCGAGGAATAGATGCCGCGCCAGCCCGGCTGCACCAGATAGGGAGGCGCCATCGCGTCGGGCGCGTCCTGGCCCCTGCCGCCAAAGAAATCGCCCTGGTCGAATTTGATCGGGCAGGCCCTGATGGTCGCGATGCGCATGCGTCCGCTCCCTTTAGCCGGGTAAGACTGTCTCATTCCTCAATTTTCGGCACAAGTCCGCAATGACGGATAACGCCTTGATTCACGGTCGTTTCGCTTGACGAGCCGGAGCGAGGGTCGATAGCATTTCCATGGTTTCGGATGGCTGTCCCAATAGGCGGATTTCGGCGGGCGGGCGGCGCAAACCACGAGGGGAGAGCAATCATGTCGACGAAACGGATCGACCGCCCCGCGGGGCGGCGCATCTCGCGACGCGGGGTTTTGCGAGCAGGCGGTGCGCTCGCTGGGTTCAGCGCCGTCAATTTCTTCGTGCCCCACGAGCTGTTGGCTCAGGACAAGATGACCAACGAGCTGGTTGTCACGACCTGGGGCGGGTCCTTCGCCGACGCCGTGCGGGCGACCGTCGTCGAGCCGTTCCAGAAGGAGTTCGGCGTGCGCGTGACCATGGGCGTCACCGGCAACCAAGCCGAGATGCTGACCAAGCTGCGCGCCGCGACGATGGGCGGAACGCCGGATATCGACCTGTGCTTCAACGATCTGTCGTTCTCATACTCCGCAATCTCGCAGGGGCTGGTCGAGCCGCTGCGGGTGGACAACATTCCCAATCTCAAAACGGTGTTGCCGATCTTCAACAAGCTCGAGCATCCGGTGGCCTGGGACCCCGGCCCGGACCTCCACGGGGCGCCTGGGCAATACGTGGCGCGCGGCATCACCTACAACACCAAGCAGATCAAGCGCGAGATCAACAGCGTCGCCGACCTGTGGAACCCCGAGTTCAAGGGCAAGCTCGGCGTCTTCAGCGTCACCCAGTGGATGATGCTCAACGCCGGCTTCTACACCGGCCAGGACATGAACAACTTCAAGGATCTCGACGCAATCTGGAAGGCCCTGCGCGAGCAGCGCCAGGTGGTCGGCCGCTATTACAGCAACCTGGCCGAGGGGCAGGAGCTGTTTGTCAACGACACGATCTGGATCTCGCCGTTCAACGGCGGCCGCACCGTTGCGCTCAAGCGCCGCGGGCTCGACGTCCGCTTCGTTCTGCCCAAGGAGGGCTGGCACCTCAATGCCGACCTGCTCCTGATTTCAAAGGGCTCGCGCAACCGCCTGACGGCTGAGAAATTCATCGACTTCTTCTACCGGCCCGAGATCGCGACGGCCGCTTCGCTCGCCTTCGGCTTCGCGGTCGGCACCCGCAACGTCCAGCCGACCGAGGCGATCAAGGACACGATTCCCGATTACGATCCGACCGGCGAATTCAAGGGCGCGACGCTCGCCGATCCGGTCTATTGGGACACCAATGTCGGACGCTGGAACGACAAGGTGAAGGAGATCATGTCATCCTGACGATGGCATCGCCTGGCGTGGCCGTGCCGCCGCGCCCGGCGCTCGGTTGCGGTCCCGTCACCGGTTGCGCAGCATGACCGGCAACGCCATCGTCGAGCTCGCCGGCGTGACCAAGCGATTCGGCCGGATAGTTGCGGTCGAAGATGTGTCGTTCACCGTGGAGCGAGGCGAGTTCTGCACTTTGCTCGGACCGTCCGGCTGCGGCAAGACGACGCTGCTGCGCACGATCGCCGGCTTCGAATTCCCGGATGAGGGCGACGTGCGCATCTCCGGGCGGAGCTGCCTCGACCAGCCCGCCCACCGGCGCAATCTCGCCATGGTGTTCCAGGGTTACGCCCTGTTTCCCCATCGCACGGTTCTGCAGAACGTGCTTTTCGGGCTGCGCATGCGCAAGATGGGCTCGCCCGCCGAAATCGCCGGCTGGGCGCGCGCCGCGCTCGGCATGGTCGGTCTCGAGGGTCTCGAGGACCGGCATCCGCAACAGCTCTCCGGCGGGCAGCAACAGCGCGTCGCGCTGGCCCGCGCGCTGGTGCTGAAGCCGGAGGTGCTGCTCCTCGACGAGCCGCTCGGCGCGCTCGATCTCAAGCTGCGCAAAGCCATGCGCTACGAGCTGAAGCGCCTGCAGCGGACCACCGGCATCACGACGATATACGTCACCCACGATCAGGAAGAGGCCATGTCGATGTCCGACAAGGTCGTCGTGCTCAATCGCGGCCGCATCGAGCAGGCCGGTCGTCCCGAGGAAATCTACCGCGCCCCGAGTTCGGCCTTCGTCGGCGACTTCATCGGCGAGTCCAACCTGCTCCCCGCCACGGTCACGGAAACCCTGCCGGCGGGATATCTGCGCGTGCGTATCGACGGCCTGACCTCCACCGCGGCAGCGCGGCTGGTGGACGCTGCCAAACCGGTACACCAGGGCGACGCGGTCATGCTGCTCGTGCGCGCCGAGCGCATCCGCCTCGCCGACCGGCCGGACGGTGAAGGCGCGTGGTTCGCCGGCGAGATCGTCGAGCGCTCCTTCCTCGGCGCGACCAGCCGCCTCTATGTGAAGGCCGAGGGTTGCGATCAGGTGATCATCGCCGATGTCGCCGGCATGCCGCCCGCCTGGGCCCGCCAATCAGCAACCGTGCATTTCGGCTGGGCCGGCGAGGACGGGCTTGTCTACGCATCGAGCGACGCTCCGTCCGGAGGTCGGTTGCCATGAGGTCGCGCGCCGCGCCGAGAAAGGGCTGGGCTGCTCTGACGCCACCGCTCGCATGGCTGGCCGTCTTCTTCCTCGTCCCGATGATCACCGTCTTCGCCTACAGCCTGGCGATTCGCACTTCCGGTGGTGGCGTCGCCTTCGCTAGTTCGCTTGCGAACTATGCACGCATCGCCGAATCCGACCTCTATCTCTGGGCCGCCATACGCTCGCTCCGGATCGCGACCGTGGTCACCGTCGCGACGCTGCTGATCTCCTACCCCGTCGCCTACTACCTCGCCCTCGTCGCCACGCGCTGGCGGATCGCGCTGTTTGTCCTGCTGATCGTGCCCTGGTGGTGCAGCATCCTGGTCAAGAACTTCGCCTGGGTTGCGATCCTGGCGGAAAGCGGCGTGCTGAACCGGGTGCTGCTGCGGATCGGACTGATCGAGCGGCCGCTCAAGCTCCTCTACAACGAGGTCGCGGTGGTGATCGGGCTGGTGCATGTCCTGATCCCGTTCATGGTGATGCCGATCTACGCGACCCTGGAGAAGCTGGACCGACGGCTGATCGAAGCCGCGGCCAATCTCGGCTCGTCGCCGCTCTTCGCCTTCTGGGAGGTTGTCCTGCCGCTCAGCCTGCCCGGCGTTGCCGCCGGCGCGCTGCTCACCTTCATCCTCGGCTTCGGCTCTTACATCACGCCGGTCCTGCTCGGCTCCGAGCGCACGCTCATGATCGCGAACCTCATCCAGTCCCAATTCATGGAAGCCTTCGACTGGCCATTCGGCGCAGCCCTCTCGATGGTGATGCTCGGCCTAGTGCTGGTGTTGTTGGCGGCATTCAACCGGTTGATCGGGCTCGAGCGTCTGTGGGGCAGCGCCCGATGAGCGGCGGCGCCGCTCGGCGGCGAGGCCCGCGCCGGTCGCTGACGCTGCGCCTGGTGGTTGCTTCCGTGTACGTGTTCCTGTTCCTGCCGATTGTCGCGGTCGTCCTGCTGAGCTTCAGCGAGAATGTCAGCGTCATCGCCTTCGACCACTTCACGCTGCGCTGGTATCGCCGCCTGGCCGAAAACGAGCAGGCGCTGCGCGCGCTGTGGTTCAGCGTCCAGATCGGCATTCTGTCGTCAACCCTCGCCGTGGCGCTCGGCACCATGGCGGCCTTTGGACTGGTGCGGGGGCTGATGCGCGGTAAGGCGATGATCCAGGCCGCGGTCTACGCGCCGATCGTGGTGCCCGAGATCGTCGTCGCCGTCGCGCTCCTGATACTGTTCGTGCTGCTGCGCATTCCGCGCGGCTATGTCGCGCTGGTGATCGGCCATTCCGTGCTGATCCTGCCCTATGCGATCTCGATCGTGAGTGCGCGGCTCTACGGCTTCGACCGGTCGCTCGAGGAGGCGGCGGCCAATCTCGGCGCTGCGCCGTCACGCACCTTCTGGGAGGTGACGCTGCCGCTGATGCTGCCGGCCATCGTCGGGGCCGCGCTGATCGCCTTCAAGGTCAGCTTCGATGAGGTCGTGGGCTCGATGTTCTGGTCGACGACGCGCGAGCAACCCTTGCCGGTCCTTGTCTTTTCAATGCTCCAGTGGGAGCTGACCCCCGAGGTGAATGCCATTGGCACCGTCATGCTGACCATCACGCTCGGCGTTCTCGGGGTGCATCAGCTGGTCGACTGGCGGCGCCGGCATTCCCGAGCCTGACGGAGACGCAGCGGAGGAATTTGAGGCCATGAAGATCGTATCGACCGAGATATTCGTCCTTGCCGATCCGCCGCCCGGGCCAGGCGAGGACAGCTACCAGCTCCCCTCGCGCGGCGCTTGGCCGCCGCGCATTCGTGAGCTCGCCTGCTTGCGCATCCATACCGATGAGGGGATCACCGGGTTGTCCGAGATATTCTCGGTGCCGGCCGGCGTGGCCAAGGCCGTGCTGGACGGCCCCGATTCTTTCCTCGGGCGGCACCTGGTCGCCGAGGACCCCATGCCGCCAGAGCGTCTGTGGAAGCGCCTGTACAATACGGTGCTGCACAGCAACCGCCGGGGGTGGCAGATGATCTGCATCGGCGCCGTCGACGTCGCCCTATGGGACATCTTCGGCAAGGCGCTGGGCCGGCCGGTCTGGCAGCTCCTGGGCGGCGCCGAGCAGGCGAACCACCAAGCGCTGGAAGAGGCGAAAGGGCGGCGCTCCGTGATCCCGTATTGCACGATCGTGTCGGATGCCTGGGACCGCGAGACCGTGCTACGCCAGCAGATCGAGCGTTTGGAGCATCTGCAATCGGTCGGCTTTCGCGGCATGAAGATCGAGCCCATGCGCGCGCCGCGCGAAACCATCGTCGAGCTGGCGCGCCGCGCCCGGGAGAAGCTTGGCCCGTCGGGGATCCTGTGCATCGATGTCGGCATGCTGTGGAACGACGTCGGCGCCGCGCTCGACGTTCTCGATCGGGTGAAGGAGCATGACATTTACTTCTTCGAGACGCCGTTTCCCGCCGACTCGGTGGAGGCGTACAGAACGTTGACGTCGCGCGCCTCGATTCGCATCGCGGCGGGCGAGCACACAGTGTCGCGCTGGGAGTTCTTCCATTTGATCGACCACGGCGGCCTCCACGTGGTGCAACCCTACATGACAACGGTTGGCGGCCTGTCCGAGGCCAAGCGCGTGGTCGAACACGCGGAGCCGCGCGGCGTGCTCGTCATTCCGGGCAATTGGTCGACCCAGATTCTGGGCGCGGCGAGCGTGCATTTCGCGCTCTGGTCGCCGATCTCGCCGCTCATCGAATACGCCCCCGCGGATATTTATCCCTCGCCGCTCCGGCGGGAAATTCAGCGTCTGGGGCTACCCGTGATCAACGGCGTGATCGGGCCGCCGACGGCGCCGGGCATGGGCATCGAACTGCCCGAGGACCTGATCGCGCATTTCCGGGTCGGCTGAGGCGACCTGTCGACTGACGCAAAGGGCGAGGAGCCATGGCAAAGGGCAAATTCCACGGCGTCTATCCGATGCTGTACACCTTCTTCGATGCCGACGGCGGCATCGATCGCGGCGCGATGCGCCGTCAGGTCGACGCCTGCATCAAGGCGGGCGCACATGGTATCGCCATCCTCGGCATCGTCGGCGAATACAACAAGATGGATTTGCGCGAGCGCCTTTCGCTGCTGGAATGCGTCGCCGAAGACGTTGCCGGCCGAGTCCCGCTCGCCGTCACCGTGCCCGAGCCCAGCATCGCCGGTCAGATCGCCTTTGCAAAAGCGGCGGAAGCCGCCAAGACCGCCTGGGTCATCCTGCAGCCTCCGCCGGTCAAGGGTGTGCCCGAAGCCGAGCTGGTGCGCTTCTTCGGGGCCGTCGCGGAGAAGGTGTCGGTGCCGGTCGCGATCCAGAACAACCCCGTCAATCTCGATGTCTGGTTGACCAATGCCGGGCTGAAGACGCTCAACCGCAACCACGGCAATGTCTGGCTTCTCAAGGGCGAAGGGCCGGTCACCGCGGTCCAGCGCACGATCGAAGAAACTGACGGCGCTTTCGACGTCTTTTGCGGCCTCGCCGGAAAGGAATTGCCGATGAGCCTGCGCGCCGGCTGCGTCGGCTGCGTGCCGGCGCCGGATTGTATCGACCTCCAGGTCAGCTTGTACGAGTCGATGCGCACGGGAACGACGGCGGGCGAGATCGAGGCCGAACGTATCCACCGCGCGATCCTACCGCTGCTTCACTTCATGACGCATTCGCCCGAGCACATGCTGTGCTACGGCAAGCGTTTCATGGCGCGCCGCCTAGCCCTGACGGCGGTCCATCCCCGCGCGCCCTGTATTCTTCCAACGCCTTTTGGAATGCAGGTTGCCGACCACTACGGCACAGCGCTGAACCCGCTGGCGGACTCATAAGCAAATCGGTATGGGGCAACGTCGCGGCGCCGCTCTTTCCGCGATCATGCGGGAGCGGCGGGCCGTGCGGATCATCTCGATCAGGGCGCGCCGCGCAGCGCGACCTGTCAGTGCCCGAGAAAATAGAGGAGAGCCCTCGACGGACGGCGACCACTCGTCCGGCACCCGGACCAGGCGGCGATTGGGCGCAGAGTTCCTGCGTCTGCAACATGGACATCGACGAGATGCCTTGGTTAGTCGAAAATATAGCGTTGTGAGGCGTGCGCGGTGAAAGGGACCAGGCTGTGAGCTACGCTTCTGCAACATTGACCGACGCTTCGGCCATTCCGGTCATCGACATGGCGCCGCTAGGCGGCGACGATCGCACCGCGATCGCCGCGACCGCTCGGGCCTTGCTGGACGCTGCCGAGCATATTGGGTTCTTCTACGTGCGAAATCACGCGGTGCCGCAGCCGCTCACCGAGCGCGTCTACGCGCTTTCGCAACGCTTCTTCGGGTTGCCGCCGGAGGTGAAGCAGAGCGTCCGCATCAACGCGCTGCACCGCGGCTTTCTTGCGGTCGGCGCGGCGCGCATGTACGAGCAGGCGCGCGTCGATCTCAAGGAGAGCTTCATCTGGGGTCCGGAGCTCGACCCCGACGATCCCGATGTCGCAGCCGGCAGGCCGCTCATGGGTCCGAACCAGTGGCCGGCCGCCCTGCCTGATCTCGCCCCGACGCTGACGGCCTATTCGTCGGCGGTCATGGATTGCGGGCGCAGCCTCTTGCGCGGGTTCGCGGTCAGCCTCGGCCTCGATCCGGATTTCTTCCGGGAGCGGTTCGCCAAGCCGCTCGCCCGCTGCTCGCTCATCTACTATCCGCCGCAGCCGCCCGAGAGCGGCAGCGAGCAATTCGGCGTCGCGCCGCATACCGACTATGGCGGACTGACGCTGCTGAGCCAGGACGACACCGGCGGATTGCAGGTCCGCACGCGCTCCGGCGACTGGGTGACGGCGCCACCGATCGCCGGCAGCTTCGTCGTCAATGTCGGCGATCTGATGGCGCGCTGGACCAACGACCGCTTCGTCTCGACGCCGCACCGGGTCGTCAACTCCTCGGGGCGGGCGCGCTACTCGGTCGGCGTCTTCTTCGATCCGGCCTTCGATACCGTGATCGATCCGAGCGAGCTGCGGCCGGACGGCCCGGCGCTCTACCCGCCGGTGACCTGCGGCGACTACATCGTCTCCCGCCTCGACAAGTCGTTCAGCTACCGCCGAGAGGGCTGAGCCGGCGCTCGAGGCGGGCGAAGATGACAGAGCAGGGATAGCAGATCGCGAGATACATGCCGGCAGCGATCAGCCAGACCTCAAACACCCCGCCGGTCGTCACCGCGACCTCGCCGGCCGAGAACGTGAGCTCCTGGATCGAGATCAACGAGACGATCGAGGAGGTCTTGATCAGGCTGACGAATTGCCCGGCGAGCGGCGGCAGGATACGCCGGAAGGCCTGCGGCAGGACGACGAGGCGCAGCAGCCGGAGATGCGACAGGCCGAGGCTGCGCCCGGCCTCCCACTGCCCTTTCTCGATCGACTCGATGCCGGCGCGCACGATCTCCGTGACGTAGGCGCCCTCGAACAAGGCGAGGCATATGAGGCCGGTCACGAAATTGACGAACAGCTTGGGATCGCCGCAGAGCACCCAGATCATCGCGGCCATGGCCGGCGAGGCATTCGCGACGAATCTCTCGAGGCCAAGCAACGGCACCAGCTGGCTGCTGATGAAAAAATAGAAGATGAAGATGAAGACGAGCGGCGGCGTGTTGCGCACGAGCCCGACATAGAGGAGCGCGACAAGCCGCGGCAGCAACGCGCGGCTTGTGCGCGATATGCCCATGACGAGCCCGACGAGGGCGGCCCAGAAGATACCCCACACCGCGAGCCGTATCGTCGTGAAGAAGCCCTGCAGCAGCAGATTGGCGGTCCAGACGCCGCGCTGCTCGTCCCAACGCACGAGATAGGCAACCACCCGCGACCAGTGCCAATGATAGTTGAGAACGCCTTCGACCCGGTAGGCGATGAACGCCATGAACCCGGCGACCGCCGCGAAGACGAGGCCGTCGAGCCAGGAGAACCGCAGCGTCGCCGGCTGCGGCCCCGGCGCCGATTCAGGGTGAGGGAGGGCGCGGCGCAATTTCGGCGATCCTTCGATAGTGCTGCGCCATCATCCTCCCCCACGTCTCGTCCCGGCCGCCGCCCGCGCCTGCCGTCGGGCGGCCTGTCGGACGTCTCAGTTGCTCGCGACCTGGTCCTTCCAGTCGTTGCCCTTGAACCAGTAGTCGTGGCGCTCCTGGAGCCAGCCGTTGCTCGTGTTGAACAGGATCCAGTTGTCGAAAAAGTTGACCGCATCCGGATCGCCCTTGCGCACGGCAAACGCCTCGTCCGACTTGGTGAGGTTCTCCTCGCTCGGCATGAACAGCGTATCCGGGTGGTCGAGGGTCCACAGCTTCGGCTTGGGTGCGCTGGTGATGACCGCGTGGGCGTTGCCGTTGAGCACCTCCTGCAGGCATTGCGCCTCGTCGTCGAACTGGCGCAGCGTCACTTTCGGGAACACCTTCTGTGCGGCAACGCAAGTGCTGGTCCCGCGCCGGCAGGTGATCGTGACGGCAGGGTCGTTGAATTGCTCCAGCGACTTGAAGCCGCCGGCAAGCTTCTTGTTGGCGGTCATCTGCTGTCCCGAATGGGCGTAGGGGACGGTGAAGTTGACCGTGAGGTTGCGCTGCGGCGTGATCG
Organism: Allostellaceae bacterium; assembly: GCA_041488295.1. Classification (GTDB taxonomy): domain Bacteria; phylum Pseudomonadota; class Alphaproteobacteria; order ATCC43930; family CGMCC-115725; genus URHD0088. The sequence goes on from JBGPOZ010000003.1 coordinate 54,062, forward strand.
ACATGCCGCTGATGATGACGTCGAACTTGCCAGCCAGCAGGGCTGGGATGATGCCGTCCCAGGCGGTCGGGACGAACTCGGTCTTGACCCCCATGTCGGCCGCCACCTTGTTGGCGACGTCGATCTCGAAGCCGATGAGGTCTCCCTTCTTGTCGCGCATCGACCAGGGCACGAAGGTCGAGAGTCCGATGCGCAGGACGCCGTTTTTCTTGACCTCTTCGATCACGCTGCTCGTCGAGAGTTGCTGTCGAATGTCCTGGGCGCGCGGCGCGGCCGACGCCGCGATGATGATCGCCAACGTCAGCAGTGCGATGCGATGAATGCCTTTCATGGTCTTGCCTCCCCTTCAGCTACGCTTGTGGCGCGCAACGCGGCGCTCGAGCCGGCTCGCGACGACGGACAGGCTCACCGTCAGGACGAGATACATCGCCGCGACGGTGAACCAGATCTCGAAGCTCATGAACGTGTCCGAGATGATGTTACGGCCTTCGTTCGTCAAATCGAAGACCGCAATGACGCTGACGATCGACGAATCCTTGATCAGCGACACTGCTTGGCCAGTCAGCGGCGGCAGCATGAGCTGGATCGCCTGCGGCAGGATCACGCGGCGAAACCGCGTATAGCGGCCGAGCCCAAGGCTGTCGCTCGCCTCCCACTGGCCCTTGGGAACTGCTTCTATGCCGGCGCGAAAAATCTCGGCGGCGAACGACCCCTCGAAGGCGGCAAGGCAGAGGATGCCTGTCCAGAAGCGACCGATGCCCAGGATCGGCGCCAACACGAAATAGAAGAGATAGAGCTGGACCAGGAGCGGCGTGTTGCGGATGACCTGGATGTAGCAGCCGGCGAGAACCCGCCCGGCGAACGAGCGCGAGGTGCGCAGCAGCGCCGTCGCGAGGCCGATCGCGAGCGTCAGGATGAGGCCCCAGACGCTGATCTGCAGCGTCACCCCGAGGCCGCGGACGAGCGGCCCCCAGAGGAGCTGCCCGTCGACGATGTGGACGATGTATTGCGGGACGCGATACCACTGCCAGTTATATCCGAGCGCCCCGGCGCCGTGCAGCACCAGCCAGACGATGCCGGCCGCCAGCAGCGCGAGCTGGCCGAGATCGGCGGCCAGCCGTTTGTTGCCGCCTCGCCTGCCTGGCGCCAGCACCGCTCGCCGCTAGTCGAGCATGGCGCGCATCCGGCGCTCGATCTCGCCCTGGCGCTCGCCGTGGGGAAGGGCGCATGTGGCCGCGACCACCTCACCGACGCGCCGGCCGATGTCGCGCTGGACTGCCACATCGTCGCTGTTCGAGGTCGGATGCCGGATGATGACGTCGCCGGCCATCGTCGGGATGAGCCCCGCCTGGTTACGCGGCAACGACGGCAAGTCCTTGCCTGACTCGACGGCGCGAATTCCGCGGCGCAGCATGCGGCGCAGCATGGCGACACCGGTGTCGGTCCGTCCGAGCGTCTCGCCGGCATGGATGGTGATCGGTCCCTGGCCGACCTGCGCCTCGTAGTCGCCCGGCAGGCGCTGCGCTTCCTCGTAGCTCCGCTCGACGCCGGTCTGGCCAAGGAAGTCGATCTTGTTCAGCCCGACCTTGCTGCGGTCGCCCTTGCCGCCGAGGTCGAGCGTGTCGTTGAAGTGCCGCCAACCGATGATCTTGCAGCTCGCGTTGTCGGTCGGCACAGTCCACTTGCTGATGCCGACGCGTGGGAAGAACTTCTCACGGTCGGGGTCCTGGTAGATGTCCGGCGGCTGGGCAAAATTCGGCATTACCACCTCGGCGGTGCGGGCCCAGACATATTCGCCCCAGCGCCTGGTGTTGGTGAGGTAGATGCCGCCCCCGTGATCCATCTTATGCCATTCGACCACCGGCAGCGCGCCCCAGGCCGGGTTGAAATGCGCCCGCGTCACCCGAGTGTGCAGGAAGACGCTGTGGAACGGGTCCATCGGGTTCTCAGCGACCTGCAGCCAGTTGCAGGGATAGTCGATCGAGTACGGCACGAGCTCGTTGCCCGGCAGCTCGAACGTGTCGAAGACCGGAAACTCCGGCTTGTGCTCGGGCGGACCCAGATAGGCGAACACCAGGCCCTTATATTCGAGAGTGGGATAGGCGCCCTGCCAAGTCATCTCGCGGATTCGGCTGCTCTCCGGCTCGCCCGGGGTCTCGAGGACGCGGCCGTCGACGTCGAAGAGCCAGCCGTGATAGCAGCAGCGGATCCCGCGCTCGGCACGGATGCCGTATTCGAGCGAGGCGCGGCGGTGGCAGCAATGTTTGTGCAAGAGCCCGATCCGCTCGCTGAGGTCGCGGAACAGGACGAGCTCCTCACCGAGCAGCTTCACCACCATGGGCACGTCGCCGACCTGCGAACTCATCGCCACCGGGTGCCAGTACCGGCGCATGTACTCGCCGCACGGTGTCCTCGGCCCGACATGCGTAAGCTCGACATCCTCGCTTGCGGCGAGGATGCGATGATAGCCGCCATAGGGATGGCGGTACGGTTCGGTCGGCGGCGTCATGATCCCTTGCACCACGCGAACGCGGAGCAACGAGAGTGAAGCAAGTCTACAGGTTTTGCGAGCGTGTTCGTATGCTGGGTGAAGGGGGCGTCGGGGCATGTCCGCCACGGCCGAGCTTGTAGAAGGGGAGGCGAGCATGGGCGCATGGATTCGCATGGTGCCGGTGGGGGAAGCGACCGGCACGCTGAAGGAAATGTATGAGAAGGTGAAAACGCCGCACGGCACGGTCGACAACGTCATGCGTGCCCACAGCTTGCGCCCGCATACGATGGAGGGCCACGTCGTCTTGTATCGGAGCGTGTTGCATCACCCGAGCAACACGATGCCGCTGTGGTTCCTCGAATGCGTGGCGGTGGTGACGAGCCTGCTGAACCGCTGCGATTACAGCTTCTCCCACCATTGGACCAACGCACGAAAGCTGATCGGCGACAAGGCGAGAGCCGCGCGGATTCTCGAGGCTTTGCGCGATGAGCAGCCGGAACGTGCCTTCGCCGGCAAGGAACTCGCCCTGATCCGATACGCAAGCAAGCTGACGCGCTCGCCCGGCACGATCAAACGCGACGATGTCGAGACCTGCCGTGAGGCCGGTGCCGACGACGGCGAGATTCTCGAGGTCAATCAGGTGTGTGCCTATTTCAACTATTCGAACCGGCTGCTCAATGGCCTCGGCGTCGATACGGAAGGCGATACAGTCGGCTACTACACATAGGCGCTCTGCGCTCCGCGCAGCTGCGGCTCCGGTGCGCCTGAGGTCTCGCTCGCAATCCGCAGTGCCCAGTCTAGGCGGACATCTGGGCTTCCCGGCGACGGGTGATCAAAAGGTTCCGGATCAGCCGTTGCAACGCAACGCGCTGGTCATTCCAACCAGGCGGCTTTCGGCGTGGCAAAGCTCAGCCGAATCGTGAATCGCGCCAAGCAAGAGCCGCCTTCAGCCCTTGCTCCCGGCGGATGCGATTGAATTCCTCGCGCTCGGGTCCGCCACCGATTTCAATAAGGATATCGGTCTCGAGGGCGGCGAGGAGCGCCTGACGCATCCCCATCATCTCGTAGGTCCGATTGATCGCCCGCTTCGTCAGGCGCACTGAGGCCGAGGCTGCGGCGGCGATGTCATGCGCCACCGCCATCGCCTTCCCCATTTCTTCGCCGGCCGGGACGACGTAGTTGACAATGCCGATCTCCAGCGCACGTTCCGCCGTGATCTGATCGTTGCCAGTGAGCAAGAGCTCCTTGGCATGTTTCGGCCCTGCGATCCATGGCAGCAGCATGGCGACGATGCCGGATCCAAAGCGCACTTCCGGTTCGCCGAAGCGGGTCCCCGAGGCGGCAACAGTGATGTCGCAGGCCAGCGCCAGCTCGAAGGCGCCGGCGAGACAATAGCCATGGACCGCGGCGACCGTCGGCTTCTCGCAATCCCAGAACTGCATGATGAAGGCGAAATCGTCTTCCAGCATCCGCCGCATCTGAGCGGCATCGAGGGGCGGGCGGCCGATGGAGGCCTTCATGTCGAACCCGGCGGAAAAGGCACGGCCGTTGCCGGCGACGACGATCGCGGCGACGGACGGGTCGCGCTCGAAGTCGCGCATGGCAACCCCGACCTCTTCGATGAGCGTCGGATCGAAGGCGTTCAGGACCTTCGGCCGGTCGAACGTCAAGATGCCGATTCGCTGATCGACGCAGGCGGTGATGGTCGTGAAGCTCATGGGCCCGCCAAGCTACCCGACGTCGGACGCGACATGTCGAAACATCGATCAACGCGCGGCGAGGCCGCGGCGAACCCAATCCTGAAAGGCCCGAACCGCATATTCCTGGGGCATCAGCACACCTTGCCGATGCGCGAGGGAGCGCAGGCCCTTCTGGTTCATTTCACAGGCGGCGCCGTCCTGCTCGACGACGCGGCGACCGAGGCCGACGGCATTCTCCAAGTCGAACTCCGGGTTCGACAGCGTCTCCGGCGGGAACAGCCATTCGGCCGTGAGCTCGGTCTCTTCGGGTCCCAGCGGCCGCATCGAAACGATGCGCACATAGTCGACATGCCCGACGACGTACATTGTCGGCCAGGCGGTGACGAAGCGTGAGCCGGCGCGGCGCTCTTCCTCGGTCAGGCCGGGAAAGATCGCGCCGCGCGTCTGCCCGTCCAAGGACCATGTGACCGCGCCGTCGCGCAGGCCGCCACGGAACTTCGGATCCGGATCGTCGCGATGGGCTGTCCAATCGGGATCGTCATATTGGTTCATGATCGAGCGGCCGTAGATCGGCACCAGGCTGCTCAGCTCCGGGTGAATTCCGGGGCAATGGTAGCACTCGCTGAAATTCTCCCAGAAGACCTTCCAATTGCACGCCATGGTTTTCCGGAAGGCGTGGCCGATCTCCAGCGTTGCCAGCGGCCAGTTGGCGAGGCGCTGGCTGTTCGGCCGCAAGGCGTCTTCGAGCGTCGTCCGGGCGCCGGAAAGGTTGACGAAGACGAAGCTGCCCCATTCCGTGACGGCGACGTCGTAGAGGGGGAAGTGGCGCCGGTCGAAATCGTCGGCCATGCCGAGCGCGGGAACGATGGCGAGGCGACCCTGCAAATCGTAGGTCCAGCCATGATAGGGGCAGGTGATGTGCTTGCCCCTGAATTGACCTTCCTTCTCGGCGCAAAGGGCCGACCC
>JBGPOZ010000004.1:0-53946 GCA_041488295.1 Allostellaceae bacterium
GAAGGCGCCGAAATAGCGCTTGGCGCGAGTGTTCGTCCGCGCGTTGGTGAGCACCACCGGCCGCCAGCCGTGAAGCCGCAGCGCGGCGCCGAGCATTGCTTCGAGCTTCAGCTGATAGACCATGTCCGAGAGCGAGACGATGAGAAGCCGCTTCGCCATGGGCATCGGCTCCGGCATCGCCGCGCGCAGCCAGGCGAGCTCCTGCGCGGTCTTGCGATAATCCGCCTGCACCGCGCGCTCGGTCGCGGGATCGCGCAGGCTGCGCGCCAGGTCGACGATCGCCGGGCCGATCACCGGCAGGCGCGCGACGCTACGGCGCATCGACGCCTCTGCGCGCGCTCAACAGCAGCTCGGCGAGCGCGAGGTCTTCGGGCCCGTCGATATCGAGCGAGGACTCCCGGTCCATCGCATAGCCGTAACTGCGCTCGGTATAGAGTTGTCCGGCGCGGACCGTCGAGGGGCGCAGCACCAGCACCGCCGGTCCATTGCGCGCCCAGAGGCGCTCCTTGTTCTGCCGCAAATAGGTTTGCGGTCCCGCCGGCAGGAACGGTGCGATGCGGTCCTCCTCCATCCGCAGCAGCGAGAACGGCGTGAATTGGTGCGGGACCGCGACGACACTGACGACGGAATCGGCGTGTCGCTCGCGAAAGAGCGCCACCGCCTCGTCGATATGCCGCGCGGTGCGGAAGGGCGAGGTCGGCTGGAGGAGGACCAGTGCCTCGATCGCGATGGCGCTTTCGCCTTCGAGCCGGTCCAACACATGCAAGAGGACGGCGAGCATCGGCGTATCGTCGCCGGCGATCTCCGGCGGTCGCAGGAATGGCACATCGAGACCGAGCGCGCGCCCTGCCGCGGCGATCTCGAGATCGTCGGTCGAGAGCAGCACACGGTCGAGCGTCCGGCTCGTCAGCGCAGCCTCCGCCGTATGGGCCAGGAGCGGGCGCCCGCCGAGCTTCGCGATGTTCTTGCGCGGAATGGCCTTCGAGCCGCCGCGCGCCGGGATGAGGCCGATCACCGCCATCTAACGATAGGGCGGCGTGATCGCGGCGCGTTGTGCCGCCGTCAGGGTCGGATTCCCGGCAAGGTAGCCCGCGACATCGAAGAGCGGCGCGCACCATTGCGGCGACATCGGGCTCGCCGAGTTGTAGCAGAAGAATAGCGTCAAACGGTCTTCGGTCTCGGCGACGCGGCCGCGATGATAAACCCGGCAGGTGTCGGTGAAGACGGCCGTGCCGCGCGCGCCGGTGCAGCAGGTCCATTGCTCCGGCGGAACGAGCCGCGCCATCGCGTCATCTGCCGTGCGCGAACCGTCATGCGGCAGACGCCACGATGCGGGCGTCAATCGGCGCGAAATGAACTCGAACGGGCCGCCGCGCGCATCGACATCGTTCAGATAGACGATGATCTTGAGGATGCGGTTGTCTTCATTGTCGCGATGGAGAAGCCGTGTCTCGACTTTGGCGCCGCCGGCGATGTCGCGGCGCAAGGTAAGGCCACGATAGACGGCGGGAAGACCGATGTAATTCTCGGCGATCGCGAGGAGGCGCTCATCGAGACCCCAGCCGAGGAGCGCGGGATGACGAGCGATTTCATCCGCCTCGGCCGTGATGCCGAAGCCGCCCTTGCCGCTCGGCGGTCGCGCGGCGATCGCGCGGTGGAGAGCGTCACCCTCGGCGAGCATCGCCTCGGTTCCCGGCACGCCCAGCGCATCGAGCGAGGTGACGACGCCGCCGTCGCGCTCGAGACCACTGACGAGCGCCACGTCCTGCGGTGTCAGCGTCGGCAGAGCCGGGCGATGACGCCGCCGCCGATCCCAATAGATTGCGTTCCAGCGCTGCTCATTGGCAAATTGGCGGAGATCCTGGATCATGGAAGGTGCCTCAATAGGTGATCCGCTTCTGCACGTCGATCGTGCCGGTTGTTGCCAGCACCTCGGCGATGCGCTCGCCCGCCTTTCCGTCGCCGTAGATCGTATCCTTGTCGTAGCGCCCATGCGCGCTCTGCCGCCGCAACGCCTCGGCGATCGCGTTGCGATCATGCGGCACGTCGACGACATTGCGCCCGCGCTCGCGTCCTGCCTGACGCGAGCCGATATTGACGACCGGCGTGCCGATATAAGCGCCCTCGCGCACGCCGCTCGATGAATTGCCGACGAGGCACGCCGTGTGCCACATCAGCCGGATATAGGTTTCGACCGGAAGATTCTTGAAGAAATGCATGCCCTGGGCAAGGCCGCGCTCGCGGAGCTTGCGGATGCCGCGGGCGATGTCCTCGGAGCCGGCATCGGGGTTGGGCCAGAGGACGATCGCCGGCAATTGGCTCTCGCGCACCGCTTCGAGCGTCGTCGTCACCTGGCTCTCGCCTTCGCCGTATTCGGTCGTCACCGGATGCTGCGAGACGAGAAGGAAGGGTTTCGCAAGATCGAGCCGGTCGCCGACGCCGAGATCGAAGATCGAGTCGTCGAGCGGCGTCTCCCGCGCCTCGATCGTCTCGGCGACGAGATCGATGCGCGGACAGCCGACGAGGTGGACGCTCTCCGGCGGCTCGCCGAGACGGATGATGCGCTCGCGCGCACCGGCGCTCGCCGGAAAATGCAGATGCGCGAATTTGGTGACGGCGTGGCGGATGCTTTCGTCGATCGTCCCGGACACCTCGCCGCCCATGGTGTGCGCGATCGGGATGTTCATATAGGCGGCGGCCAAGGTCGTCGCCATCGTCTCGAAGCGGTCGCCGATGGTGAGCACGATATCGGGCGTCAATGTCGCGAAGACGGTCGGCAGCTCGAGCAAACCAAGCCCGGTCGATTTCGCCATGGTCGCGGGCGTCTCGCCCTCGATCAGCATGTGCACCTTGGCGGCGATCGCGAAGCCGTCGCGCTCGATGAGGCCGACGACGGCACCGTAACGGTCGAGCAGCGCCGAAGCGCCGGCGACGAGCTGCAGCTCAAGCTCAGGATGGGCGGCGATCGCCCGCAACGCCGATTTGATGCTGCTGTAATTGGCTCTTGAGCCGATGACGACGCAAATCTTTTTCACGCGAAATCCGTTTCGCTGAGCTTGTGGTCGCGATCGAGGGTCCGCAGCAGGCGGCGGCCGACGATCTCGCGATGGCGCGACGCCGAGATGCCGTCGCCCGGCTTCTTGAAGGCGAGATCGGCGGCGGCGAGGATCGTGCCTTCGGGCAAAAGCCGCGCGGCGACGATGCTCTTTTCGAAGACCTGCTTCATCTCACGATAGGGCGAGAGGTCGCCCTTGTCGACCGGATGGGCGAGCATGGCGCGGATCTCCTTGAGATGCTTTGCAAGGAGGGCGAAATCGCCCGGCTCCATCGCATTGGCGGCGTCGCTTCCGTACATGAGGCGCGAGAAGGTCAGATGCTTCTCGACGGTGACGGCGCCGAGCGCGACCGCGGCAAGCGCCGCCGCGGGGCCGGTCGTGTGGTCGGAGAAGCCAACCGCCAAGCCATAGCGCTGACGCATTTCGGCGATGACGTTGAGGCCGACGCGCTCGGGCAGGCAGGGATAGGCGGAGCTGCATTGCAGGATGAGGATGGGACCGCCGCGGCGCAAGGTCGCGATGGCGGCATCGAGCTCGGTCCACGAGCTCATTCCCGACGAGAGAAGCACTGGCTTTCCGGTGTCGGCGACCCGATCGAGGAGCGGCAAATTCGTGACCTCGCCCGATGGAATCTTGTAGGCGCCGACCTCGACCTCTTCCAGAAGATCGACCGCTTCAGAGCTGAAGGGCGATGACAGAAAGGCCACCCCCTGCGCTGCGCACGCCGCCTTCAATCCCTTCCATTGCTCGACCGAAAAGCCAGTCCGCCGAAAATAGTCGAACCGCTTCTCGCCTGTGAAATAAGCGGGTGCCGGCGCGTCGGCGAGCGTCTCCGCCTCGGCGATGTGCGTCTGGAATTTGACGGCGTCGGCGCCGCACGCCGCCGCTGCCTCGATCAGCTTCACGGCGTTGCCGTAGGAGCCGTCATGGACCGAGCCGATCTCGGCGATGAGAAAGGGAAACGACTTCATGGGTCAGCTCACAGCGATGTCGTGTGGGTGGGACGAACGGCAGGTTCGGCCGGGAGAGCCCCGGCTCGCTCGGACGGCACGTGCCGAATGCGCCGCGTCGCATCGGCGAACACGATGTCGCACGCCCCAGGGACGGAAGCCGCGTCAGCGGTGCCGCGCGCCGGGCTCGCCGACAACACCGCCGCCACCAGCCGCTCGACCTCGCCGATGTCATAGCCGTAGCGCGCGTTCGGCAGCCGGAAGAGATCCTTGCGCGGCGAATCCTCCGATGTCATCCCGAAGAAATCATAGACGACGAGCGACTTTCCGAACTCGCCGGCGACGACGTTGGTCGAGCAGACGAAGCTGACCGCCATGCGGCAATAGGGGTAGAGATCGAAGATCTTGTAGTTGCGCGCGATCGTGACGCCGTACTCGGCTTCGGCGAATTCGTAATCCTCGAGCCGGCAGAGCGGATGGAGCGACAGCACCACGGGAAGCGTCAGGCGCTGCATCACTGCCATGAGACCGCGGAAACGCCGCCAATGATCCTCGGCACCGGCGTAGCGGTGTTCGACGGACGGCTCGACGTTGAAGAGGACGAAATCCGCGGCATCGCCAAGCTTGAGATCGCGCCACATCGCCTGCCGATAGGCCGGATCGCGCAAACCTCGCCGTGGACCGTCGAGCAACGGAATGCCGCAGACGATGAGCTTCGCATCGTCATATCCGCTGTCGCGAAGCATCGCGCGCGAGAAATCCGAGTAGAGATAGACGACGTCGAAGGCGTCCGACGGCTTCTGCCAGGGATCGCGCGACAATGTGCCGGAGAAGCGCGCCGCAAGCATCAAGGTCGGGTCCCACATGAAGATCGTCTTGCCGTCGCGGCGCGCCGTCCAACGCGGATAGATTCGCGCGATGAGCGCGTTCAAAGGGTCGTAATCGGCGTCGATGATGCCGATCTGCATGCCGAGCTTGCGGTTGCTGAACCGCGCCAGGATCGAGTTGCGTGCGCCGACATAGGCGGACGCCGGGAGGCAGCAATAGGGGATGCAGCGCTCTCGGCACGCGAGGGCAATCCCGTTGTGCAAGAGATCAGGCGAATGGTAGGGGCCGGCAAAGACGATGTCGGGGCTGATCTCGTCGATGCGGCGCCGCGCATAGGATTTGAGGCGGGCGATCCGCCGCACGCTGTCGGCCATCATCATGAGGCGACGCAGCAACGGGATCGACCCCGCTGGTGCCAGCGCCGTTGCCGCCGTCTCCGACGGCACCACCGCTTCATGCTCGCCGGCGATGAGGAACGCGGTGTCGATCGGAACGAGCTCCAGCCCGGCGGCGGCGCAATTGCGCGACGCGGCGTCTGCGGAGGTGCCGCTCCAGCCGATGATGATCCGGAGATGCCAGCCGCGGTCGCGGAAATGGCATGCGACCGGCATCATCTCACGGTAATAGTGGACGATCGAGAAGACGAAGAGCGCGGTACGCGTCACGCCGCCTTCCTCTCGCCGAGCTGGGTTAGCCATGTCTCAAGATTGACGAGCTGCCAGAGGAACATCATGTGGCTCTCGCGCGGTTCGCCCGATGCGACGATCGCGGCGTGCTGATCGACGATGCGGGTGACGGCGGCGGGATCGTAGATGCCGCGCTCGCGAAAGGGACGCGAGGAGACGAGATCGCGCAAGCGCTCGAGGCCGCGGCCAGAGAACCAACGATGCGCCGGAGCGTTCCACCCGGTCTTCTTGATCCGCGCCCGAGTCTCTTCCGGAAGAACGCCGCGCATCGCCTCGCGCAAGAGACGCTTCGTCACGCCGTCGCGAATCTTCATCGCGCCGGGAACGCGAAACATGAATTCGACGAGGCGATGGTCGAAGAACGGGTCGAAATGCTCGAGGCCGAAGGCAGCGCATTGCCGGTCCTCGGCGCGCAGGCAGCAAGGCGCCGTCTCTCGGAAGATATCCTGGTAGGTACGGTTCTTGAGCCAGCTTTGGAACGGATGGTCGAGCATCGGCTCGAATGCGGCGAGGTCGTAGAAGCCGGGATCGAGCGCGGAAAAATACCGGGTGAGACGCGCCCGGTCGGTGAGGACGCGGCCGCGATGCGCGGGGTCGGTGAGCCGCTCCAACCCCGCTTCGGCTGCCGCCGCGTCCTTGCGGAAGATCGGGTGATCGTGATGCCGCGCCCAACAAGCGATCTCATGGCGCAGCGCATCCTCGCGCCCTTCGGCGCGCAGATCGGCGAAGTTGAAGATGAAATACTCGTATTCTCCGGCGTTGAGCTCATCGCCGCCGAGGCCGCCGAAGAGAGTCTCGATGCCATCCGCCGCGGCTTGCCGACACAGAACGAAATGCGAGAGCCAGGTCGCCGTCGCGACCGGCTCGTCATGGGCCGCGACCATCTCATCGACGAGGCCGAAGACGTCGATCTCGTCACCGAGCGGAACGGGATGCCACGTCTCGACTTTGGTCTCAAGCATTGCGCGGATCTCGTCGCTCTCGTCATAGGTCTTGTCGGCATAGACGCTCGAATAGGCGTGCTGCTTCGCGCCGGTGACGACGACGGCCGAGGCGAGGATTGAGGAGGAATCCATTCCTCCGGAGAGGGTAAAACCCGGGCGTTTCGCGGCCCGAACCCTCAGCCGCACCGCGTCATAGAGAAGCTCGCGATACCGCTCGGCCAGTATCGCCTCGCTCTCATGCCATTCCTCTTGCTCGCTGAGGTCCCACCAGCGCGTGACGCGCGTTGCTCCGCCGTGCAGCTCGAGCATGTGGCCGGCAGGAATCTGCTTCACCGCAGCATAGGGCGACTGGTCCCTCGCATTGTCGAAGGTGCGGTAGTGCGACGCGGCAAAGAGCGTGGCGAAGCGCTTGTTGATCTCGCCCGGAACACCGGGCAAACCGAGCAGGGCGCGAGGGCGCGAGGCGAAGGCGAAGAAATCGGGGCGTTCGACAGTGTAGAGCGGCTTGACGCCGATGCGGTCGCGGCCGAGGAAGAGGCGATTCGCCGCTTCGTCGTAAAGGGCAATCGCGAAATCGCCGATCAATCGTTCCAGGGCGCCCGCGAAGCCGTGGCGGCGATAAAGCTCGATGAGAAGCGCGGCATCGCTCTCGGCCGCATCCAAAACGCCGCGGTTCAGAATCCGTCCGTCGATGACGGCGATGCATCGCTGCGCCGAGGCGAGCGGCGGCGGCGCCTTGGCGCGCGCGGTCAAGCCGGCCGGGCCAAGTCGAGCGCCGTGACCGTGCCCGGTACCGCCGAGGCCGCGTTGCAAACTGTCATCGAGATCGCGCCAACGACCCTCCGTCAGGACGCGCCCACTTGTCTCGTAAATGCCGGCGATCCGCGACATGGGCATCCCTTACGCAGCGATCCGTTCGGCGAGGAAAAACGTCCACCAATGGGGGTGCCCGATCACCATCTCCGGCGCGCCGCCGCTGCGCCGGTCGATGACACGCCGCACGCGAAAGCCGTGCGAAGCGATGAAATCCTCGACCTCGCGCGCGTCATAGGCGTTGACGTAGACCTGGAGATCGACGCCGGGATCGAGGAAGGCGTCGCGCACATAGGCGTAGAGCGCGACCTCCTTCACCGATTCGCGAAGGATCAGCGATTTGCGCGCGACACGGAGCAGCCGCTCGAGCGGACGGTGGAAATTGTCGATGTTGGAAAGGACGTTCATGCAGAGGACGTGATCGAACGCGCCGTCGAGATCCTCGATGCGCAGGACGCGAAGCTGCTCGGCCGGAAGCCCATGCGGCGGCAGCTCGCGGCGGCCGATGGCGATGAGCGAGGGCGCGGCATCGATGCCGTAATAGGCGGCGGGAATGCGGCGCCGCTTCAGCGAGTGGAAGAAATAGCCGCTGCCGCAGCCGACATCGAGCAAGGCGTCGCCCGGTTGGACGAGCGGCGCCAGAAGCTCGGCCGCTTGCGCGGCGCAGATCATCTCTTCCGCCTCGCCGCGCGCGCGCTTCGTATAGAGCTCGCGAACCGTCGCGCTATGCTCCCAGATCGAATGCGCGACCCAACCATCGTCGCGAAGTTCCGCTGTCAATTCCGCCGCCCTGCGAGAATGAAAGCCGACGCCATGAAATGGCCGCGCCAGTCGGTCGGGTTCTCCATGGCAAGGCTTTGGCGGCGAAAGAGCTGCGGGACCGCCGCTTCGAGCATCGGCGGCAGGCAATGATAGTGATAGAAGAGAAGCTGCACGTCGGAGAAGCCGGCGCCGGCAAAGCGCTCCTTTAGGACCAGCGGGTTGTGCGTGCGCGATAGGACCTCGTCATATCCGGGCTCGCCCGCCCTACCCTTGCGGCGCGGCGGCAGATCGGTGCGGAATCGCTCGCTCATCATCGCGAGCGCCGCATCGAGCGCGTCCGACTCGGCGCCGGCACCATCGTGCAAGCACTCCGGCCGGACAAGCGCGCCGAGGAAGAATTCGTGCGAGTAGCGATTGAGCGTGAAGAGCGCGAAAAGCTGATTGCGCGCTTCGATCGCGACGAGGCCGCCCGGCCGGACGGCATTGCGCAGATTGGCGATGACCGTGTCGTCGAGCGCCTCCGGCACATGCGGCAGGACGCCGACGCAGATCGCCGCGTCGAACACGGCCGGCCCGCCTTGCGGCGCGCGGAAGGCGGCGGGGTCGGCGACGCTGCCCTGCCAGATGCGCTCCGGCGCGACGCCGTGCTCCGCCATGACGCGGCGCGCCTCGATGACCATCTCTTGTGTCAGATCGAAGCCGAAGAGATCGGCGCCGGTGCCGGTGAGGCTGCGCAGCATCGAAGCCGGGCCGCAGCCGGCATCGAGCAAGGTGCGGGCGTCCGCCGCGGCGACGAGATCGGCGATCAGCTTTTGATGAACCGGTGGATAAGCAGCTTGGCTCGCATAGTAATCGGCGAAATAGCTTCCGGCCCAAGTGGAGTAGCAGGAGCGAACGGCAGCCTCGGCCGCGCTCGCCTCGTCGCGGCGCTTCGTCACGACGCCACCGTCCGCCGCCGCGCCGCGAGCCACATGTGGGAGGAGAGGCCGCTCGCGGCGAGGAATTGCTGGAAGGGCCAGCCGAGACGGTCCCATTCCTCGATGAGGATCCGCCGCAAGAACGGGTCGGGCGCGAAGTCGCCCTTGAGCGCTGCCTCGCGCACGAACTCGGCGTCGAGGCGGCCCGGAGTCGTCGCCTCGAGCACGTCGAAGCCATGCGCCGCGACGAGAAGCGAGAGCGAATTCGGGTTGAAGAGATTGACATGCTCGGCGTCGACCGCGAGCGCCTTCTCGCCGAGGAGCGCGATGTCGAATCCTTGGCCGTTCGGGCACGAGAGGATGAGAAGCCCGCCCGGCCGCACGAGGCGCGCGCATTGTGCGAGGAATAGCTGCGGCGCGAAAAGGTGCTCGATCACCTCGAAAGAGACCATGACATCGACCGTGCCGAGCTCGTCCCCGATCTCCTCGATCCGCTTCTCGATGACCGCGACGCCGCGCGCGCGGCACGCTGCCGCCATCTCCGGCGTCGGTTCGACGGCGAGAACGCGCTCGAAATCGCCCGAAGCAACGGCGAGCGCGGCGAAGGTGCCGAAGCCCGGTCCCACCTCGACGAGCGTGCCGCGTCGTGTGCCGTGGCGCTCGCAATAGGCGATCACGCGCTCGAGCCATGGCTTGTGGATCTTCTCGCGACGTGCCGCTTCCGACGCCGGAAATATGTGCTCCGCCCAATAGGCGTAATTCTCGGAATTGGCGTAGTAGGCGGCCATGATCTCGGGTGACGGGCGCGGCGTCATGTAGATCGTCGTGCAGGCGAGGCACGTCGAGAAATCGAAGCCGAATTTCGCAAAGGCCCGACACCGCGCGGCACTTCCGCAAGCGGGGCAGTCGACCTTGACGAACTCGGCCCGCCGCGCCTGCAGCCGCGCGATGTCGCGCGCGAAGGCGACCTCCTGCCCGGCGAGGAGATCCTCGGGGCAAAGCTCCTTCTCGCTGAGGGGGGCGGGGGTTGATTCTGTTGCCGGATCAGTCATCTCATGGAGACCGAAATTCGATCGCTCAACGCGGCGTCGCGGGGCCAGCTGCATAAGCCGCGAGTTGCAGACGATGCGCGAGAAGATGTGCCGCAAGATTGTCCTTCGTCACGCGCTCGCCGAAATCGATATGGTCGTCGCCGCCTGCGCCGAGCAGGCGGTCATAGACGATTTGCGTCAGCTCCGGATAGAGGTGATGCCCATCGTACCACCAATCGCGAATGTCCATCGAAATGCTGTTGATGCCGCCGAAATCGTAAACCTCGCCGAAGATATCGACGAGCGTGCCGAGCCAGCGCCCATAATCGTCGAGATGACCGGTCTCGGCGACCAGACGGCCCATCATCGCCGTTTCCGGCGGGACGAAGACGATGAAGCGAGTTTGCGGATAGGCTGCGCGAAGCGTTCGGAAAATTTCGCCGACCCGCTCATTATACACGTAGCTCGTGCCATAGCGGTGGATACGGTACCAGTTGACATTGGCATTCACATAGGCCTCAGCCTCGGCGAGCGTCGGCCAGCGCGCGACATGCATGCGTCCGTCGCGTGTGAAGACGCCGTAAGCTCCGGGTTCCGGCGCGCAGTCGAACAGCGTCGTCCGAGCATAGTCGAGAACATGCCAGCTCAAGATGTTACGCAAGCGGAAATCGAATGCGTCGGTGCGGTGCACGTAGTCTTCCGGCGGGCGATCGAGCAGCGTCTCCTCGGTTGGTACGGCCGCGCCGTAGAAATCGACCGCGAGCAGGATCGTCTTCGGCGCACCCTTCATCCGGGTGAAGAAGTCGACATAGCCCTTGTATTCCTGCGGGAAGAGACCGCTCAGCGCATAGGTAAAAGTGCGCATGCCGAAGCGCGAGAAATCGACATCGTTGTTCGCCCGCGAGCTGCCGATGAGGAGCGTATCGTAGGCTTCGGTGCCGAAGGCGAGCTTATCAGTCTTGTTCTGTCGCTCATCCTTGACGCAATAAAAATGAGCGAGGCCGAAATCGATAGGCGAGAGCCACAGCGGATCGACGCCGACCACGATCATGGCTGCCATCGCCATCAGCGCCCCGGCGGCAACAAGGCTGAGGCGCAGATACGATCGTGAACGTCTGATGACGGGCGAGACCATGCGGCTCAGAATTGAAAATAGAGAAATTCCGAAACACCGTCTCCCATACCGAGGACGGTGACCGCGAAGAGTACGCCAAGGGCGAGCGCCCAGCCGGTCGCCGGCCGCCAATACCAGCGTGGCGTTGCGACGGCGCCGCGATAGATTATCAGGGCCGGCCGGTAGCGCGCGGTGATCTCGAAGGTGTTGGGCAGGAACCAGCAGGCAAGAAGCAAGATCAGCAATCCCGGCAGTACGAAGGGCCGTGCCGTGTAAGCAGTCAAATCGTGCGGCAGAAACCCGTCGAAGCGCAAAAAGTTAGAATACGCTGCGACGCTGGCGAACCGCTTCGGCAAAGAGAGCCCGTTCACGCCGGCCATGCTTTTCAGCATCGCCCCCGCGGTTGTGAGGTCAGCGGCGCGAAAGAGCACCCAGGCGGAAATGACCGCCAAGAAGGTGACGATGCGCGAGGCCCATTCTACCAACAGCCCACCGGACGCGCCGCGGCGTAGGCTACGCCAGGCATGGTGGATCGCGAGGTAGATCCCATGCAGCACGCCCCAGGCGAGAAAGTTCCACGCGGCACCGTGCCAGAGGCCGCCAAGGCTCATCGTCAACAGCAGATTGACGTATTGCCGCGACGTGCCACGCCGATTGCCACCCAACGGGATATAAAGATAGTCGCGCAGGAAGCGCGACAGGGTGATATGCCAGCGCCGCCAGAAATCGGCGATGCTCGTCGCCTTGTACGGGGACCAGAAATTCACCGGCAAGCGGATCCCGAGCATGCGGGCGAGCCCGACCGCCATCTCGGAGTAGCCGGAGAAGTCGAAGTAGAGCTGAAAGCCATAGGCGGTGGCGCCGACCCATGCTTCGACGAAATCGAGCGGCACGCCCTTGGCTGCCCCGTCGAAAATCGGCGTTGCGATCTGCGCGATGCTGTCGGCGATCATGACTTTCTTGAAGAGGCCGATCGCGAAAATGGTGAAGCCGAGCGCAAGATCCGGGAACTGGCCGCGCCGCGCCGTCATCATGCTGTCCCTGGCGAATTGCGGAGCCACCTCCTGGAAACGGACGACGGGCCCGGCGATCAGTTGCGGGAAAAACATGACGAAGAGGCCGTAGCGCAGAATGTCGCGGGCACGCGTCTCGCGGCGATAGCTGTCGACGAGGAATGCGATCTTCTGAAAGATGAAAAATGAAATCGCGAGCGGCAGCGTGATTTTGGCGAGAGTAAGATCGTGCCCGGTCAGCGCCGCGAAATTGTCGGCGAGGAAATTTGCATATTTGAACCAGCCGAGAACCGCAAGATTGCCGCCAACTCCGGCGACCAGTAACGCGCGTCGCGCCGGCGGCGGCCAGGGCGCGTCCGCCAGAAGCCTGCCGACGACGTAATTCGCCCCCATGACGGCGTAGATGAGCCAGAGATAAGCGGGATTCCACCAGCCGTAAAAGACGGTCGAGGCGAGGAAGAGCCAGAGCGCCGCCGCGGTGACCAGCCCGGCGCCGCGCAGCGCCAGAAATCCGGCGAGGGTCAGCGGCAGGAATATAAAGACGAAGATCGGCGAGTTGAACAGCATGGCCGTCTAGTAGGGGCGAAAACCGTACGGGATGTGCGTCGTGTACATGCTCATCAGCATGACACGCGCGGCGCCACGGAGCTGAGTTCCGGAATGGATGCCGAGCGCATCGAACAGGACGAGCGTGCCGGCAGGTCCGGTGCAGCTCATCTTTTGCAGCCCAAGCTGCTCGACCGGCCACCAAGAACCGCCAGCCGACGCCATGGGAAGGAAGGCCGAAGCGAAATCCTTCTCGCGACGCCACGAGAACGCGGCCTTGTGGCTTCCCTTGATGTAGAGCATCGGCGCATTCTCCTCACCGACGTCGGTGACGTAGAGGAAGGCCTTGAAGCGCGCACGCCAATCGTCCCAATGCGGGACATTCGACGAATCAATTCGCTCGGGGTTGTACTTGTTCAGCACTGACGCCGCGGTCAGGTGAATGCTGTCGCCGTAGAGCGCCCGAGCGAGGCTCGCGACCGC
This sequence comes from Allostellaceae bacterium, assembly GCA_041488295.1. Lineage (GTDB taxonomy): Bacteria > Pseudomonadota > Alphaproteobacteria > ATCC43930 > CGMCC-115725 > URHD0088. The sequence continues at coordinate 13,144 of JBGPOZ010000004.1, forward strand.
CGTGTCGCTCTTCATGAGGCGAGAGGCGGTCGGCAACGCGTCGGTCACCTCGACCGCGAAGATGCCGTCATTGACGAAATGCTTGTGCCGAATCGCCCCGTCGTAGGTGCCATCGTGGAACCCAGGCAGAGCGTCGATCTCGCGACGGAGGGAGGCGACGGTATCAGCGTCGATGTAGTTCGGAACGATGCAGATGCCGTCGGCGGCCATGCGGTCGAACCAATCCGGCTGCTCGGCCAGGTCGCGGTTCCGCGCGATCCCGGACCAGTAATCCTCATAGATGCCGTCGAACAGCTTCTGGCTGCGGTCGAGCAACCGCTTCGCACGTGCGTGGCGGCCGAGATAGCGGATGGGCGGCGCGTTCTTGAGCCGGGCGATGAGCGTCATGAGGATTCTCCCAGCGGCGTCGAGCGAAAAAGCGGGATCATTGCGCGGCCGTCGCCGTGCTGGATTTGGGTGCCGAAAGCTCCATCTCTCGCACCATGGCGCCGAAAGTGGGGTTGCGCAGGGTGAGCTCGGCGAAACTGCCCTCGTCGGCCAAGCGGCCGGCCTGAAGAAAGAACAGGCGCGAGCAATTCCTCACCGTGCTCAAGCGGTGGGCGATGATGATAAGCGTGCGCGATCCGCGCAAATTCTGGATCGCCTCAGCCACCGCCGCCTCCGTCACGGAATCGAGCGCGGAGGTCGATTCGTCGAGCACCAGCACGTCGCTGTTGCGATAGATGGCGCGCGCGATGGCAATGCGTTGCCGCTGCCCGCCGGAGAGACGGACGCCGCGTTCGCCGACCATCGTCTCGAGCCCGTTCGGCAGGCTGTCGACGAATTCGCCGAGCGAAGCGTCGGCGACCGCTCGCGCCAGGCGCGTCTCGTCGATCGCTTCGATCGCCTCGCCGAGCGCGATGTTGCGCCGCAACGTGTCGTTGATGAGAAAGCTGTCCTGCGGCACGTAGCTGAAGAGCAGCGGCACTTGACGCGGGTCGAGCGGCACGCCGTCGACCAGCACCGATCCGGAATCGGGGCTGACGATGCCGAGCACGACATCGACGAGCGTCGTCTTGCCGGCGCCCGACGGGCCGACGATGCCGATGCTTTCGCCGCGCGGGATGACGAGGCTGACGTCGTGCAGCGTGTCGATGTCGGTTTCCTCGTAGCGAAAGGTGACACGCTCCAGTCGAATGTCGCGCGCTAGTCTGCCGCGCTCGGCAGGAAGTGGCGGCAACGCGGCGGGCGGTGCCCGCAGGTGTTCTGCGACGTCGGCGTGAACCGCGGCGATGGCCGAGCGCGCGAAGTGCAGGCTCTGCAGCACCTGGTTGATGCGGACGACGCTTGGCAGCAGGCGGTAGGCGGCGGCGCCGAACAGCGCGATGATCGGCACAATCTCGGTCAAGGGCCGCCCGCTGAACATCAGAAAAAGGATGGCGCCGAGCAGCACGGCGGTGATCAGAAGCTCGAGCACGGGCCGAAGCGACTGCGTCAAGATGGCGTTGCGACGCGAGACGCGCCCAAGGTCCTCGTAAGCGCGACGGAAGCTCTCGAGAAAAAAACCTTCGATCCCGGAGGTCTTGACCTGCTTTATCCCGAGTATCGGCTCGGTGGTCGCAGCGAAGATTCGCGTCTGCGCTTCGAGCGCGTGTTGACCCCAGAGCCGCGAGCGTCGCCGCGCAAATCGCGCATAGGCAAGACTGACAATGAGGAAGACGCCGATGGCAGCCAATGTGAGAAGCGGCTGCAGGTAGATGAGCGTCGCGTTGATCGCAATGACGAGAAGGCTCTCGCCGAGCAGATCGGCGATCCCGATCGTACTGTAGGCGACGTGCCCGACGCTGGTGATGATGTTGTTGATGAGCTCGTTCGAGCTGCGCTTCGCGATCTCGACATAGGGCCGCCGCATATAGCGATCGAGGATCATCGCCGAAAGACGGCGACGAATTCGCCATTCGATCTGCGGCCGAAGCCACGCGTTGAAGACGAGCAGCACCGATTTCGTCAGAAAGAGGAGAAAGAGGAAGCCGCAGAACACGACGATGAAACTCTGCGCCCCATTTGCGCCAATGAGGTGACGCAGTGCGGAGAGATGCGCGTTTTCCTCGAGAATTTCCGGACTGACGACAATCTTGAAGAGTAGGAAGAGGAGACTGAGGCCGGCCGATTCGAGGAGCGCGGCGACAAGCGAGGACACCACGAGCAGGCCGAGCGAAAGATACACTCCGCGCTCGTGAAGATCGACGATGTGACGCAACTGCTCGCGCATCGATCACGCGCCGAGATATTCGGGGATGTCGCCGATGTCGCGGGCATCGAATTTCTTGCCCTTCGGCCCGATCAAAGCCTCGCTCAGCGGCAGTTCCTCAACCGGATCACCGAAGACGCGCTGCAAGACAGCGCTTGCCTCGGCGAAGGTACGGGGTGTCGGTGGCGTCGGCAAATGCGCGCCATCATCGCGAAGAATGTCGTAGATCTGCGCGAAGGGCACCCTTGCGCGATGCGTCACGCGGCTGCCGCGAGCGAGGAGAAGAGCCCCTTCGCCGGAGAAGCGGCTTTCGCGCTCACCGACGTGAGAGTTGCCGATGACGAGCTCCCCATCGGTGCCGGCGAGGCCGCGCACGAAGAAGGCGGGGTGCGTGTCGAAATGTGCGCGGTCGATCACGGCATCGCCGATACGCACCGCGCCGCCCCCCACCCCTTCCCAGAACCGGTAGGAATCCGAGAAGTAGAGATCATTCCCGGCGAGGATGCAGTCATGCACACCCATATTGTTATAGCCGAAAAGCCGCACCATTCCGTCGCCGACCAGCCCCAAAGCCGAGCGCCGGCTGATGCGGAACGCCGCGAAAAGGAGATAGCCGGGCTGAGGAAAGACGCTATTGACGTGGTTGTGGTCGACGATGATCGGCTGGCCATAGGAGCAGCGAAACGGCGCGATTCCCGCACGCCACGTGCCACTCCGGCGGTCGATCTTGGTGAGAGCATTGAGCGCCGTGTTGGCGAGCCACAGGCAATCGTCCGAAGCCGCAATCTGATGGATGCGCCCCGCCTCGCTTTGAGTCTCGATCGAATAGATCTCGCGCCATCGGCAATCGCTTCCGGCGATGAGCGCGGACCAAGAACCGGCGAGCACGACACTGCTCCGCGCGCGCCATGTCGCGGCGTAGAAATCGTCCCCGGCGCGGGCAATGCCGAAGGCCGGAACCTTGCTCAGCAAGCGGAGCTCGTTGTACGACACCTCGTAGATGCCGCGTTCGGAAGAAACGATGTAGCGCCCTTCGACCGGCAGATCGAGCGGCCAGTGCGGACGTCGTGCCGCGGGCGTCAGACGGCGACGGAAGGCGTATTCCTCGCGCATCGCGGCGGCTCCGCAGCGCAGGCTGCGGAGGAACCCGGAGCCGGCAGTGGAGAGAAGCGGCGCGATTGCCGTCATGCGCCGGGCCCGGGATCGGTCAGGATCGCCGTCTGCCGCTCAAGGTAGTGACGCATCCCGGCGGCGATCGCGGCATCGTGAATCTTCTGCGGCAGATGGCGGTGGATGACAAAGATGCCACGCGCCGCCTCGAAGGAAGAGGCAACGAAATCGGGCAGGAAGAAGGCATCAAGACCATGCTTCGCCGCGAGCGCCAGATAGGGGTGAAACCAGTTGCGGTCGACCGGGCTCGGCAGCGAGCGCGTTCGTTTCGGGTCGGGGCTCAACGTCTCGCGGCTATAAACGTCGCTCAACACCAGACAGCGCACCGGGCTCGCCGCAAGCGCCGACATCAGGCGCTCGAGACCTTCCGGCTGCAGATTGGAGAGGACGGCATTGCAGACGATGAGGTCGGCGTCGGCGAGCTCGTCCGCCCTCACGGCTTCGAGGTCGAGCGTGCGGAACGCGATCCCTGCATAGGGTGTGCCGGAGAAGCGCTGCTCGAGCCAGGCAAGTCGGTCGGCGTCGAAATCGCTGGCGATGAGCCGCGCTCGGCATCCTTTCATGGCAAGCCAGCGGCTCTCGGTCGCCGTGAAGCAGCCAAGCTGCAAGATGGCGGCGGGCGCGAGCGCTTCCGCATAGGCGTAGATCAGGTCATAGAAGGGCTGCGGAAAGACCGCGAGGCGATCGCGCGCGGCAAAGAAGCGCTCGAATGATGCAAGCATGTTGCGGTGCGCGTAGATCTCCTTCACCGCCTCAACGCGTGCCTCGTACGGCAGGCGGAAGAATGCGGCGATCTCGCGCCTGGAACGCCACCCGACAAGCCTCGCCCTGACCGCTCGGGCAAGAGCGGTCAGCCTTATGGCCGGGTCCGCGATCACGGTCGTGCTTGTCACGCGATCTCGTCCCGCGCCCATCGTCCGTCCTTCATCCGCCAGACGCGCGGGTCGCGGAAGGTGTCGGCGATGCGGTCGAACTCGTCCTCGCTCATGCCGACATAATCGAGCCAGCGCGCGAGGTCGCCGGGCTTCACCGCGTCCATCTTCTTGACGAGGTCGATCCCCTGGCCGCGCCCCATCAGCCCGGCGCGGATGTCCTTGCAGACATGGTCGGTGCAGCGGCCGTAACCGAACTTGATGTATTTCAAATAGTCGTGCACGCCGTTCTCATGCATGTCGTCGAGGTTCGACATGCGGCGATAGGTGCGCTCGAACGGCACGTCGCTCACCTCGAAGCCGTATTTCTCGATCATCAGCTTGGTGTGCTCGTTGGCTTCCCAGAAGAGGTAATTGCCGAGATAGACGCCGCGCAGATCGAGCTCGAACAAGGTCTCGTCCGTCGGGTATTGCCACGGGATCATGTCCTGCGCCGACAGACCCTCGCGCCCGACGAAGAAATTCCATTCATAGCCGCGGGCGAAATGCTCGAGCCGGTCGCGATAGCTCATCTCCGGAAAATCGTCCATCGAGAACTGCCCGCAAAGGTCGAGATAGCCATGCTCGCCCCAGATGACGAGCGGGATCTTGTGCTGGGCGGCGATCCGCACCGGCAAGGTCGTGATGCCGACATGGGCGTGCCAGTTCATGTCGCCCATGATGGCAAAGGCGAGGCGGTTCAGTTTCTTTAGGGTCTCGACCGAAGGGCGGTAGACGATGTGGTCGACGTCGAACACCCCCTTCATGCGCAGCATGTTGCGCCAGCCGGGCGGGGTCCAGTTGTTGCCGTCATATGTCACGAGCAGCGGGTTCAAGCCGAATTCGTGCTTGATGACATGCGTCTGGAACCACGAATCCTTGCCGCCCGACACGGCGATGACGACGTCGTGGCGGCTGCCGTCCCGACAGCGGTATTTCTCCAGGATGTCGCGCAGCAGCTCCTTGCGCCGTCGCCATTCGGCTGATCCGATCGATGCCTTGACCTCGGCCATGCGGCAACCCATGCAGATCCCGTCTTCGTCGAACTCCATCGGCGCCGCGCTGATCGACGGGTAGACGCAGCGCGTGCACCAGCGGATCGCATTGCGCGCGGCGCGCGGGCGGGCGGCGACGAAATCGCGCTCCGTCGCCTGACGAAGCCGCTCGGCGATGCGGGAATCCTCGCGCGGCCGGTCGTAGCTGGGCTCGCGCTTTTGCCAGCGGCTGTCGAGCTTCACCGGGCGCATCGGCAGCCCGGCATCGATGCAGGATTGCTTCGCAAAGGGATAGCTCAGCTCGAAGAAGTGAAAGATGTTGGCGGCGGCGACCGCCGCGGCGCCGCCCTCGGCGATGCCCGGCGCGAAATGCTCATAGCGGCCGACGCCGCCGCAGGCGATGACCGGGACCGACACCGCCGCCGTCACCATGCGGACGAGATCCAGATCGTAGCCCAGCGCCGAGCCATCGCGGTCGATCGAATTCAAGAGGATCTCGCCGGCGCCAAGGCGCTCGACCTCGCGCGCCCAGGCTGCGGGGTCGCGCCCCGTCGGCCGCTTGCCGTCGGCGGCGAAGACCTCATACGCGCCGCCCGGATGCCGCTTCGCATCGATCGAGACGACGACGCATTGCGCGCCGAAGCGGCGCGAGGCCGCGGCGACGAATTCGGGATCGTCGAGCGCCGCCGTGTTGATGATGACCTTGTCGGCGCCGGCGGCGAGCCGCGCCGCGATGTCCTCGATCGTGCGCACGCGCCCGCCGAATCCCAATGGCATGAACGAGACCTTGGCAACTTCGCGCAGGACGTCGAGCGCCGATGTGCCCTGATAGCGCTGCTGGATGTCCTCGCGCCGGAGATCGTGAACATCCTCGCCGCTGATGTCGAGCAGGACCAGCTCGTCGACATTCCAATTCGAGAAGCGCTCGACCGTGCTCATCGGATTGCCGATGACCTGATGCACCTTGAAAAGCTGGCTGCGCACGATGACGCCCTGCTTCAAGAGGAGCACGGGGATGAGGCGGGGCCGGGTCATCTCAATTGATCCGCCCGATGTGCCGCAGATGCTCCAGGAAGGCGGCGAGGAGGTCGAGGCCGGCGTCCTGGCTCTTCTCGGTGTGGAACTGCACGCCGAAGAGATTGCCTTGCTCGACGGCGACGGGGATGGCCTCTCCCGAATAGGCGATCGTCGCGGCGACGCAAGCGGGATCGCTCGGCTCCAGGCGAAAGCTGTGGACGTGGTAGAAGCTGCCTCCCTTCGCCTCGGGGAAGAGCACGCCGCGTCGCGTCGGCGTCACGTCGCACCAGCCGATATTGGGGACGCGAAAGCCGGGCTCGGTCGGGGCCAACCGGGTGACGCGCCCGCGGATGAGGCCGACCCCGTCATGCCGCCCATGCTCGTTGCTCGTCTCAGCGAGGAGCTGCATGCCGAGGCAGATGCCGAAGATCGGCGTTCCCGCGGCGGCAGCGCGGCGCAGCGGCTCGACGAGGCCTTTCTCGCGCAAGCTCGCCATGCCGTCGCCGAAGGCGCCGACACCCGGCAGCAGGATCGCCGCCGCATCGTCGAGATCCCTCGCGTCGGCGCATTCGGCGAGCGGTGCACCGATCCGCTCCAACGCCCGGAACACCGAGGCGAGGTTGCTCACCCCCAAATCGATAATGGCGATCACCGGCGCAGCTCCGCGGCCCGCTTCGGCGGCGCGCGGCGCACAGGATCGAATTCGAGATCGACGAGGCCCTTCTCGGCGAAGCGCTCGACATACCGATGAACCCGGTCGAACGGCAGGTCGTGCTTCTCGGCGATGTCGAGGATCGTCATCGATCCGTCGAAATAGCGCAGGAGGCAATCGAGGAGATACCCCCATTTCTCGGAATCTGCAGGGAGGTCCTTCTCGATCGAGGGGTCCTGCCGTTCCATGTAGAGATCGTATTGGGGATTCGAAAGACAGATGAGGCCGTCGAATTTGCGCCGGATGCGCGCATCGCGCTCCATCGTCTCGATCACCTTTTGCAGCACCAGCAGGAATTCGTCGAGCTGCGCCGGGTCCATGAGCTCGGGCGTATCGAGGCTCGTGTGGTATTCGCGATAGGGCTCGAGCAGCGCCTCCGAACGTGTCGCCTCGACGAAGGGCACCTCGTAGCCCGGCGCCTCCCACACGGTCTCGTCATTGCCGGCACCCTGCCGCCACGGAACGAGCGCATGCGTCTTGGCAAAGTGGCGTGCCGCATTGCGGAAGGCGAGATCGATCTTCTGCCCGCCGAGAAATGTCGAGGCGATCTTGATGGCGCCGCGCGTTCCCGGCATCTCCTCGAAGACGCCGCAAGCGATGCGGTCCAGCTCCGCCGGCGGCAGGTCGCGCAGATAGAAGACCGTGCCGAGATGCTCGGGGCCGATGAGGAGGCGATAGGTGTAGTGCGTCTCGCGCGGCGCCAGCCACTGGAAGAGGCGGATCAGGAGCGCCGTTCCGGCGAAGCCGTCATTCGCCATGTGCGGATGGCAGGAATTCGAATGAAAGACGATGATCTCCTCGCTCCGCCCCGTCTTGTCGTGTTGCGCCACGATCATCTCGCCCGGCGCGTATTCCGTCTCGAGCGCGACTTCGTAGTTTCCGGGGCCGAGCGTCCGATAGATCTCGTGCGGCACCGACATCGCCCAATCGGCCGACCAGGGCCGGTATTGCCACATGCAATGAAAGACATAGGCTGTAGGCAGATCGGGATTGGTGACGAGGTGCTTCTTCAACGCGTCCCATGCCATCGTGCCGCGGAACGATTTGGCATAGCGCGCGACGCCGAGCGTGTGGCGCGTGCCGTCGAAGACGACGCGCCCGTCGCGCCGGATCTCGGCCTCTTTGACACGCCAGTTTTGCGGTACGAGCCAGCCGTTGAAGCTTTCGCCCGAGGCGTAGCGGAACAGTGTCAGCGGCAGCTCCCGCGCGATCCGGGCGAAAAGGCTTTCATTGTCGTCGGCGACGACGCCGGTGGCATACGCGCAGAGATCGCGCGTCAGAGGCAGGAAGCGGTTGGAGTCCATGCGCGGATCAGCGCTTGCGGGCAAGGATGTGGCACCAAGGCTGGAACAAGGTGCCTCGGAACGGCAGGCGCCGGCCGTCGGCCGCCGTGACGGTGTAGCTGATGAGCTCGCCGTCATCGGCGGGACGCGGCAGATCGATCGGCAAGGTGAAGGGGCGGAAGACGGGATCGCGGAAGCCGGTATCGTCCAGCCACCTGCGCACCTTTCCTTCCGGCCGGAAGTGGAGGGCGAGCCCTTCGGCGTGGGTGCGCGAGCGCTCGATGATACGGATGTCTTGCTCGAAGGGATGGCAGAAATCGAAGGCGATCAAAGCGCCGCCCTGCCGCAGCGCGCGGCTGAGGCTCGCCAGTGCGCGCTCGAACTCGGCATCGGCCATCATGTAAAGGACGGCGTTGACCGTGACGATGTCGAACGCGTTGGCCGGCAGGTCGAGGAGATCGAGCGTCCGGAATTCGATGCCGGTGAGGGCGGAATTGGCGTGGCATTCGGCAAGCGAGGCTTCGGCGAGATCGCCGCCCGTCAGGCGAAGACCGGGAAAGCTGCGCTTCAGGTGAAGCAGCAGATTGCCGGTCGAGCAGCCGATGTCGAGAAGCTCCGCCGGCGCCGCGTCGCTGCCGCGCTCGCGCAGCAGATCGCCGACCATGCCGAGGATGATCTTGTCGCTCTCGCGGATCTGCGTTGCGTATTTCCTTTGATACGCGTTGTAGCCCGCGAGGAAATCCTCGTCCGTGACGTAGTCCTTGTACGAAAACTCCGAGCTCATGGCATTGCCTTTCGCTCAAGGCCGGCGGCGCGGCCCGCATTCGTGAGTGCGGCGCGCAACGCGCGATAACTTGCCTCGAACAGGAAGCAGCGCCGTACGAGATCGTCATCCGCGACCGGCTCGGGAGCGCGCAGCAGCTCACGCCGCAGGAGCTCGAACTTGATCTCGCTCACGGGATCGCCCGAATCGCTCCGCCAGCTTCCGGGGTTGCCGTCGGCCTCGGCGACGTAATGGGCAATGCCGGGCGTCAGATCGCCGTTTGCCGACGCCACCCTGGGATAGCCCGCAAGCGCCATCTCCGGCGCGCAGAAGAACTCGACGGCATCGATCGCCTCCTCGCCGAGCGTCGAGAACCAGCGCGCGGCCGAGGCATCGCTGATTCCCGCGACATTGTCGTAGCTGCTGTTCCCTTGCCACGAGCCGCTCGGCGCAAGCATCGCCGGCTCGAAGGGCAGATCGAGAAACCGCGCAACCCGGCGCGTCGATGCCTCAGGCTCGGCGACAAGGGTTTCGTATCGCACCAGATGGAAGCAATCGGCGAGGTTCGGGTCGGCCGCGAACCGCCGCGCCAGAACCACCGATTTCCGCCAATGCCGCAGATACGAGATCGGGTGCGCGTGCTGGCTCGGATCGCGCGCGGCCAGCGCGGCGAGCGACGCGATCACGGCGCGTGGATCGCGCTCGATCGCAACGAACCTCGCATCGGGAAAGACACGCGCGAGGGCGGGCAGGAAATCGAGAACCCAGACCTCCTTGATGCCGCACCACTGCGTCTCGGCATGTGCTCGCGCCGCACCGATTTGACTGAGGGCGCTCGCCATGAGCGCGCGGCACGTCACGCCGGACAGCGCATCGGCACAGGCGGCGATGTCGGGAACCTCGAGCGCGGCGCGTGCCGCCACGGCGGCACGAAGCTCCGGCAGCTCCTCGGGCGCGATCGGCGCATCGAGATCGGCATCGAGGAGCAGCTCGAGAAGTTTGTAGCCGTGCGGTTGCTGATATCCGTCCTGAAACGGCGCCGCGGGGTCGTGCGCCGCGCGCAGCTTCGGCGTCGCGCGCGCCCGGATCGTCGCGTTGCGCACCGCCTTGAAGAGCGGCATGTAGGGATCGAGCGCGATCTCGATCGCAGGGTGCGCATCGAGGAGGCGGGCGAGTAGGTTGGTGCCCGAGCGCGCGAGGCCGAAGACGAAGAGCGGCCGCATGCTTTCCTCGCTCATGCCGGAAGCGCCGCCATGACGAGGTCGTCGCACTGGCGCCCGTGATCGACGCTGGCTTGCATCGGCGGAATGAGATCGGCGAGCTGCGAGAGCACGCCGTCATTGCCGAGCCGGAGCGCGGCCTGGACGAGGAATTCGTAGAAATCCATGCCGAAATACCAGACGGCGATCGGTCGGAACCCGGTCTCGACAAGGGCCGTCGCCAAGGACGCATCGGTGAAGGCGTTCATGTGGCTTGTCGGGTCCATGTGGCGCGCGACCGTCTCCGGCGTTTCCCGCTGAATGGCCGTCCCGAAGCAGTCGAGCCGCGGCACCTCGACGACGAGAAGCCCGCTTTCCGGCATGAGACATCGCCGCGCCTTCTCGAGAAAGCGCCGCGGCTCGGGCACGTATTCGAGGAGGCCCCACATCGTGACGAGATCGGTCGGCTCCGGCGCGTCGTCGAGAAACGACGATTGACGAAGGTCGATGCCGAAGGCTTCGGCGGCGAAGCCGCGCGAGGATCGGCTGCGCTCGTAACCTGCGGCGGCAATGCCACGCCGGCGCAATCCGGCGACGAAATGACCGCCCCCCGCGCCGACGTCGAGCGCCGAGGCGGGGTCGCGATCGTGACGGCGACGGTAATGGCCGAGCAGCCATTCGGCCTTGGGCGCGATGATCTGCGCGAGCCGCGCCTCGATGCTCTTGTGATCGACATAGACCGCCGAATGCGCCTCGCTGTCGCTGAAGACTGCATCGAGCGCCTCTGGCGTCGGTTGATGGCGCACGAAGCCGTGCCCGCACGCCGCGCAGCGTGCATAACTTTGCCCGAAGATACGCACCGCATCTTCCGCAGTCGCCGCATCGCCGCAGATCGGACAGGTCTTCTGCTCCCGCATCGGCGCACCGGCACCATAGAGTCGTGCCGCCGTTGCCCTGAGAAAGGCGGCGTAGTCGCGCACGGAATCGAGCGATGCGCCCTTGAGCGACAGGACGTCGAACGGCTTGCCGATCGTGACCTCGACATCGCATGAGAGGGCGCGCTCGCCGTGCCGATAGTCCCATCGTTCGGTCGCGCGCTCGGTCGGCGCGCCGCCGAGGTCGCTTGTGCGCGTCCAGCGGCTCATCGCGACGGGGCCGGTTCGAGAAAGCCGCGCAAGGTGAATTTGCCCGAGGGTTCGCGCAGACGTTCGAGGGCGATCACGGCAAACCCGGCGCGCTCTGCGAGAAGAGCGGTCGAGGCGGCGCTGAAGACGTGGTGATGCTCGATGAAGAACTCCTCGCGCCCGGGTCCATGGATCGCTGCCGCCTCGGCATCGGGCAGCTCGAGATAGACAAAGCCGCCTTCGGTCAAAAGCGGCCAGGCCGCCGCCAGCATCGCGACCGGGTCTTCGACATGCTCCAGCACCTTGTTGAAGCTGACGAGGTCGAAGGGGCCGAGATCGGGTGTGGCGAGCGTGCGGAAATCGCCCGCGAGCGCCGCGATGCCGATGATGTCGCGCGCATGCGCCGCGGCGCGCGGATCGGGATCGAGCGCCGTGCAGGTCCAGCCCGCCTCTTTCATGCGCGCCGGGAAGACGCCGAGCCCTGAGCCGACGTCGAGAAGGCGCGGCGCGCCGCGCTCGCACGCAAACCGCCGGGACGCGAAGGCGCAGACCGCGGCGACCCGGCCGAGATTGTCGGACCGATCCCGAGGGAGCGCCATGATGCGTTCATAGGTCTGCCGGATCATGTCGCCATAGGTCGCATCGACATAGGCGCCGGAATAGAGGGCGGCGAGATCCATCTCGTGATGCGAGAACCAATGTCGGCAAAGCGCGCAGCGGCGATAGTCTCGGCGATAGTCGCCGGCAAGCGGAAACGCGATCTCGCCCTCGGGCCGCGCCGTGTAGGCGAAGGCTGGAACGAGGTGCGCGCCCTTGCAGGGACAGGCGAGGGTCGGCTTCACGGCCGCCATCAACTTTGCGAAACCTTCTCGTCGAGCGCGGCGCAGGCTTCGCTCGAATCGAGCCAATGGACGATGCGCAAATTCTCGACCTTGAGGTAGCGCTCGAACACGTCCTCGCGCCCGCGTTCGACGAGCAGGACAAAATACCTCATCGTGCCGCGATTTTGGATGAGGACCGTTCTGAGGCCGAAGCCTTCGAGGCGGCCGTTCAGCGAGGGCGTGGCGTAAAAACCCCAATCCTTGCGCGCGACATCGTATTCGGCGCCGCTCTCGGTGACGAGGGTCACCTGCTCGTCGGGCGCGAGGCGCAACGTGCCGCAATCCTTCATCTCGAACTTCTCGGTATTGCCGACGAGGAAGGTCCGCGGCGGATCTTTCGCGTCAAAGCGCATCGTCTCGGTGTAGCGCTATTCGGCGGCCGAGGAGCCATAGTCGCGCCGCCAATCCTCTGGATGCGCCTGATACCAGAGGCTGTCGGCGTCGATATCGATGTCGCCGGGCCACCCGATCCAATCGCCGCTTCCCCCGATCGACATGTTGTTGACGAAGTATGCCGGATCACGGAGCGGCAAGGCGACCTCGGCCGTCATGACGAAGTCCGACAGATCGACAAGTGCAGTGGTCCCGCATTCCCATTCTATCTCGACCGTGAAATCGGACCGCGCCGAGGCTCGGCGAATCTGGTGGATCATGGGTCAATCCCCAATGGCGCTCGGTTGACGGCCGGCTCTGACGAGCGCCCAATCTTGCCAGAGTTCGGTTCGGTGGCGGCCCGCCCATTCCCGGATTCGAGATAGGTCCCGCGGTGTCATTCGGCCACGAATTTCGGACACGGACAAATCTGCGAGATCGATTTTCGCGCTGAAATCGGCCGCGCGGACGTGAAAATGAGGTGGGTCATGGTCACGGTAGAAAAACATGATCGCCATGCCAAAAATCGTCGCGACCGTGGGCATTAGGTCCAACGCCAATCGTGAACCAGAAACTCCGAGATCGTCCACCGCCCGTCGCGCTTCTGCCAGATCGAGGGATTGCGGAACCGTTCGGCCACATCGAAGAACTCGCCGACCGGTCGGCGGATGAAGGCGCACAGCTTTTCGATATCGTCATGCGGCGTTTGATCGCCCCGCTGGCGGATCACGTCGAGCGCCTGATCGCGATTCATGCGGCCGTTGCGGATCTCGATCGAGAGATTGTCGAATAGTCGCGTGAAGCCGAATTTGTACCATTTGAACCAGTGGTGCACCGAGATGAAGTCGTCGTCGATATCGGCGTAATCGTAGTATCCGGTCTTCGGTCCAACAGCCTTCCTGAATCCATGACTCACAGCGATCTCGACGATCCTTTCGGGATCCCACTGGAAATAGTAGCCGAGGAACACGGCATTGACGCCGGCGGCGCCAAGCTCATCGTCGCTGGGTCCGCGATAGGGCGCCAGAGCCTTCTCGCTCAGCTCGCCACCGAGCCAGTCGCGCCAGCTCGTGCCGTGGGTGACGCCGAATTTCCGCAACCACGCATCGTTAAGCGTGAAGCCGCGGCTCTCTTCGTCGCTACCGCCATACTCGAAGGCGGAGTTCTCGCCCCAGACGACGAGCGGAACGCGAAAGCGTATCGCGATCGTCAGCGGGATGCTGAAGATCGCCATATGCATCGGGATAGCGGGATCGCCCTTTCGCTCGATCGTCCGCATCATGAAGGTGCGCTCGACCTCCGGATCAATCGAAAAATCGATGTGATCGACGCCCGGTCCGCGCGCACCCAGCCGGCGCAGATTGTCGAGATTGGCCTGGCCGACCGCGGTGCGTCCAGGTGTCCGCCAAGTGACGGCGAGGACGCGAAGGCCATATTCCTCGACGCACTTCGCCACCTGCCAGGTGCTGTCCTTGCCGCCGCTCACCGGAATGACGCAGTCATAGCCGGTGCTGCGGGATTTCGCGTGCGCCACGACCTCGCGGAACGCGCGCTCGCGCGCAACCCAGTCGATGACGCGCTTCGTGCCATGCGATTTGCAGGCGTTGCACACCCCGTCGGCGCCGATGACGAGATTCGGACGCGTGTCGGGGAGGACGCAGCTCCGGCACCATCTCATGCCGCGAACTCCTCGAGGAAGATCTTGGCGTTGAGGAAGTAGAAGAGGAACTTGCTCTCGCTGTTCGGCAGATGCGCCTTGTCGATGAGCGCCGCGATCTTGTCGCGCTTCAGATGCGCGAAGATGGGGCCGTCGTCGAGAAGGTAGGAGCGCACCTCCGGGTCGCGCGTGTCGAGAAGATCGAGGATCGGCGCATTGAAGCCGACTTTCCGCGGATTGTCGATGATCGTGTCGGGCGCGATGCCGCGCACCGCATCGCGCAACACCGCCTTCGCCCGGCCATTGCGGATGAGGTGCCGCGTCGGAATGCGGGCGCTGCTCTCGAAGAGCGCGGTGTCGAGAAACGGCGAGCGGTTCTCGATCGAGTAGTACATCGCGTTGAGATCGTCCTCGTGGAGAATGGGCGGGACGCTCTCGTGAAAAAGCTCGTTCATCATGCGGTTGCGCAGGAGCCCCGTGGTGTAGTTCTCCTCGGTGAAATCTTCGTGCCTGGGGTTAGTCAGGTATCCAGCGAATTCCTCGGCGTTGAGATAGATGTGGTCGCGCAACGCCGGGTTCCTCGCGAAGACCGCCGGGTCTTGCAGGTAGGGGTTGCGGACGATCGGCGCCACATGTTGGCGCCAATGGCCGAGCGATTCGGCGTGCAGCGCCACATCATCGCGGATGTCGTGAAGATAGGCGTTGTGATGATCGTAATACCCGCTGAACAGCTCGTCGGCGCCGGTGCCGCTGATCGAGATGCGGTAGCCATGCTCGGCGACGCGCTTCATCAACTGCCACTGCACGTAATAGGTGATCGTGTAGACCGGCGCGTCGTGCTGTTGGATCAAGGTGCGGAGCTTTTCGAGGAAGCCGTCGGTCTCGACCGGGATCGCGGTGTGGCGAAGGCCCAGCTCCGCCACCGCATGCTCCACCATCGCGCGCTCCTCGTAGCGCTCGTCGGTGTTGATGATGGTGAAGCCGTGGACGTCATAGCCGAAAACACGCTTTGCGATGGCGATGAGCGCGTTCGAATCGACGCCGCCCGAAAGGCAGAAGGCGAGCGGCACATCGGCCCGCAGCCGCAGCTCGACCGAGCGGATGAGGGCCGCGCGCGTCATCCCGACGGCATCCGCATAGGACATCGTCTCGTCGCGTTGCTGGAGATCGGGCCGCCAGTAGCGGTGCGAGGTCTCGGCGTTCGCGGGGCCAAGTTCGAGCACCGTCCCGGCCTCGACCTCGCGCACGCCGGCGAAGAAGCTGGCCGGCTTCTTGTAAAGCGATTTGTAGCCGTTGACCATGTAGCGGGTGAGGTGATCGGTATCGAAGGGCAGCGGGCGGCCGAGCAGGGCGATGAGGAATTTCACCTCCGAGCCGAAATAGATGCCGTCCGCGCCGCGATAGAGGTAAAGCGGCTTCTCGCCGAAGCGGTCGCGGCCGAGGAGAAGCGTGCCGTCGCGCTCGTCGAGCAGAGCGAAGGCCCACATGCCCTCGCAGTCGCCGAGACCACGCCAGCCCGCCTCGGCGAGAACGCGAAGCAGCACCTCGCTGTCGTTCGTCGTCGCGAAGGGCGGGCAATCCTCACGCTCGAGCCTTTGCCGCAGCTCGAGATAGTTGTAGAGCTCGCCATTGACGATGAGCGCCTTGTCGCCGAAGCACAGCGGCTGGTTGGCGCGCGTACCGAGATCGATGATCGAGAGGCGGCTGTGCAGCAGGATCGTCGCGGTGCCGTCGGGGGCGCGATGGCGATGGACCCCGGCGGCATCGGGGCCGCGGCGGCGCATCAGGCCGAGACAGCGCGCGATGCGCTCCTCGCCGACCTCGGCCGTCCCGCGATATCCGGCGATGCCGCACATGTTCCTTATGCAACTCCAGCGATAGGAATACTCACGCGCAATGCTCCGGCAGGATCGGTGCGCCGCGCGGGATGGCGACCGTAAGACGGCGGCCGATCAGTTCCGCTTCGCGGCCCGGCGCCAATCCGGCGCGCGGTCGGACCCAGGTAAGATCGGACGCGGCGACGACCGTGCCCGGCGCGAGATCGCGCGAAGCCGCGATGCCGCGCCGCACCCGCTCCCGCACCGCCGCCTCGCAGGGAAGGACGCGCTTGCCGCCAGAGCCCAACAGTATCTCGGCCTCTCGGACACGACGGACCAGCTCGGCGAGATCCCTTGGGTCGGCCGAGAGCTTGTGGTCGTGGAAATCGGATTGGTTCTTGTCGAGGGTGAAGTGCTTCTCGATGACCCGCGCGCCGAGCGCGACCGAGAGCACCGCCGCCGCGTTGCCGATCGTATGGTCTGAATAACCGATCGTGCAGCCGAGCGTCGCGAGATCGCGGATCGCAAGGAGCGTGGCGTCGGCGGGTGCCGCCGGATAGGAGACGACGCAATGGAGAAGCGCGAGATCGCCGCGCCGTCCCGCACGCTGCCATGCCGCCTCGATGACGCGCTTTGCCCGCGCGACCCCGTCGAGGTCGCTGAGGCCGGTCGACATGAGGATCGGCTTTCCGGTCCCAGCCACGGCTTCGAGCAACGGGAAGAAATCATTGTCGCCCGACGCGATCTTGAAGGCGGGGACGAGGGGATCGAGCGCCGCGACGCTCTCGATGTCGAAGGGCGTCGAGAGGAAGGTGATGCCGGCGCGCTCCGCCGTCTTGGCAAGCGCCTCGAACTGCGCGTAGCTGAACTGGAAGCGGGTCAGTTGCGCGATCCGCGCCGTGTCGGCGGCGGAGGCGAGCTTTTCCGGCACGATCGTCTGGAACTTCACCGCATCGGCGCCGGCCTCCTTCGCGCGGCCGATCATCTCCTCGGCGCGCGCGAAGCTGCCCTCGTGATTGTTGCCGATCTCGGCGACGATGAAGACCGCCTTGTCGAGATCGTGCGGACCGACCTTCATGACATCCTCAAACGCGATGGAAGTGCAGCACGTAGTGCGAGGAGGCGATGCGGAAGCCGAGCTTCTCGTAAAGCCGCAATGACGGAATGTTCGCGATCTGCGTTCCGACGCGCAGCATGCGGACGCCCTTGATTCCGTCGATTGCAAAGGCGATGAGCGCAGCGGCGAGGCCGCGTTTGCGATGGGCTTCGGCGACCGCGATGAGATCGATCGTCAAGATATGCTCCGAGGGTCCCAGAAGCTGGAGGAAGCCGGCGACCGCACCATCCGCTTCGGCGACGACCATGTGATCGCCGCGCTTGCCGAGAAAGAAATTACCGGCCCAAACGGCGCGGCTGCGATCGGCGGCCTCGCGCGGCACGGCCGGGTCGAGATGGAGGCGCGAGAAGGCGAAGCCTGCGGCGGCGAGCGCCATGATTCCGGCGCGATCCGCGGGCCGCGCGAAGCGGACCCTACCCTGCGAACTTGCCCTGACAGGCGCTGCCGGGCGTTCGAGCGTGACATTGGTGTCGACGATGGCGAAGCCGAGCCGCTCGAGCGCGCGAAGCGTGTCGACCCGATGCGTCGGCACGCGCGCGAAGAGGAAGACCGGTCTTTCCCGCGCCACAAGGATCGCGGCGCGGCCGTCCTCGTCGAGCGCATCCTCGGCAAGGGCAACGCGATAGCTCGGTCTTCCAAGGATCTCCGCAAGGAAATCATCGCGGATGAGCGAGGTCACATTCCGCGCCGCAGCAAGGTGTCGTTGCGCGCGAAGAGGTTCTTGTACCATTCGATATAGTGCGGAAAGCCGGTCTCGAGCGGGAAGGCCGGCTCGTATCCGAGGAGCCGCCGCGCCTTGTCGATCGACAAGGTGCCGCGATCGGGCATCAAGCGATCCTTCGCCGCGTGCTTGACCGTGACGTTCGGAAAGTGGCTGCGCAGGATGTCGACCATCTGCGCGATCGAGCGCGAACCGCCGAAGGTCAGGTTGAAAATCTCATTGCGCGCGGCCGGCGTCTCAATCGCCTTGGTGACGCCTTGGACCACGTCGTCGACATAGGTGAAGTCGAGACGGTCGGAGCCGTCGCCCGAGATCTGCAGCTCCAAGCCCTGGATCGCGTTCTCGATGAAGACCTGGCCGACGCGCCGCGAGACGCAGCGCTCGCCGTAAAGCGCCGAAGGCCGCATGATCGTGTAAGGCAGGCCGAACACCTGATTGTAGGCGATCACCATCTTCTCGCCGGAGAATTTCAGCGCGCCGTAGATGCCGAGCGGCTCGCAATGCGTCTCCTCGGTGACCGACCCGGTCGCGAAATTGCCGTAGACCATGCTCGATGAGAAATAGATGAAGTGCGGCTTGCGCTCGCGCGAGAAGTCGAGCGCGTTCTCGAGCGTGCGCAAGCTGTGATCGAAGGTCGAGTACGGATTCTTGTTCGCCTGATTGGCATGCGCGATCGCGGCGAGATGGACGATGACGTCGGGATTGATCGTCGCCAGAAGTGGCGAGAGGGTGTGGTAGTCGCGCGCGTCCAGCACATGGAGGGGAATGCCGGCGGCTTGCAACAGATCGAGCCGCTCGTGGATGAGATGCAAATAGAGCTGACGATTGCTGATGTTGTCGGCATTGCCGGCGAAGGCGGTGAGGTTGTTCACCTGCAAGCTGTCGATGACGTCGACCTCGGCGCCCCGCTTCTTCAAGGAGAGCGCCATGTGGTGGCCGATGAAGCCCGCGCCGCCGGTGATGACGATGCGGCGGCCGGCGATCTGGTTCGTCATCGCTCGATCTCCATGATCGCGGCTTTGAGGGTCTGCGCGATATAGGCCATGTCGTCCTCATCGAGATGCGGTCCGACCGGCAGCGCGATCGACGTGTCGCTGATTCGCGAGGCGACCGGGAAGTCGCTCGCCCGGACCTTGTACTTGTCGCGGTAGAAGGAGAGCTTCGGCACCGCCCTCGGGTAATAGACGCTGGTGCCGACGCCTTGCGCGTTGAGCTTGCCGACAAGCTCGAAGCGCCTCTCGGCGAGACGGCCCTCGAGCAGGACCGAGAGGCAGTAATAGCTGCTCTCGAAATCGCCTTGCGTCGTCTCGAAGAGCGAGATCTCGTTGATCTCGCGCAGACCGCGATGGAGCGCGCGGTAATTACGCTCGCGAATTTTCAGGATGTCGTCGAGCCGTTTCACCTGCTCGATGCCGATCGCCGCCTCGATCTCGTTCATGCGGTAGTTGAAGCCGACATGCGTTACGTCGTAGACGCCGGGAATTTTGCGGTCGCCATGCTGCCGGTCGACGCCGAGCGCCTTTTGCCGCGCGATCTTTGCGACGACCTCCGCATGGCGCGAGATGATCATGCCGCCCTCGGCGGTCGTGATGTGCTTCACGGGATAGAAGGAGAAGCAGCCGACATCGCCGAGGAGGCCGGTGTGGATGCCGCGATAGCGCCCGCCTAAGGAGAGCGCGCAATCTTCGACGACGAAGAGCTCGTGGCGCCTTGCGATTGCCATGACGCGGTCCATGTCGACCGGCATGCCGAGATAGTGGACGAGCGAGATGGCGCGCGTGCGCGGCGTCAGCGCCGCCTCGATCTGGTCGATGTCGATGTTGCCGGTCCGGATCTCGGCGTCGACGAAGATCGGCGTCGCGCCGACGAGCTCGACGGCATGAGCGGTCGCAGCGTGGGTCTGCGCCGGCACGATCACCTCGTCGCCGGCGCCGAGGCCGAGCTGGAAATAGGAGAGATGCAGCGCCGCCGTGCAGGAGGCGGTCGAGGTCGCATGTTGCGCCCCGGTCCAGGCGGCAAACGCTTTCTCGAATTCAATGGCGCGCGGGCCGTGGACGAGGATCGGGCCGTCGAGCACGGCCATCACCGCGGCGCGTTCCGCGGCGCCGATCATCGGTCGTCCGAAAGGTATCTCTCGCATCGCTATCCCGTCCTGAAGGTGAAGTTCAGTGATAGATCGGCGCGACGATGGCGCCGCGCCGGCATGCCTCGTCGATGGCAAGGCAGACGCTCATCGCGTCGAAAACGTCGCGCTCGGCGATCTCTGCCGTGCCACGGCCCAGAATGGCGTCGATGAAGGACGGGATGAGATCGCCCTTCTCGGCGCCGGGATAGGCCTCGTCCATCCGCTCGGGCATGGCGCCCGGCTCGCGCGAGCGCCAGACCAAGCCGTGCTCGAAGCCGTTCTCGAAGGTCGCTGCGGTGCCGTAGACGAGGAGGCGGTGGAAATGCGGGAAGACGCAGGCGAAATTCGCTGTGACCTTGGCGGTCGCGCCCGATGCGAAGCGCAGGATCGCGACGGCCATGTCATCGAAACGGAACGGGGTCCCCGTCGTCGCGATCCGGTTGCCGAAACCGGCGACCTCGACGACGCGCTCTCCCGCGAGCCAGAGAAGCAGATCGACGACATGGACGCCGCCGCCGAGCATGACCGAATAGAATTCTTGGCGGCCGCGCCAGCCCTCGATGATCTTGTTGATGCGCCCGTAATTGTAATCGGCCTCGAGGTGAAAAAGCCGGCCGAAGTCGCCACTGCCGATCCGTTCCTTCAATGCGCAGAAGCGCGGCGTGCGGCGGAGGATGAGGTTCGACGACAGGCGGAGCCGCGCGTTGCGGGCAAGGGCCGCATGCAAGGTCGCCAGCTCTTCGCGCGATTGGCAGAGCGGCTTCTCGACGAAGACGTGCTTTCCGGCATCGAGCGCGCGGCGCACCTGCGCGAAATGCGCCTCGTCGTAGCTGGCGATCGAGACGACGTCGATGCCAGGGTCGTCGAGCAGCGCCTCCGCCGTGGCGTAAAGCTTGAGGCCGGGATAGCGCGCAGCCGCCATTTCGCGCTTTCCGGCATCGAAATCGGCGAGCGCCACCACCTCGCAGTCCTCATGCGCGCGATATCCGGCGATGTGCCGCTCGCCGACGCCGAGACCGATGATGCCGGCGCGAAGACGCGTCATGACGCCACCCGGAGCTCCGCTTCGACGGCGTCGGCGAGAAGGGTCAGCGCATCGACGCCATAGTCGAGATGCGAGCCCGACATGCGGCCGAGCATCGCCTCGATACGCGCGAAATCCTCCGGGGTGTCGACCGAAAGCTGCAACTCCGGCCGCGGCCACGGTGCCGCGAAATTGACGATCCGGAAACGGTCGGGACGGGCATAGAGAAACGGCGTAACGTGTTCGCGCTCGCCGGGCTCGGTCGCCTCGCTCATCGCTTGCGCCAGGACCGTGGTGCGGATCACCTCGACCGATTGACCCTTGGGAAAGCTGCGCGGCCGGACATTGGTGACGATATCGGCGTGCCCCTCGCGAAAGATCGCGACGCCGCGCGCGATCAGCGCCGGATCGAGCAGCGGGCTGTCCCCATTGACGCGGACGAGGGCATCGAACCCCTGGGCACGCGCCGCTTCCAGCATCCTCGCGCCGACATCGTCGAGCGCTCCGCGATAACATGCGATGCCGAGCGTGGCGACGAACCCGGCGAGCGCATCGTCGCTCGCCTCCGTCGAGGTCGCGAGCACGATACCGTTGAGTCCTTCCGCGCGCTGCAAGCGCTCGACGAGATAGGCGATCATCGGCTTGCCGCGGAGCAGCCGCAGAACCTTGTCCGGCAGGCGGCGTGAGCTCGACCGCGCTTGGATGACGGCGCCGATGCGCATCGATCAGACCGCAACCCGGCGGCCGCTCGCCGCCGCGGCGAAGGTGGCTTCGATGAGGTGCTGAATGCGCGCGCCGACCGCGAAGTCAGGTGCGCAGGGCTCGCCGGCGCGGACGGCAGCAACGAATCGTTCGGCGAGGCATCGAAACGTCGCGAGGCGATCATCGCCCTCTTCCGCGCTCGCCTCGTCGCGATGGAGAAGCCGCGGCGGCGCGTCGCGCTGCTGCAGCGTCAGCGCAAAGCCGGCGGCGGTGCTGTGCCCCGTATTCTCGAGCAGCAGCGCACCTTCCTCGCACATCACTGTCCAGCCGTGGCGCGAGAGGCCGGTAGCGGCGTTTCCGACCGTGATCGAGACAGGCGCGCCGCTCTCGAGCGTGGCGGTGAGTGCGACGAGATCCTCGGCCGGCGCCGCGCCCGGCGGCGCGATCGCCGCCGTCGCGCTGCGGTCGCAGACGGCTTGCAGCGAGGCGATGCGGCCCAACAGCGCCTCGATGAGGAACAGGATATGCGATCCCAGCATCGCCATGACCCCGCCATGCGCGTCGGCGTCGAGCTTCCATCCCCAGCGTCGGTGACGATGCGCGTAGGATTCGTGGAGCCAGACGATCTCCGCCGCACGAAGCTTCCCGACAAAACCTCCGCGGAGGGCGCGGCCGAGCGCCGCGAAGGCCGGGGCGTCGGCAAATTGGAAATCGACCGCTGCCGTCCGTCCCTCGGCGCGGTCGGCGAGGCGCTGAGCCGCCGCGGCATTGGTCGCAAGCGGCTTTTCGGCAAGCACGGCGATGCCGCGCTCGAGCGCGAGGAACGACGCGCGCTCGGTCTCGGCCGGCGGCAACGCCAGACTGACCGCATCGAGCCCCTGCTCCAGCAGCGCGTCGGCACCGCCGCATGCGGCGGCGATGTCGAACCTTGCCGCGACCTCGCGCGCACGCTCGGGACGGCGCGCGGCGACGGCGACAATCTCGACGCCGGCCATTGCGCGAAACACCGGAAGATGCACGGCGGCGCCGAAGCCGAGACCGGCGATACCGAGGCGAAGGGGAGCTTCCGTCACGGCTCGACGATGCGCAGTTTCGGCAGCGGCACGATGATCTTCGATTTAAGGCCGCGCTCGCGCAGCTTCTTGATGATCGGGTCGGCGTAGTGCCAGGACAGCATCACGGCGTAGTCCGGCTGCTCCTCGAAGAGGCGCTTCTCGTCGACGACCGGAATGTGCGCGCCCGGCAGGTAAAGACCGAGCTTCAGCGAGGTCGATTGCTCGGCGATGTACGGCATCAGCAACGGGTCGATGTTGCAGTAGTTGAGCAGCGTGCTCGACCGGCCGGGGCAGCCGATGCCGGGCGCGGGCGTGCCGGCGAGCTTCAGCGCGACGAGAAGCCGTTGCAGCTCCAGCTTCGATGCCTCGACCAGCGGCACGAAGCGCGCGAACGCGTCGCTGCCATTGATCCCGGCGCGCTCCTCGGCTTCGATGAGCGACGCGAGCCGCTGGGATTGCTTGCGCCCGCTGCCTTTGACGGCGAAGACGCGGATCGAGCCGCCATAATTCGGAATGCGTTCGGCATCGACCACGGTGAAATCGTAATAGGCGAACAGCTTCAGCAGCGCGCGCAGCGAATAATATTTGAGGTGCTCGTGATAGACCGAATCGTATTGTGCCGTCTCGATGAGATCGAGAAGGTAATGCGATTCGGTGACGAAGACGCCGCCTTCCTCGATGAGGGCCGTGACGCCGCGCAGCAGATCGCCGAGATTGGGGATGTGCGCGAACATGTTGGTCGAGGTGATGGCGGCGGCCTTGCCATTCGTCTCGATGATGCGCCGCGCGAGGCTCTCGCTGAAGAAGGCTTGCATCGTGTCGACGCCGTCCGCGCGGGCGATGTCGGCGATCTTGGTCGCCTCGACGCCGAGGACGCGCATGCCCTTCGCGAGGAAGCCCTTGAGCAATGTCCCGTCATTGGAGCCGATGTCGATCGCGAGCGAGCCCGGCGGGCAATTGAAGCCCTCGGCGATGATTCTGGCGGTGCTTTGCAGATAGCGCACGAGGCTCGGCGTGATGCCGCTGCGGTAGGGATAGTCGGGATGGAAGAGAATCTCCGGCGCGACGACGTAATCGATCTGCGCGAGGCCGCATTCGTCGCATTGCACGAGCCGCAGCGGATAGAGGCGCTCGGGCTCGTCGAGCTGCGCCGCGGTCAACAGCGAATCGCACGGCGCCTGATGGCCGAGATCGAGCACCTGCCGCAATCCACGCGCGCCGCAGATCTGGCAGGAGGACAGATGGCCGAGCGGCAGATCGTGCATGGGCACCGTGTTGCTCATCGGAGCGGATTTCATCATGCGGCACCGGCGAGGGCGGATGGCGTGGCCTCGAGCAACGCCGCGACGCGCGTGACGAGCTTTGCCGCGGCGGCGTCGGGATGGAATTTGTCGCGCCAGCAAAGAAAGGCGCGCTCGACGATGGCCTCGGCGCGCTCGGGCTCGACGACAGCAAGGCGCATGCGCTCGACGAAGGCGCCGGCATCGGCGGCGAGATAGGCCGTGACGCCATCGACGAGATCGGGGTTGCCGAGCGCGGTGTTCTGGTGGGCGATGACGAGCGTGCGCTTCGCCATCGCCGTCAGAATGCGGCTGCGGTTGCCGACTGGCACGTCGATCGGCACGAGGACGGCGTGGCAGGACGCCAGCACCGCGTCGAGATCCTCGACGAATCCCAACTGCTCGAATTCGCCCTTCCCCGCCATCATCTGCGCCGCCCATTCCGGCACCTCGCCGCGCCCGGCGAGGAGAATGCGGAAGCCACCCTCGCCCCACAGCCGGCGCAGGCGCGGGAACACCTTCTCCAAGGTGAAATGGAGGGCCGAGCGCGAGCCGAGGCCGGTGAGGGTCCCGAAGAAGAGGTAGGTCGGAATCTGCGGCAAGCGGCGCGCCGCCGCGCCGGGCGGGGCGGTCTCGGGCCAGGGATACGGCTCGTACTCCGCCGCGACACCGAGGCGCTTCAACTCGGCGACCGAGGAGTGCGAGGCGACGATCACCTGCTCGGCCGGCCGCAGGATTTCGCCGTAGAGCCGCCGCCAGGTCCGGCAGCAGAGCCAATTTCCCGGCACATGCTTGAAGAGGATCGGCCGCTCGCGCGCGGAATAGAGCGCGTGATACCAGATGCTCTGGAAGTTGAGATCGCCGAGCCAGACGAGTCGAGGCGCGGCGATCGGCGCCGCGATCCAGGCCGCCAGAATGTCGAAGGCGACGATCGCGTCGGGCGCAAAGTCTCGCATCGCCGCCCGCGCCTCGTCCGCCGCCCGCTGATCGAGGACATGCCGCGACCGTCCCTGCTCGACGAAGTGCTGCGAGCGACAGGTGGCGACGACGAAGCGATCGCCCTCTGCGATGTCGCGCTTGTATTCGTCGACCGCCGCGTCCGGCCAGGCATCGCCCTCGAGGAGGAGGAGATGGAGGATGGTGCAGCCCATCTCCTTCAGACGCGCGATGTAGTGGTAGAAGAGAACGGTGCTGGCGCCGCTTCTCGGATGCGGAATTCCGCCCGAGCAGATGAGGAGGCGTCGGTGGGAGCCGCCAGCCGGCGCCGTTGCCTCGCGCATCGCCGCGACGCTCACAGCAAGCCTCTCAGAAGCGCGAGCCCGACGATCCCGACATGCATCGCGTGCTCGAATTCGCCGCTGTGGATCGCGGCGATGAAGGCCTCGCGGCCGAGGAGGCGAGGCGTGACGCCGGGCTCAGCCTGCCATCCGGCGATCGGCTCGACCGCGCGCGCGAAATAGCACCAGACCTTGTTGTCGAGGCGGCCTGGATCGGGCGAGAGGCGGCCGAGGAGAAGCGGTTCCGCCGCGGCATAGCCGGCCTCCTCGGCAAGCTCGCGGACGGCGCAGCGCGCCGGCTCCTCGCCGGGATCGAGCAAACCGCCCGGCAGCTCCAAGGTGCGCCCCTCATGGGCCGCGCGGTACTGCTCGACGAGAACGACGTCCCGCGCCGCGGTCAAGGCCAGGATGTTGACGTAGTCGGCTTGGCCCAAGGAATGGAACGTGCCGAGCGAGTTGCCCGCGTCGTCGCCGAGCGTGCGCTCGACCACTGTCACCCAGGGCGACAGCACCGTGCGTCGGCGGCTTATGATGATGGGATCGTTCATCGGAAGGAGTGGCGGCGTCGGGACATGCTACCGCAGTCCGGGTGAATCGCTTCGCCCGGCCGTCATGGCATACCGCGGAGGATCGGCCTTAAGCGGCGGCGATCGCTTCCTCGGGAAGACGGATACGCACCTGCCGGCCGAGCAATTCGAGGAGAACGACGACGCGGTGATCGTCGCTCGAGCACTCGAAGATGCCGGTCTGCCCGGTCAATGCGCCGTGACTGATCTGCACCGCCTCGCCCCGATCGAAGGCGGGCGCTTGCGGCAAAAGGACGAGGCCGCGCGCATCCTCTCTGGCGCGGATCTCGTCAATGACACGATCCGGGACGCGGGCCGGCCGGTCGCCTTGCGTCACCAGCTCGACGACCCCGATCGTCGAGCGGATCGCGCGCCAGCGCGCCGCCGCGATGTCCATGGCGAGGAAGAGATAGCGCGGGAACAAGGGCCGTGCCCGCTCCGTGATCTGGCGCGCATGCCGCGCGCGCTTCAGATAGCAGGGCAGATAGGTCAGGAAACCCTGATTGCGCAGATGCCAGGCCGCTTTCGCCTCGGCATGGATTTGGGTGTGGACCGCATACCACTGGAGGAGGGGCGTCATCTCCATCACTCGTCGTAGCGCGGCGGCTCGCGCGAGACATGCAGCAGGCGGGGCGCCAGCACGCGAGCCACCGGCATCTGCTGGATCAGCCTGTCGAAGGTGCTCTGCGGGCTCTGATAGTCGGTGAGGATCACCGCGTCGAGCGGAAAAAGCGAAGCGAGATCAGTCGTCACCCGCAGGCGGTGTGCCGGCTGTGCCATCGCCGGCGTCGCGACGAGGCCGAGCAGCGTGAGATCGCGCCCAAAAGCGCTCAACATCGCGATATCGGCGAGCTCGCCCGCGCCGCAGAGCGCGATGCGCCGCCAGCCGCGCTCCTCGCACGCCTGGAACAGCTCTTCGTAGTCGGCGCGCGCGCGGCGCAGGAAATCGAAGGAATAAGCGAGGTAATTGGCGGTGAGGCGGCTCTTCTCGGCGAAGCCCTTCGGCGTCAGATAGTATTTGTAGCGGTTGGCCGGCGCATGGGCGATCTTGATCAAGCCCTTGTTGATGCAGCGCTTCAGATAGGCATTGGTGAGGCCGAGCGCGATGCCGAGGCGGCGTGCCAGGGACCGCTGCGTCACGATGCTGTTTTCCTCGACCGCGGCGAGCAGGCTGATCGTGATGCCGGCTTCGGTCGGCGACTCGCCCGAGTCGATTTCGGAAAGGCTGATCGGCGGTGCTCCGGACTGTGCGTTCACGCCGCGAACATAGTGTCCCCTCGGGAGGGCGTCAACCGGAAATCAGTCCCCTTCGATGGGAGAGAAACGCTTACGCGCTGAGGACGCCGAGGGTTCGCAAGGGACGCAAAGAGGGTGGGCGCCGCGACCGTTGGGAGTCGTCATTGCGAGCATAGCGAAGCAATCCAGCAGCCCCGGGCCTTGGATTGCTTCGCCTCCGGCTCGCAATGACGGCGAAGGGGGTGAATTAACGCACTTATTTCTGAACGACCTCTAAGACGCGGGCGCAGCGCTCTCCGGCGACGCTTCCAGCGTCCACGCCTCGGCGCTGGCGCCGGCCAGCGACTGAACGCGCGCCTCATCGGCGGCGAGCTCGGCCGCGGGACCCGAATAGACGATGGCGCCGTCGTCGAGCACATAGGCGTCATCGGCGATGGCAAGGCTCATGCGCACATTCTGCTCGACCAGCAGGACCGAGATCCCCTCGGCGCGCATCTGCGCGATGATGCTGAAGACCTCGCGGACGATGAGCGGCGCCAACCCCTGCGAGGGTTCGTCGAGGATGAGGAGCTTCGGATTGATGAGGAGCGCGCGGGCGATCGACAGCATCTCCTGCTCGCCGCCGGAAAGCTGGCGACCGCGATTCTGCCGGCGCTCGGCAAGGCGCGGGAACAGCTCATAGATCCGCTCGACAGTCCAGCGGCCGGGACGCTCGATCGGGACGCGCAGATTTTCGTCGACCGTGAGGTTGGGAAAGATGCGCCGTCCCTCGGGCACGTAGCCGATGCCGAGCCCGGCGATCCGATATGTCGGCCAGCGCGTCGTCTCATGGCCGAAGACGGTGACCCGCCCCGCCCGCGCCGGCGTCAGCCCCATGAGGCTGCGCAAGGTGGTCGTCTTGCCGGCGCCGTTGCGGCCGAGCAACGTCGTGATGCGTCCCTCTTCGACGGCGAGGCTGACGCCGTGCAGGATGTGGCTCTTGCCGTAATAGGTGTGCAGCCCTTCGGCGGTGAGCGCCGTCATGCCGCCTCTCCGAGATAGGCCGCCTGCACGGCCGGGTTCTGTGCGATCGCCGTCGGCGGTCCCTCGGCGAGAAGGCGGCCTTGATCCAGGACGGTGATCCGGTCGGCGAGGTTGAAGACGACGCGCATGTCGTGCTCGATCAAGACGATCGTGTAGTTCTTGTCGCGGTGGAGGCGGCGGATGAGCGAAGCGATCTCGTAAGTCTCCTGATCGCCCATGCCGGCCGTCGGCTCGTCGAGCAGCAGAAGACGCGGCCGGAGCGCGAGCGCCATGGCGATCTCGGCGGCGCGCTGATCGCCATGGGCGAGCTCGCCGACGAGGCGCCCCGCTTTGCTCGCCAATCCGGTGAGGCCGAGGATTTCATCGACGCGCCCGCGGATCTCGGCGCGCTCGGCGCGGCCGAGCCAGGGCCGCATGCGGTATCCCGCGGCGACTTCCGCGCCGATCTCTACGTTTTCGAGGACGCTGATCTCGGGGAAGATCTCGGTGACCTGGAAGGTCCGCGCCATGCCGCGCGTCACGCGGCGGTCCGCCGGCACCGACGTCACATCCTCGCCATCGAACAGGATCGTGCCGGCGCTCGGCGGGAAGAAGCCGCTGATCAGGTTGAAGAAGGTGGTTTTGCCGGCGCCGTTCGGACCGATCACGGCGTGAAGCTGGCCGCGCTCGACATGCATCGAGACGTCGCGCACCGCAACGAGGCTGCCGAAGCTCTTCGAGACGTGCCGGACCTCGAGGAGGCTCATGCCTCGCTCCGACGCTGGAAGAAGCCCAAGAGGCCGCGCGGGAAGAACAACACGACGAGGACGAAGAGCAGGCCGATGAAGGATTGCCAGTTCGCCGTCAAGGTCGAGAGTTGGTCCTGCAGGACGACGAAGACGGCGGCGCCGAGCAAGGGTCCCCAAAAGGTGCGCATCCCGCCCATCACCGTCATGATGACGAGATTGCCCGAGAGGATGTAGTGGAGGCCTCGCGGATCGGCGAAATTGTTCAGCATCGCGTAGAGCGCGCCGGCGAGGCTGATGAAGAAACAGGAGAGCGTGAAGGCGGCCCAGATGTGCCGTTCGACGGGAATGCCGAGAAAGCGTGCCCGCCGTTCATTCTCGCGAATGGCCAGCATCGTGTGGCCGAAGGGCGAGCGGAGGAGGAAGCCCATGAGGGCCGTGACCGCGGCGAAGCAGACGAGGACGAAGTAGTAGTAAGCCTCGGCGTTGTTGAGAAGATCGATCGTCGTGAAGCCGAGATGAAGCGGCTGGCGCTTGAAGCCGAGCCCGTCATCGCCGCCGGTCAGCGAGTTCCAGCGGAAGGCGATGAAATAGAAGACCTGCCCGAACGCGATCGTCACCATCGCGAAATAGACGCCGCGGCGGCGGACGATGAGGGCTCCGAGCAACGCGCCGGCGACGCCGCCGAGCAGGGTCCCGAGCAGGAGCGCCAGCGGCGTCGACGCCGCGAGCAGCTTCAAGGTGAGGCCGGCGCCATAGGCGCCGAGGCCGAAATAGGCGGCGTGCCCGAAGGAGAGGACGCCGGTGAAGCCGAGGAGGAAATTGAGCGACATCGCGGCGAGGCCGAAGACGAGCACCCGCGTCGCGAGCGCGGTGTAGCCGCCGATCGCCGGCATCCAATAGGGCGCCGCGATCATGAGCGCCCAGAGCGTGGCGACCGCAAGACGCTTCGTGAGGATGTCGTTCGCGCTCACGACATGAGGCCTTCTTCGCCCAGAAGACCGCGCGGCCGGACGAGAAGGACGACCGCCATCATGACGTAGATCACCGCCTCGCTCGCCGAGGGGAAGAAGACGGTGGTGACGCCGGCGGCGACGCCGATGAGAAGGCCGCCGAGCAAGGTCCCGGGCAGGCTGCCGACGCCGCCGACGATGATGGCGATGAAGCTCGGCATCAAGAGACCGGTTCCCATCGTCGGCTCGAGGCCGAGTTGACCGCCGGCGAGCACCCCGGCGAGGCCGGCGAGGAAGATGCCGACGCCGAAATTGAGCGAGCGCAGCGCGCCGACATTGACGCCGAGCGAGGCCACGGTCTCGAGATCGAGCGTGCCGGCTCTGATGCGGACGCCGATCCGCGTGTAGCGAAGGAAGGCGAAGAGCACCGTGACGGCGATCGCCACCATGCCGACCATGAAGAGGCGGTAGCCGGTGATGAAGAAGAGATCGAGGCTGAGCGGCTGCGCCATGAAGGCGGGAATCGAGACCGGCAGCCCCTGCGCGCCCCAGATCGAGCGCGTCACATCCTCGAAGATGAAGGCGAGGCCGAAGGTGAGGAGGAGGCTGTAGAGCGGGTCGCGACCATAGAGGCGGCGGATGAGCAGGCGCTCGATGACGAGGCCGAGCATTGCCGTCAAGAGCGGCGAGACGATGAGCGCCCCCCAGAAACCGATATAGGGCGTCAGACTGTAGGCGAAATACCCGCCGATCGCGAGAAAGCCGCCATGCGCGAAATTGATGACGCCGCTCAGATTGAGGATGAGCGACAGGCCGAGCGCCATCAGCACGTAGAACGTGCCGGTGATGAGGCCGTTGGTGATGTTGAGGAGAACAAGCTGGGTCATCGGCGGCGCCCGCTCTCAAGCCCAAGCGGCCGCCGACGTCGCCGCGTCGACCATAGTCATCCTCCCTGCCCGATATTCTAGAGCGGCCTCGAGGCCGCCCTTTATTGTTTTGCCGCATCGGAGCGGCCGCGCCAGTATGTGCATCCGGATGCGATATTCAATCGCGAAATTGGCGCCTCGATCGGGCGTACCGGGCGGCGGACGGAAGCGACAGAAAATTCGAGTTCCCGTCGCGGGCCGATTCCGCGCTATTCTGACGATGCACAAGCAATAGACACGTTCAGGGAGTGAAACATGAGTTCTTTACTGTTGCCGCGGAAGCCGAGCCGCCGCTCGATCCTCCAGGGCGGCGCCGCTATCGCCGCCTTGCAAGTGGCCTCGCCCTTCATCATCGGCGCGCGCGGCGAGACGCCGATCAAGGTCGGGATGGTCGATCCGATCACCGGCGTCTATGCCGCGGTCGCGAAGAGCGAGGTCGAAGGCGCACAGCTCGCGCTCGCGCAGATCACCGCCAAGGGCGGCATCCTCGGGCGGCCGGTCGAGCTTCTGGTCGAGGATTCGGCCAATGACGTCGGCACCGGCGTCCAGAAGACGCGCAAGCTCATCGATCGCGACGGCGTCGATTTCGTCCTCGGCGACGTGAATTCGGCGATCGCCTATGCGATGGCGCAAGTGACGTCCGAAAAGAAAAAGCTGCACATCGTGCCGGGCGGCCATACCGATCCTATCACCGGCAAGGATTGCCGTTGGAACGTCTTCCGCGTCTGCAACACGACGGCGATGGATTCGAACGCCATCGCCGACACCCTGATCGAGAAATTCGGCAATAAATGGTACTTCCTCACGCCGGATTACGCCTATGGCCACACGCTCCAAGCCGGCTTCGAGAAGAAGCTGAAGGAGCATGGCGGCACTTCGGCCGGCGATCTCCTGCCGATCGGAACCGTCGATTTTTCGGCGGCGCTCATCAAGGCGAAGTCTTTCGGGCCGCAGGTGCTGATCAACATCATGGGCAGCCAGGATCAGGTCAACAGCCTGAAGCAGTTCGTCCAGTTCGGCCTCGACAAGAGCATGGCCGTCGGCGGCGCGCTGTTCGAGCTGGAAAGCATCCTCGCCGTTCCCAACGAGGCGCGCATCGGCTGGTGGACGATGGAATGGTATTGGGATCAGCCGGGCGTGCCGCACGTCGCGGAATTCGTCGCCGACATCAAGAAGAGCACCGGCAAGATCGCGACGGCGCGCCACTGGTTCGGCTTTGCCTCTATGCACACCGTCGGGCTGATCGCCAATCAGGAAAAGACGGTCGACGCGGTGAAGCTCGCCCATGCGCTGCAAGACTTCAAGCTGCCGCCCGAAGTGGCGCTCCAGCCGACCCAGCCGGCCTATCGCGGCGGCGATCACGAGCTGATGAGCACCATCTTCGTCGGCGAGGCGCACCCGCCTAAGGATGGCGACCCGAACAAGGTCTTCACCATCCGCACGCCCGTGCCGGGCGAGAAGGCGGCGGGCCCAGCCGAGGCGACGGGTTGCCACGTCGAATGGCCGGCGTGATCATGTGAGCCACCCTCTCCCGCGGGCGAGCGGGAGAGGGTGCTCGCAATTCTGGGAGGGGAGAGAGATGGACGTACGCGCCGCAGTCGCTTTCGCCGCCGGGCAGAAGCTCAGCCTCGAGACCGTGCGCCTCGAGGGCCCGCGCGCCGGCGAGGTGCTCGTCGAGATCAAGGCGACGGGCATCTGCCACACCGACGCCTACACCTTGTCGGGCGCCGATCCCGAGGGGCTCTTCCCGGCAATCCTCGGGCATGAGGGCGCGGGGATCGTCGTCGATGTCGGACCTGGCGTCACCAGCCTCGCGAAGGGCGATCACGTCATTCCGCTCTACACGCCCGAATGCCGGCAATGCGAATATTGCCTCAGCCGGAAGACCAATCTCTGCCAGGCGATCCGCACGACCCAAGGGCGCGGCGTCATGCCGGACGGGACGAGCCGCTTCTCGATGGGCGGCAAGCCGATCCTCCATTACATGGGGACCTCGACCTTCGCGAACTTCACGGTGGTGCCCGAGATCGCGCTCGCCAAGATCCGCAAGGACGCGCCCTTCGACAAGGTCTGCTACATCGGCTGCGGCGTCACGACCGGGATCGGCGCCGTCATCAACACCGCGAAGGTCGAGCCCGGGGCCAATGTCGTCATCTTCGGCTTGGGCGGCATCGGCCTCAACGTCATTCAAGGCGCGCGAATGGCCGGTGCCAACATGATCATCGGCGTCGACCTCAACCCGAAGAAAAAGGCGCTCGCCGAGAAGCTCGGCATGACGCATTTCGTCAATCCGAAAGAGGTCAAAGGCGATCTCGTGCCGCACCTCGTCGAGCTGACCAAGGGCGGCGCCGATTACAGCTTCGAGTGCATCGGCAACGTCACCGTCATGCGCCAGGCGCTCGAATGCTGCCACAAGGGCTGGGGCGTCAGCGTCATCATCGGCGTCGCCGGGTCGGGTCAGGAGATCGCGACGCGGCCGTTCCAGCTGGTGACCGGGCGCGTCTGGAAAGGCACCGCCTTCGGCGGCGCCAGAGGCCGCACCGACGTGCCGAAGATCGTCGATTGGTACATGGACAAGAAGATCAACATCGACGACCTCATCACGCACATCCTGCCGTTCGAGAAGATCAATGACGGCTTCGATCTCATGCATGAGGGCAAATCGATCCGCGCCGTCGTCACCTTCTGACGGATGTTTTTCTGCTTCGTGGCGACGGTGAAAGGATATTGAACCACGAAGACACGAAGACACGAAGACACCGAGCGGGCGCGAAGCGCCGGTCTATGATCGGCCGCGAACGAGCACGCGGACAGTGACGGTTTGCATGGACGCTGCGCGCAGAAAGAACTTCGTGCCCTTCGTGTCTTCGTGGTTCAAAAATCCGTTCGGCGGTGTCGCAGCCAGCTAGAGCTCTAGGAGAGCCGGCGCGAGCCAGCCGACGAGGCCCATGGCGATGCCGACGAGTCCCAGCGCCGCCGAGATGATCTCGAGCAGCGTGAATTCGGTGATGACCGCCGCCGAGGCCATGACGATCGCGAGCTGCAGCGCTGCCGCGGCGTATTCGTAATCGTGATAGGCGTGGATCTCGCGATCGCGCACGGTGGAGATTTCCTTGGCGCGCTCCAACAGCTCCTTGCGCCCTTCGCGCTTCTCCGGGTCGGAATCGAGGCGAGCGGTCGTCGCCTTCCAGACCTCGATCTGTTTTTGCCGGGCGGCGCCTTGATCCGCCGACGCCGATGGGTCGGCCGGCAGGAGCGCAGCGTTCTCGACCGCCATCTGCAATATCGTCGAGCGGATCGTCTTCGCCTGATAGAAAGCGTAGGTATCCGACGCGTTGATGTTCTCCGCGAGCGAGGTGAATTGCGCCTCCTTGCCGGCCATCTCGATGATGGCGAGCGCGGCGGCAAGGGCGATGATGATGATCGCGGCCCGCTTGTTGTCGCGGTGGTGCGCTTCTTCGATCTTTTCCGTCGTCTCGTGAATTTCCAATTTCCCCTCCATTCCGCGACCGGCAGCGCGTGCGTCAAGATCGCGGCGCGGCGCCCGGCCTCGCTCGTCGAGATATCATCTCATGGAACCGTGTCGATAAAGCTATAGCTGCTTGCCAACTCCTTGCCGGCCGGCGTCGCGGCGATGCCGGCGAGTTTCGCCTGCAAGCTCCGCAGATACTGGTCGGCCGGCTCGGCTTCCTCCCCCAGCGTTTCGAACAACGGCTTTGCGGCGTAGATCGCGATGACGAGATTGGGTCCGAACGGCTCGCTGATCTCGTAGACGCGCTCGTCGGCCTTGGCGTCGGCGCTCGCGGTGCCTAGGCTGACTTGCTGGCTCGCCTTGACGAAATTGTTCTTGCGCAGCGGCGTCGGGAAGATGTGTACGACGGTGCCGCCATTGTCGATGTAGTCGACATAGAGATAGCCGTCGCGCTGCCGGCCGGCCGTCGCCTTGACGGTCAATTTGTCGCCGTTCTTGTAGACTTTCGAGGCTTTGTTGAACTCGAGTCTCGGCGCTTCCTGCGCGTTGGCGGCGCTGGCATCGGCGAGAAGCAGCTTGA
The DNA here is from genome assembly GCA_041488295.1 of Allostellaceae bacterium. Lineage (GTDB taxonomy): Bacteria > Pseudomonadota > Alphaproteobacteria > ATCC43930 > CGMCC-115725 > URHD0088. Next base: position 48,057 of record JBGPOZ010000004.1, read on the forward strand.
TGTAGGCGCAGTGCGGCCAGGCATAGACCGCGACGGTGTCGGCGCCCGGCTTCAACCCGTCGATCGCCGCCATCCCGCTCTTCAACTGGTCGAGGTCGGATTGGCGGCCGACGAATCCCGTGACCTTGGCGCTTAAATCGTCGGAGACATTGGCGCTGAGATTCGCGCACTGGAATTGGCCGAACAGGCTTTGCAGCCGTGCATTCGCCGCGGCGCGCAGCTGCGGCGTCGGGGTGAGCGCCGCGCTCTGTTGCGGCGGAGGCGTCACGACGGGCGGCGAGGTTTGGGCCGGCGGGGGCTGGGCGGGCGGCGGGGGCGCGACGGCGGGCGGCACTTGCGTCGCCGCGGTGTCGGGCGGCGTCGTGGGCGTCGCAGCCGAAGCGGGCGGCTGATTTTCCTCGGGCTTCGTCTCGGCGGCAACGGTCGGCGGCGGCTGGACCGGCGGAGCCTCCTTCGAGGCGACGATCGCGGCGGGGGGCTCGGCGGGCGGCACCGGCGCCGGTCGGCGCAGCGCGTAGTACGCGGCACCGGCACCGACAACGAGGAGGAAGGAGAGCGCCGCGACGGCGAGCGCCGCCACGGGGCTGCGTCGTGCTGCCGCGGTCGGCGGCGGCGTCGCCTTTTGCGCGGTCTGCGCCGGCGTCGCGAAGCCGAAAAGATCGTCCGCCGGCGGCGCGGGGCGCGACGGCGCCGTCGCGCTGCCCGGCAGCTCGAGCATCGATTGCGGCCGGTCGGCCGGGTTCGGCCGCAGCAGGGGCTCGAGCTCGGCGCGCAGCTCGGCGGGAACGCCGCTGAGATCGGGCACGTGCTGGCGCTTCTCGACGACGGAAATGGGCGAGTTTCCCATGTCGAGCGGCCGGCCCTGCGCCGCCGCGACGAGGACGAGGCCGAGGCTGTAGATGTCCGAGCGGCCGTCGACCGTGCCGCCGAAGGCGCCGAGCTGCTCGGGCGAGACGTAGGAATACTTGCCGGCGAAATCCTGGCCGACCACCGTGCGGTCGCCGGGATCGGCGGATTTGGCGATGCCGAAATCGATGATCTTGGCGAGCTCGGGGCGGCCGTCGACGAGGATGATGTTGTCGGGCGAGATGTCGCGGTGATAGACGCCCTTCTCATGCGCTGCCGCGAGACCGGCGGCGCAGCGGTCGCGCAGGCGGCGCACCTCGGCGGGGGTGAGCGGGTGCTCCTTGATCAGCTTCGCCAGCGAGATGCCGTCGACGAATTCCATGGCGATGTAGCGGCGGCCGAACTCGTCGCGCGACATGCCGTCATATGCCACGACCGCGTCGTTGCGGATCTTCTTCAGCTGCTTCGCCTCGTGCTTGAACATCTGCACGATGCGCTCGTCCCTCACGAGATCGGGCAGGATGATCTTGACCGCATGCAGGCTGCCGAGCTCGGTGTGGCGGGCGCGGTAGACCTCGCCCATGCCGCCGCGCGCGAGCAGCGCTTCGATGAGGTAGGTGTGGTGCAGGATCTGGCCGGGTTCGAGCTCGGCGGTGGCCGCGGGCGACATCGCCGCCGCGCCGCCGACAGGGGTCACCGGCGTCACCTCGCTGCGCGCGGGTGTCACGGCTGTCGTCGTGCTGCGCGCGACAAGGCGAGTTGCGTCCTCGTCGGCGCCGGGTTCACTGGGAGAAGCAGGCTGATCGGGCATCCCTGACCGCGGTTCTCGAGTGGCAGCTTCGGATTCGACGGGCCTCGCTGCGCCGTTCGCATGCGTCGCGCCGTCGCAACCCCGCGCCCGGGCAGCCCATGCCCGCCACGCAATTATAGGTGAGGCGTGACGGCGCGTCGATAGTGCGATCGGCCGGGAATCTGCCTGCGAGGAAGCGCGACGACCCGCTCCGGATAGGTCGATTTCATCGCCTTTGTCGAGGCGGCGATGGTGTGGCACAGTGCCGATCGATGCCGGTGCGATGCAACGACTTTTCGTGAGGCGGGGGCGACGATGGCGGATACAAAGCAGCGGTCGGTTCGGGTGAAAAGCTCGCTTGGACCCAGCAAATTCATGTTGCGGGAACTGAGCGTTACCGAAACGCTCGGCCACCCCTTCGTGATCGAGCTCACGGTCGACAGCGAAGACCGCGACATCGATTACAAGAGCATTCTCGGCGACCATCTGTCGGTCGAGCTCGACCTCACCGAGAACAAGCAGCGCTACTTCGACGGGATCGTCACCCGCTTTGCCTATGTCGGGCTCAGCGACTTCATGGGCAGCTACAAGATCACCTTGCGCCCGTGGTTGTGGGTGCTGACCCGTCACGTCCAATGCAAGATCTTCCAGAGCAAGACCGTCCCCGACATCATCAAGGAGGTGTTCCGCGCCGCGAATTTCGATGATTTCGAGGACAAGCTGCAGCGCGACTACATCACCCTCGATTACTGCGTCCAGTATCGCGAGAGCGACTTCAACTTCGTCAGCCGGCTGATGGAGCAGGAAGGCATCTACTACTACTTCAAGCACGGCAGCGGCGTGCACAAGCTGGTGCTGTGCGACGGCGCCAGCTCGCACGGCAAGTACGATGACACCTATGGCGACGTGAAGATGGTGCTGGCCGACAGCGACGCCGAGACCGGCACCGTCTTCGAGTGGTCGCTCGGCCGCGAGATCCAATCCGGCCAATACACCCTCACCGACTACGATCTCGAAAAACCGAACGCCGATCTGAAGAAATCGAAATCGATGACGCAAAGCCACAAGGACGACAGCTTCGAGGTCTTCGACTACCCCGGCAAATATACCGAGGCGAGCGACGGTGCCACTTATGTCGGCATCCGCATGGAGGAGGAGGTCGCGCAATTCGAGCGCGCCACCGGAAAGAGTCGGACGCGCTGGATCGCCACCGGCTGCCTCATCACCTTGAAGGACAGCAAGCGCGAGGGCCACAACCAGGAATATCTCGTTGCCGAGACCAAGAGCACGGTCGTCGTCGATGCGACCAAGGGCAGCCAGCTCAGCTTCCTTGCCGAGTTCAACGCGCTCGCCTCGAAACACGTCTTCCGCACGCCGCGCCGCACGCCCAAGCCCTTCATCCGCGGGCCGCAGACCGCTTTCGTCGTCGGCAAGAGCGGCGAAGAGATCTGGACCGACAAATATGGCCGCGTGAAGGTCCAGTTCCATTGGGACCGCGACGGCCAGAACGACGAGAAGAGCTCGTGTTGGGTGCGCTGCGCGCAATCATGGGCGGGGAAAAGCTGGGGCGCCATGTTCATCCCGCGCATCGGCCAGGAGGTCGTCGTCCATTTCCTCGAAGGCGACCCCGACCGCCCGATCATCACCGGCGCCGTCTACAACGGCAAATCGATGCCGCCCTACGAGCTCCCTTCCAACGCGACGCAAAGCACGATCAAGAGCAATTCGAGCAAGGGCGGCAACGGCTCGAACGAGATCCGCTTCGAGGACAAGGCCGGAAGCGAGGAATTCTACGTCCATGCCCAGAAGGACATGAAGATCGAGATCGTCCATGACCGCTCGCAGACGGTGAAGGAGGGGGACGAGACGATCGAGGTCAGCAAGGGCAAGCAGACGACGAAGATCTTCGGCGACACCGCGCTCACCGTCGACACCGGCAATTACACGATGAAGGTCTCGGCCGGCTCCGCCTCGATCGACGTGATGCAGGCCATCACCGTCGAATCGAAGATGTCGATCACCCTCAAGGTCGCCAACAACAGCATCACCATCGACATGACCGGCGTCACCATCAAGGGCACGATGGTCTCGATCGAGGGCGAGGCGATGACCGAGGTCAAGGGCCCGATGACCGACGTCACGGGCTCGGCGATGCTGCAGCTCAAGGGCGGGATCACGATGATCGGGTAGGGGTTGCTGCCAGGTCGTCTCCCTTCGGAGCCGTCATTGCGAGCGCAGCGAAGCAATCCAAGCACATGTCCGGCGGCTGGATTGCGTCGCCTTCGGCTCGCAAAGACGGCGGGGGATGCGGTTTTGCAAACGCACTCGGGGCAAGCGAGAAGGGTCGTGTGGAACTTGCGCTATAGCGCCTTCTCACAGCGTTGAATTTCGGGTCAGCTTCGACCCGCCTGCAAAGCGCGATGCACCCCTTCGGGATCGCAAGCAATGACCTTGAGATAGGCCCGCGCCGGCTGGTCGGGCTCGCAACGCCCCTGCTCCCAATCGCGGAGCGTCCCGAGCGGGATGTGATAGCGAGCGGCAAACTCCTCTTGGGTCAGTGCCAAGGCCCGGCGGAGAGTTTTGACGCGCGGCACGCGGCGCGCGGTCTTCAGTTCCTCGGGCGTCATCGGGCGTGCATCGGGGTCAGCCGCGGCTGCAGCTGCGACCTCCTCTTCGGTCATCGGCCGCATCGGCGTCTTGGGAATCGGCCGTTCGGTGCCGTCGGCCAGCACTTCAACGGCAAGGAAAAGGGCCAGGTGAGCGAACTCGCCTGACCCGTTCGACGGAAAGTTGGCGCCACACCCGGATCGCGCGTCGCGTCGCACGCCCCTACGATATGAGGACGGTCGGAGAGCCGAGCACGATGCTGCCGCCATGCGCGGTCATGTCGCCCATCCGCGCCGCCGGCATGCCGCCGATGAGGCAGGTGAAGGAGCCGAGCACGATGACGTCGGGTGGGCCGACGCAGGTCGCCATGTCGCCGACGCGCGCCGCCGGCATGCCGCCGATCAGCACGGTCATGCCGCCGGGCGGCAGGATCGGGCCGCCGACATGGGGGACGAGCACAGTCACCATCGGGCAGACATGCATGTCGGTGACGCGTGCGGCGGGTTGACCCATGAATCTCGGTCTCTCTGGGCGGCAACGAAAGCAGGGCCGATCTTATACCACATCTTGAAAGGGTTGCATCGGCATCTTGTGTCCTTCGACTTCGCTCAGGATGAGGTAAATCGTTGATGGCATTCTGAATTCACCCTCATCCTGAGCGAAGTCGAAGGACGCACCATAGGTTCCCCGAGACCGCTTCTCGGACGCCGCCCTACGTCGCGGCGCCGCGGCGCATGTCGTCGATGATCCGGAGCGCCGCCTTCACCGGATCCGGATCCTTGATGATCGGCCGGCCGACGACGAGGTAATCCGCGCCGTCGGCGATCGCCTGCGCCGGCGTCCCCGATCGTTTGTGATCGTCGAGCGCCGCCCCGGGCATGCGGACGCCCGGCGTCGCGATCAGCAGATGGTCCGCCCCGGCGAGCGCCCGCATCTTGTTGGGATTGTCCCTCGGCGAGGCGATGATGCCGTCGGAGCCGAATTTGACGGCGTTCCGGACGCGCAGCCGGATCAGCTCCTCGACGGTGCAGAGATAGCCGAGCTCGCGCAGGCCATTTTCATCGAGGCTGGTCAACGCCGTGATCGCGAAGATCTTGAGATCGGAGTTGCCCTTGCCCTCGACCGCCGCCCGGATGATGTCGCCATCGCCATGGACGGTGACGAGGCTGACGCCGCGTTCGGCGGCTCTGGCGACGCCCTGCTTCACCGTCTCGCCGATATCGAACATCTTCGAATCGAGAAAGACCTTCTTCCCCTTGCGCAGAAGCTCGTCGATCAAGCCGTCGCCGCCCGCCGCGAAGAGCAGCCAAAGCCCGATCTTGAAGAACGAGACGATGCCGTCCAAGCGGGCGGCGAGCTCGCGCGCCTCCGCGACCTTCGGCACGTCGAGCGCGACGATGAGGCGGTCCTCGATCTTTGCGGGAATTTCGCGCGGATGCGGGCTCGTGCCGAGACTTTCTGCCAAATCCTCTCGTCCCGACATCAGGCGTCATCCTTGGCCGCGCTGGCTTCGCGCGACGATCGGTCTCGTGCGACCCATCGTCAAGCCCGAACTTAACGCACAGGAAAAGCCGGCGAAGCGTGCGTGCCTCACAGCCCCTTCAGCAATGCCGCCAGCTCCGGATCCATCTCGCCTTCGCCGCTCTC
>JBGPOZ010000005.1:0-51776 GCA_041488295.1 Allostellaceae bacterium
CCCATCCCCTCACCTGATCAACCGGAGACATTGGTAACACTACGGACCGGATACATGGGTAACAGTTTCCATGTTTTGTTCCTGGTTGGCTTCGTGGCGGGCCGATCGGCCCGCCACGAAGCGGCGCAGTTTTTTGGTGTTGCGATCGATGAGGCCGAGTTCGAGGTCGGCGAAGCGGACGAGCCAGTCGCCGGCCTCGGTCTCGGCGATGCCGACGGTCTCGCCGGCGAGCGCCTCGCTGAGGAAGACGCAGGCGCCGCCCCAACGGATGTCGCCGCACGGCCGCACGCGCCGCTCGGCGCAGTCGGGCGGGTAGACGATCGGCTCGAGGCGCTCGGGATAGCGGCGCGGCGAGGCGGCGTAGCGCCGCGTCGGCGGGACTTGGCCCAAGGCCTCGTGCGGCCGCACGTCGTTGTAGTCGTGCCGCCAGGCGTCGAAGCGCGCCTGCTGCGCGGCGGGATCGGCGGCGGGCGGGTCCGCGGTCTCGCCCTTCAGCGTCTTGTGCATGCGCTCGTGCCGCCCGTTCTGCTGCGGCTTGCCGGGATCGATGCGGTGGAGACGGATGCCGAGCTTGATCCAGTCGACGGCCAGCCGCGTCAGCCCGCCGGCGCCGGTCGAGGCGAAGGGCGCACCGTTGTCGCTGCGGATGGCGCGCGGCAGGCCGAGGTCGCGGAAGGCGCGCTCGACCACCGGGCCGACGCCGGCGGCGGTCGGCGCGACGATGCGGCAATCGATGAGAAAGCGGCTGTAGGCGTCGGTCAGGGTGAGCGGGTCGCAACGCACCCCGTCGCCGGTGCGGAACCAGCCCTTGAAGTCGAGGCACCACTCGTCGTTGGCGCCGGTGACCGCGAGCGTCTCGCGCGGCGCGCCGGGCAGCGGCGCGCGCCGGCGCCGGCGCGGCGCGACCAGCCCCTCGCGGCGCAGCAGATCGCCGATCGTCGAGGCCGCCGGCCACGCCGTCTCGGGATGCAGGAGGGCGAGCCGCGCCCGCAGCTTCTTCGGCCCCCAATGCCGCCGCTCGTCGCGCAGATCGATGATCGCCTCACGCACCCCCGCGGCCATCGCCCGGCCGTGCCGGTGCGGCGCGCGCGAGCGCGGCGTCAGCCCGGCCGCACCGGCCGCTTCGTATCGGTGCACCAGCTCGTATCCCGTCTTCCGGCTGATCCCGTAACGGGCGCACAACATCGTCATCGGCTCCTCACCGGCGAGCCAGTCATTGATGAACCGAACCTTCTCGTTCACGACACAGGTCTCCCGCCACGGCATCGGCAAAGCCCCCCTTTGCCGACAGGAAAACCTGTCACCCATCCATCCGGTCTAAAATGTTACCTATCTATCCGGTCCGTACCACCCCAACCCTCTCCCGTAAACGGGAGAGGGAGCTGGGAGCTTACGCCATCGCCTTCTTCAGATTGGCATCGAGCGTGTCGAGGAATTTGGTCGTCGTCAGCCACGGCTGGTCCGGGCTGATGAGGATGGCGAGGTCCTTCGTCATCTGGCCCCCCTCGACCGTCGCGACGCAGACCTTCTCCAAGGTCTGAGCGAATTCGACGAGCTTCGGCGTCTTGTCGAAGGTGCCGCGATAATAGAGGCCGCGCGTCCAGGCGAAGATCGAGGCGATCGGGTTGGTCGAGGTCTCCTTGCCCTGCTGATGCAGGCGATAGTGGCGCGTCACCGTGCCGTGCGCCGCTTCCGCCTCGACGGTCTTGCCGTCGGGGGTCAGCAGCACCGAGGTCATGAGCCCCAAGGACCCGAAACCCTGCGCCACGGTGTCGGATTGCACGTCGCCGTCGTAGTTCTTGCACGCCCAGACGTAGTTGCCGTTCCATTTGAGCGCCGACGCCACCATGTCGTCGATGAGGCGGTGCTCGTAGGTCAGCTTCTTGTTCTTGAACTCGGCGGCAAATTCTTCGTCGAAAACCTTCTGGAACAGATCCTTGAAGCGGCCGTCATAAGCTTTGAGGATCGTGTTCTTGGTCGAGAGATAGACCGGCCAGCCGCGCTGCAGCCCGTAATTGAAGCAGGAGCGCGCGAAGCCGATGATGCTGTCGTCGAGATTGTACATCGACATGGCGACGCCGCCGCCGGGGAAGTCGAAGACGTGGAACTCCATCGGCTTGCCGCCGCCCTCGGGCGTGAATGTCATGGTGAGCTTGCCTTTGCCCGGCACGACGAAATCGGTCGCGCGATACTGATCGCCGAAGGCGTGGCGGCCGATGACGATGGGCGCCGTCCAGCCCGGCACGAGGCGCGGCACGTTCTTGCAGATGATCGGCTCGCGGAAGATGGTGCCGCCGACGATGTTGCGGATCGTCCCGTTGGGCGAGCGATACATCTTCTTGAGCTTGAATTCCTTGACGCGCGCCTCGTCGGGCGTGATCGTCGCGCACTTCACCCCGACCCGGTATTTCTTGATCGCCTCCGCCGCGTCGACCGTGACCTGATCGTCGGTCGCGTCGCGATGCTCCATGCCGAGATCGTAATATTTCAAATCGATGTCGAGATAGGGCAGGATCAGCTTCTCTTTGATGAACTGCCAGATGATGCGGGTCATCTCGTCGCCGTCGAGCTCGACGATCGGGTTTTTCACCTTGATCTTGGCCATCGCGAATATCCTAAAAGTCAGCCGAGGCGCGCGCCGAAGCGGCGCAGGACCATAACACTTGATCGGGGCGATTCAAGCGCCGTCGCCCTCCGACTCATCCGAGCACGGAGCACGATAGAGCGGCACACGATCGCGAGCTTCGCGGTGCGTTCCCGGAGTATCCTTAAGCATTTTCTAACCGATATTCTTCAAAATCTATACATCTGGATGATTCTACTGCCGCCGCTTCTGGCGCAACCGCTTGAGGATTGAAAAATGTCAAGCAATACTGCAACGGGCTTCGCTGCGTTGATTGTCGCGGTTGCATTTTGCGCCCAACCCGCTCGCGCCGAGACCGGCGTCAGCGCCGACAAGATCGTTCTGGGGCAAGCGGCGGCACTTGACGGGCCGGCCGCAGCGCTTGGCCAAGGTATGCGCGAGGGCCTGCTTGCCGCCTTCGCCGAGGTCAACAAAGCCGGCGGGGTCAAGGGTCGCAAGCTCGAGCTCGTCTCGGTCGATGACGGCTACGAGCCGAACAAGTCGATCGAGGCGACGAAGAAATTGCTCGACGAGGACAAGGTCTTCGCGCTCGTCGGGCCGGTCGGAACGCCGACCTCGGCGGCGACGCAACCGATCGCGAGCGAGGCGGGCGTGCCCTTCATCGGCGCTTTCACCGGCGCCGAGTTCCTGCGCAATCCCTACAAGGCGAACGTCGTCAACCTGCGCGCCTCCTACTTTCAGGAGACCGAAGAGATGGTCGAGCGCCTGACCAAGGATCTCGCAATCAGCAAGATCGCGATCATGTACCAGGACGACGCCTATGGCCGGGCCGGGCTCGACGGCGTCAAGAAGGCACTCGAGAAGCGCAAGATGGAGCTCGTCGGCGAGGGCACCTACGAGCGCAACACGACGGCGGTCAAGGGCGCGGTTCTTGCGATCAAGAAGGTGAGCCCCGAGGCGGTCATCATGATCGGCGCCTACAAGCCATGCGCTGAGTTCATCAAGCTCGCGCGCCAGATCAAGCTCGACGCCGTCTTCGTCAATATCTCGTTCGTCGGCAGCGATGCCCTCGCCAAGGAGCTGGGGACAGCCGGCGCCGGTGTCGTCGTGACGCAAGTCGTCCCCTATCCGCGCGATGCCTCGGTCGGGATCGTCGCCAAGTATCAGGCGGCGCTCAAGGCGGCGAATGCCGCAGCCGAGCCCGGCTTCGTGTCGCTCGAAGGCTACATGGTCGGCCGTCTCGTCTTCATGGCGCTGGATCGGGTCAAGGGCGACATCACGCGCCAAGCGCTGCTCGAAGCCATCGCGAAGGACGGCAATTTCGATCTCGATGGCGTCAAGCTCGGCTTCGGTACAGGCAAGAACCAGGGCAGCGACAAGGTGTTCCTCACTGTCCTGCAGGCCGATGGGACCTTCAAGGCGGTGACGGCGCTGGCGAAGCCCGGTAGCTAAACGGGTGCCGCGGGGTCGGTGACGGCGATGTGGCGCAATTCTCGACGGATGGCCCAGTTTTTCCGGTCCATGAAACCGCGATTGGGGTTGCGCGGCAGGCTGTTTGCCGCATTCGGCGCGGTCGCCCTCATGACGGTGCTCGCGAGCGCCGTGGGCTTTGTCTCCTACAACCGGCTCGGTCATACGCTGAATGCGATCACGACGGTGAAAATGCCCGCGGTCGACGCGTCGTTGCGGATCGCCAAGACAAGCGCCGAGATTGCCGCGACGGCTCCAGCCCTCCTTGCCGCGGCGAGCAAGGCCGAAACGGTGGAGGCGTTGCAGCTGCTCGCCGACAAGCAGCGAGAGCTCAACCAATCGATCGAGGCCCTCGCGGCGACGCCGGGGGGCGGCGATGCCGCGGCGGGTCTCAAGGACAATGCGGCGGCGATGGAGAAGCAGCTTCAAGAGATCGCCGCCGCCGTCGGGCGGCGCCTCGCAGCAGCAGCGCAACGCGCGCAGGTGGTAGCCGCTGTCGAGGCGGCGCAAAACGCCTTGACCGGCGCCTTGACGCCGCTGCTGGACGACGGCGTCTTCGATGTCACCACCGCGCTGTCGATTGATGACACGCAGGACATCAAGCAAATCCACGATACGCTCTCCGCGGTCGCCGACAAGGGCTTCCCCGGCGTGCAGGGAATTTACGAGCTGCGTGTCGAAAGCAACCTCATCTTCGGCCTTTTGACCGAGGCGGCGACGGCGCCCGGCAAGGATCAGCTCGTGCCGTTGCGCGACAGCGTCACTGCCGCATTCGGGCGGATCGGCAAATCGCTGAGCGCTTTGAGCAAGGTCCAGGATACGAAGACGCTGAAGGAGAAGATCGACGCGTTGACCGCCTTCGGTACCGGTCCGAACAGCGTCTTCGAGCTTCGCAAGAATGAGCTCGAAGCGTTTGCCGCGGGCCAGGCGGCGGTCAGCGCCAATCGCACGCTCGCCAATCAATTCGGCTTGGCGGTTCAGCAACGTGTCGCCGATGCGGAGGCATCCTCGCAATCGGCGGCTGCGAGGTCACGGGACGAGATCACGAATGGCGGGCATCTTCTGATCGCCATCGCGATTGTCAGTCTCCTCGCCGCGCTCATCATTGCATGGCTCTACGTCGGGCGCGGCGTCGTGCGGCGCCTCGGCGCCTTGCGCCAGAGCATGATGGCCATCGCCGGCGGCGATCTCGACGCTGCGATCGAGGGCGGAGGCGCCGACGAGATCGCCGAGATGGCGAAGGCTCTCGCCGTCTTTCGCGAGAACGGCAAGGCCGCGCAACGCGCCGATGGCGAAGCCACCGAGGAGCGCGCACGCCTCGCCGCGTCGCGCCGTCGGGAGCTTCTCGAGCTTGCCGAGAGTTTCGAGGGCAGCGTGAAGCACGTCGTCGAGACATTGTCGGGCGCCGCCAACGGCATGCGCGCGACGGCCGAGACCATGGTCGCCGTAGCCGGCACGACGAGCGAGCAGGCCGCCGCCGTGGCCGGCGCCTCGGCGCACACCTCCGCCAATGTGCGGACCGTTGCCGCCGCGACCGAGGAGCTGACGGCCTCGACCATGGAGATCGGGCGACAGGTGGCGAACTCTGCTGAGATCGCTGGTCAAGCAGTGAACGAGGCGAACGACACGAACGCATCGGTCAACGACCTCCTGCAAGCGGCCCAGAAAATCGGCGACGTCGTCAAGCTGATCAGCGCCATCGCCAGCCAGACCAACCTTCTGGCGCTCAATGCGACGATCGAGGCGGCGCGCGCCGGAGAAGCCGGCAAGGGTTTCGCCGTCGTCGCCGCAGAGGTCAAGAATTTGGCAACGCAGACGGCGAAGGCGACCGAGGAGATCGCGGCGCAGATCGGCGGAATGCAGGGCGCGACGCGCGAAGCGGTGACGGCCATCCAAAACATCGGACGTACGATCGGTCAGATGAACGAGATCGCAGCGACGATCGCCGCCGCCGTCGAAGAGCAGGATGCGACCACACGCTCGATCGCCGGAAATGTGCAAGAAGCCGCATCCGGCACCGATGCGGTGTCGCGAAACATCGCCGGTGTCAGCGCCGAGGCCGGCAAGGCCGGGGTCGCGGCGCAACAGGTGTTGGGCGGTGCAGGGGAGCTTGCGGCTCAATCCGATCGGTTGCGCACCGAGGTCGACCGCTTCCTCGATCGCGTGCGGGCCGCGTAGATCCGCCCGCTCAGACGAGGCGCGGCTTCGCTTCGAGCGCGGGCTCGAGGCTCTCCGCAAGAGCGGGAAGAACGTCCTCGACGCGGCTCACCGTGCGGAAGAGGCCGAGCGAGGCGGCGCCGGCAAAGCCCTTCGCGACGACATGCTCGACGAGCATCTGAAATTCGCGCCAAAAGCCGGCGACATCGACGATGATGATGGGCTTGTCGTGCAGACGAAGCTGCTTCCAGGTGATGACCTCGAAGGTCTCGTCGAGCGTGCCGAGACCGCCCGGCAGGACGGCGAAGGCGTCTGACATCTCGAACATGCGCTGCTTGCGCTCATGCATGCTGCCGACGACGATCAGCTCGCTGACGCCGTGATGGCCGATCTCGGCGTCGTGAAGATGCGCCGGAATGATGCCGACGACGCGCCCGCCCGCCCGCAGCACGGCGTCGGCGACAAGGCCCATCAACCCGATCCGCCCGCCGCCATAGACGAGCTCGATGCCGGCCTCGCCGAGGATGCGGCCGAGGCGTTTGGCGGCGTCGCGGTAGACAGTGTCGGTTCGATCCGAGGAGCCGCAATAGACACAAAGGCGCTTGATCGTGGCCATCGTCCTTCCTCGTCGGCGATTGGGGCGTGCATCGCCAGAGCCGGCGACGCGAGCAATGAAATTCTAGAGACTATAACGCAGATTGCGGTCGTTTCGCCGAGATTGCACCCGAAGGTCCTGCGTATTACGCTGACCGCGCAGATGGACCATGGTTTTGCGAGGCAAGGGTGAACCGTCGGTGAACCGTCCCCTGATCGTCGGCGCGGGCGGGGTGATCGTCGTGGCGGTGGCCGCCCTCCTTCTCATAAGTCATGATCGGCGAACGAGTGAACCGTCGCCATCGCCGCCTCCACCCCCCGTCGCCGCGGCGCCGACAGCGCCACCACCGGTCACAGCACCGGCTTCACCGCCCGTCGCCGCAAATTCGGCTCCGCTGACCGCGCCCGCGCCGGTCGCAGCAACCTCGCCGCCACGGCCTGTCGCAGCGGCGCCGGCAGTCGAGCAGCAGGGCGCCGTTGTCGCCGTCGCAAAGCCGCCCGCGATCCAGCCGGAGGCTCTCCCTCCGCCCAGCTTCGACGTGGTCCGCGTCGATCCGCAAGGCAACGCGGTGATCGCCGGACGCGGCGCTCCAAATGCCGAGATCTCGGTGTTCGACGGCGATCGGCTGATCGGACGGACGAAGGCCGATCGGCGGGGCGAATGGGTCATTCTCCCTGAGCAGCCGCTGCCGCCCGGCAACCGGACATTGCACCTATCCGAGGCGATCGCGGGTGAAGAGACGGTCGTCGCCTCCGCGGGCGATGTTCTTCTCGCCGTGCCGGAACCCAAGCACAACCTCGCGGGCGAGCCGACATCCCAGCAATCCGAGGCGCTTGCCGTTCTCGTGCCCAAGACCGGCAACGCGATCGCGCGTCCGCTCCTCGTGCCGCAGACGAAATCCGCCGGCGCTCCAGGAAAGTCCGGTCTCTCGCTCGACATCATCGAGTATGACGCCGCCGGAAAATTGTCGTTGGGCGGCCGGGCTCCGTCCGGAAGCGCCATCGCGATCTACCTCGGCGATCGACAGATCGGCGAGGCGCGCGCCAGCGCCGATGGTACCTGGTCGGCAGCGCCGCGCGAGCCCGTCGCTTCCGGCCTCCTCCATCTTCGCATCGATCAATTGGCCGGCGACGGCAAGGTGATCGCGCGCCTTGTCGTACCATTTCGGCGCAAGGAGGCTTCAGCTGAATTGGCGGGCGGCGAATTTTTCAGCGTTCAGCCCGGCAACAATCTCTGGCAGATCGCCCGCCGATCCTACGGCTCCGGCCTCAGATATGCGGTGATCTACGCCGCAAATCGCGATCTGATTGCCGATCCCGACCTGATATATCCGGGTCAGGTCTTCACGCTGCCGCCGCCAAATTGAGCGAGTCGGCGTCGCCGAGGACGTCGAGCAGCAACGCGAGATAGTGGTCGCCGCGTGCCAGCACACCGACGGCGCCGGCAATCATCGCGCCTGGCGTCGTCGGCTGGGAAAGCATCGTCTCGCCGGAGACGACGATCTCTTGTGCCGAGTTGAGGTGCCAATCGAGACCGGTCCATCGCCGGGCTGCCGCGAGCGTGCGCAAGGCGCGGTTGCGACGGCGTGCCGCCTCGATCGTGAAGGGGAAGGGCCCGAGCTCGCCGGTCACGGTGAGGCGGGCAACCGTGCCATCACCGGCGATGGTGCCGGAAAACGGCACGTCTCGCCAGGCGAAGCGAAAGCTGAAGGGCTGGCCTTCCTTGCCTGCAACCATGGCGAGCGGCAGGTTGAGCCGATCGAGCTCGATCGGCGAGCGCGGTTCGCGACGTCTCGTCAAGTCAGCGTGATCAGTCATCGCGGCGATCGGCTCCCTCGGGCATGCATTCGCCCGGCAGACGCATGCATGTTTGGCGAAATCGTTTAAGTCCCGGTAAAAGTCGAGCATTTGGCGACGCGAGAGGTCACCGCGAAGTAGCCCAAGCGCCGAAACGTGAGATTCCGTATCGACCGGCGTCCGGCCGGCGCGCGCATGGCGCCCGATTTGCCAACCTTGCCGATATAAATCAGCGCCTTATCACGACTGCCATTTTCTTAGGCAAAATCGTTAGACTCTAGCGTTCGAGCGCTCGCCATATTGTTGAACGAAGAGTCTTCCGAAGAGATTTCCACCGCCGCCGCGGATATCTCTCGAGGGAAGGGTCGCGATCCTCCGTCTATTCGGGGACGCAAAGGAAGGTCGCGCGGATCGGCGTCAGAAGCGGGCAATTGAAGCGCATGTCCTGCTTCAACGGCTGCGGCGTCGCCTGCGGCCCGCACGCTTCGGCGGCCGCCGCGCGCACCTTCTCCGGTGTCGAGAAAAATCCGTTGTAACAGATTCCGATGCGCTCGCCCGCTTCGACGGCGTCGGGTGGCGCCGGGCGAGGCGATCCTTGGAAGGGTTCGACGTCGCCGCAGGCAGCAAGCAGCGCGAGGAGAGCGAGCGCGATCCAACGCATCATGAGCGCGCGGCGGCTCCGGCGCCGGGCACGTTCGGTGCCGCAGCGGCTCGACCTGGGATCAGCACGAGACCGATCGCGCCGAGAACCAGCGCCAGCGCCGCGATCTCGGCTATCCCCATCGGCTCCGCGAGCAGGATCGCGCTCGAGAGGAGGCCGACCGCCGGCACGGCAAGAGAGCTGATGCCGGCGACCGTGACCGAGAGACGCGAGAGCGTCTTGAACCATGCCCATTGGCCGAAGATCATCGGCAGTGCGATGATGTAGGCGAAGACCCAGAGCGTCGCGGGATGAAACGACGCAAAATTCGGCGCGGGGTCATGGATCGCGGCCGCGATGGCGATGGGAATGCCGCCGAGAAGGAGTTGCCAGGCGGTCAGTTTCGCGATCGAGGCGGAGAAGACGAAGCGCTTCATCAGCACTGTACCGAAGGCCCAGCCGATTGCCGCCGTGAGGATAACGAACGTGCCGAGCGGCGCGGCGCGCAATGTCGCGACCTCGGGAGCCAAGAGGACGCCGACCCCGCTCATGCCGAGCACGAGGCCGGCAAGGCGCCTCGCGGTCAGTCTCTCGCCCAGCAACAGAGCGCCGAACATCGCGGCCCAGACCGGCATGGTGTAGGCGAGAAGAGCCGCTCGTCCTGCCGGGATGAGGGTCAAGGCGATGCCTGTCGAGAGATACCAGATCGTGACGTTGCAGAACGCAACAGCGAGAAGCGCCGGCCATTGGCGGAACGGCATGCCGAGCCGCTCGCCGCCCGATCGCGCGATGAGGAACAGCGCGGGGGCGGTGAGCCACAGGCACATCGTGCGAAAGGTGAGGACCGGGATCTCGCCGAGAACGAACTTCATCGCCGGCCAATTGAGGCCCCAGCACAGCGACAACCCGGCCAGCAGCAGCAAGGTCGTCCATGACGGTTCCCGCCCGAGTCTATTCATGCGCGCACTCTCGCCGCTCAGTCGGCGAGCGCCCGCTCGAGGAAGGCGGCAGCGCGAAGGACCAGCGCATCCTCGCCGAAGCGCCCCACGAGTTGAGCGCCGACCGGCAGGCCGTTGGGGCCGCGTCCGGCGGGCACCGTGACGCAAGGCACATGAAGCATGGTCCAGCTCCGGTTGAAGATCGGGTCGCCAGTACGGGCGAGGCCCTTGGGCGCCTCTCCGGGCGCCGCGGGCACGAGCAGCAATTCGGCCTCGCCGAACAGCTCGGGCAGCGCGCGCGTGGCGCGCGTGACGAGGCGCCATGCCTTGTCATACGCCTCGCCGCTGGTCGCGAGCCCAGCCGTGATCCGCTCGCGCAGGCCTTCGGAGAGGTCACCCCAACGCGTCAGACGCTCATAGGCAAGCGCGCGCGCCGTTTCATAATCCATGATCAATTTCTGCGCGTCGGCGAGCCCCTCGTGCTCGGCGACGGCGTTCCGCTCGACGATGGTGGCGCCGGCGCGGCCGAGCCGCTCGGCGGCGCGCTCGATCGCGGCGATGCTCGATGGTTCGGCCTCACGCCATTCGGGTGCCCGGTAGAGTACGATCCGCGGCGCCACCGTCGCTCCGGCCTCGACGCGTAAGGCCGGGCGATCGCTCAGCACCGACGCGAAGAAGGCGGCGTCGGCGACGTCGCGCGCCATCACGCCGACCGTGTCGAGGCTGTCCGAGAGCGGCTTGACGCCGGTGCGTGGAATGAGCCCGAAGCTCGGTTTGAAGCCGACGACGCCGCAGAAGCTGGCCGGGCGGATGACCGAGCCCGCGGTCTGCGTGCCGAAGGCGAGGGGGACCATACCGTCGGCGACGGCGGCGGCCGAGCCGCTCGACGAGCCGCCGGGCGTGTGCGCCGGATTGTGCGGATTGGTCGTCTTGCCGGGATAGAAGGTGGCGAATTCGGTCGTCACCGTCTTGCCGAGCGCGACGGCTCCGGCGGCCCTCGCGAGGGCGACACAGGCGGCGTCGGCAACCGGTCGATGCCCCGCATAGATCGGCGAGCCGTAGCCGGTCGGCATGTCGTGCGTATCCATCACGTCCTTGACGCCGATCGGGATGCCGCGCAACGGGCCGCCCGCAGCGCGATCGCGCTGCCGCGCTTCGCCGATCGCGCGTTCCGGATCGAGATGGATCCAGGCGCCGGTGATATTCTCGCGCTCCGCAATGCGCTCGAGGCAGGCACGAATTAGCGCCTCGCAGGTCAGCGTGCCGGCGGCGATGCGCGCCGCAGCGGCGCGAGCGGAGAGGGCGGCGAGATCGGACACGGGTCAAGCTCCTTGGATACCGGGGCGCCCGGGCGCCCATGGCTGCCGAGTATGTCAGCCCGCCGCATCGCCTCCAAGCATCGAAGCGAGGTGCGAGCCGCATTGCCTGCCGGCCTAGCCGTCGGGATCGGCGATGGGTGCCGGCGCAATCCTCGGGCGGCCGAGAAGCGTAGAGATCGGCGCGATCAGCCTGCCGTCGATCGCGGCGAGCCCGAAGCCGATAAGCGCCATGCCGACGAGATGACGCGCGAAGAGCTGCTCGCCGAGGATAAGGACGCCGAGAAGGATGGCGCCGATCGGCATGAGAAAGGTGACAAGGAGGAGGTTGGTGGCGCCGGCGGCGGCGAGAATGCGGAAATAGAGGATGTAGCCGAGCGCGGTCGAAAGCAAGGCGATGGCAACGACCGCGCTCCACGTCGTGAGGCTCGGCAGCGCCGGCATCGCCCACGGATGGTCGACGAGTGCGGCGATCGGCAAAGTCATGATGCTGGTCGCCGTCACTTGGCCCGTCGCCGTCGTCAGGGGCGCCAAATCCATCCGCTTGAAGCGGCGGCCGAAGACGCCGGCGAAGGCATAGGAGATCGCGGCGCAAAGACAGGCGAGCTCGCCGAGAACGCCGAAGCCGACGCCGTTCAAGGCGTCGAGGCCGATCATCACCGCGACGCCGGCCATGCCGGCGAGGACGCCGATGATCTTGTTGGCGCTCAGCTTCTCGTCGCCCGTCAGCAGATGCGCGACGAGGATGGTGAAGAGCGGCGTCGTCGCGTTGAGGATCGAGGCGAGGCCACTCGCGATATGGGTCTGGCCCCAATTGATCAGGCTGAAGGGAACGAGGTTGTTGAGCGTGCCCATGCCGAAGAAGGCGATCCAGACATGCTTGTCGCGCGGCATCCTCTGCCCGGTCGCGATCACCGTCAGGTTGAGCGCGATCGCCGCGATGGCAACGCGCGCAAAGACGAGGGTGAGCGGTGGCAATTCGGCGAGAGCCACCTTCGCGAAAAAGAAGGTCCCGCTCCACAGCAGGGTGAGGGCGAGCAGCATCAGCCACTCTGCGGCTCCCATCGCTCCGCCGGCGGGCCTCGCTTTCATGACCATTTCTCTCCCAGGCGGTCTCTCCCGGGGATGAAGCGGGCATCGTTCGGGCGCTCCCCGCTCGTTGCGAGCAAAATCGGAGTGAAGGAGGCTAGCTCGCCGCCCATGCTCGTCGCCACACTTGGCGGATTTCATTCCGGGTCCCCATCGCCAAATCCGGCGGCAAGGGTTCACCCGTTGCATCTCCGCCTCTACCCGAATGTTGCGGAGAATGTCGGCGTGGGCAGGGGAGCCGGCGCTTCATCTGGTCGGCCAAGCCAAAAATCTGCCGCCGACACCGGTCCGGGAACGACCGCGTCTTTCAACCGTTGGTCGACATTGGAGGGTGTCATGGTGGATGCGTCATATTATCGGCGGCAGGCCGCGACCTGTCGGGATCTGGCAAAGAAATCGCCGCGGCGGGAGTATTATCTCCTCGATCTTGCCACGCATTTCGAGCGCCAGGCTTCGGCCCTCGATGCGCCATTCGCGGGCAACAAGCCAAGCTCGTCCGCGGAGCGCGGTGCCGCCAAGGTCAAGGCGGACGCCGACTGAGCGTTCGCCGAGACGAGCGAGCGGAGGACGATCGTGCCTCCGCTGGCTCATTTTCAGTTCATCGAGGCTCAGCCCACCTGGAGGCCGAGATACTCGTTCGCGCCGTGTCGGTTGAGCAGCAACAGCAGATGCTTGTTGCCCGATTGCTGCGCGTCCTTCAGTTTTTGCGCAGCTTCGCCGGGGGTTTCGACAGGTTGCTGGTTGATCGCGACGATCACGTCGCCGGGTTCGATGCCGAGCTCGGCGGCGGGACTGTCCTGCTGAACGTCGGTCACGACGACGCCCTTGACGCTGTTCTTGAGGCCGAGGCGCTGGCGCATCCCGTTGTCGAGCTTGCCGAGCTGGAGGCCGAGCGCGCTCGCTCTTTGCGGGCCGGCGCTTTGCTCGTTGCTCGCGACTTGCTCGCTGTTCGGCATCAGCCCGACTTCGGCCTGGAGGCGCTTCTCTTTGCCGTTTCGCCAAACCGTCAGATCTGCGCTTTTCCCGGCCGGGGTTTCGGCGACGAAACGGGGGAGGTCGCGGAGCTGCTCGACGGTGTGACCGTCATATTTGACGATGACGTCGCCTTGCTTCAGGCCGGCCTTCGCTGCCGGGCTGTCCACCGTGACGTCGGCGACGAGCGCGCCGTGATCGTTCTTCAGCCCGAGACTGCTGGCGATGTCCGGGGTAACTTCCTGGATCTGCACGCCGAGCCAGCCTCGGTCGATCTTGCCGTGATCCTTGAGCTGCCCGATGATGTTCTTCGCGATGCCGGAGGGGATGGCGAAGCCGATGCCGACGCTGCCGCCGCTCGGCGAGTAGATCGCCGTGTTGATGCCGATGACCTGGCCTTGCATGTTGAAGGTTGGACCGCCTGAATTGCCGCGGTTGATCGGCGCGTCGAGCTGCAGGAAGTCGTCGAACGGGCCCGAATGAATGTCGCGGCCGCGCGCCGAGATGATGCCGGTCGTGACCGTCCCGCCGAGACCGAAGGGATTGCCGATGGCGATGATCCAGTCGCCGACCTTGGCGCCGTCGCTGTCGCCCCAGGCGACGTAAGGGAGCGGAGTCTTCGCGTCGATCTTCAGAAGAGCAAGGTCGGTCTTGGGATCGCGGCCGATGACCTTTGCCGGGTGCTTGCTGTTGTCCTGGAAGATCACGGAAATGCTGTCCGAACCGCTGACGACGTGGTTGTTCGTGACGACATACCCGTCGGGATCGATGATGAAGCCCGAGCCAAGGGCGACGCGCTTCATTCCCTGCGGCGGCCGCTGCTGGTTCGGCATCTGCTGCTCGAAGAAACGGCGCAGGAATTGATCGAAGGGGCTCGGCGGAAAGCTCGGCGCGCCTTCGGGCATCGTCTGCTCGTCATCGGTCGGTGACGCCTCCGCGGCGTTCGAGGTGACCGAGATGTTGACGACCGCCGGCATCACCTTCTCGATGATCGGCGACAGGCTCGGCAGAGCCTGCGGCAGGGGTTGCGCCTGTTGCGTCAGGTTCTGCGGCCCCATCTGCGATTGCGCCGAGGCGCCGGGGGCGAAGGCGGGCAGAACGAGCGCAGCGCCGAGCGCCGTCGCCAGCAGCATGGCGCGGAAGCTGTGCCGCGATGGCGTCCGAACGCTTGGCACCGGTAGATCGTCTCTCCTCATGATCGCTCTCCTTTGAGTGGGAATGCCGTCCGACAGTCGCGGTGGCCTTTGCTGTGTCTTACAATAGTGCCGCCGCCTAATCGGGGCCTTTCGCACGAATTAAAAGGCTGTAATGTCGCCGAACGCGAAACCGCGCGTGGCTAGAGAGGAAAAGGATGTCCGCCGCGTCTCACGGATTCCTGCCAAGACGCCGACGAACACCGTTCGCGTCCTTTATTTCAGTCACGGCACGTTCGAGACCAAGATGAATGCGGTCTTCGCCAACGCCGACCGGTTCTATCGCGGTCAGGCTTTGCTTAACCAAATCGATCTAGGCTGATCCGCCGGAGGGTTTACGAATTGGCTACATTTCTCGTCACCGGCGGCTGCGGCTTCATCGGCTCGCATCTTTGTGAGGCGCTGCTGGCGCGCGGCGATGACGTGCGGATTCTCGACGACCTTTCGACCGGCAAGCGCGAGAACAAGCCCGATGCTGCTACGCTCTTCCAGGGCGATGTCGCCGATCCCGCGCTCGTGCGGCGCGCGATGGACGACGTCGATGGCTGCTTCCATCTCGCCGCCGTGGCCTCGGTCGAACGCGGCAACCAGGATTGGCTCGGCACGCACCGCACGAATTTGACCGGCGCGATCACGATTTTCGATGCGGCGCGGCGTGCCCGCGGCGACGGCCGGAAAGTGCCCGTCGTCTACGCCTCCTCGGCGGCGGTCTATGGCGACAATCCCAAGATGCCGCTCGCCGAGACCGCGGCGACGCCCCCGCTCTCGGCTTACGGCGCCGACAAGCTCGGCTGCGAGCTTCACGCGCGCGTCGCGACGGCGGTGCATGGCGTGCCGACGGCAGGGATGCGCTTCTTCAATGTCTTCGGTCCGCGCCAGGACCCGAAATCGCCCTACTCCGGCGTCATCTCGATCTTCTGCGATCGCCTGCGCGCGGGCGAGGGCATTCGCATCTTCGGCGACGGCAAGCAGACGCGCGACTTCGTCTACGTCGCCGACGTCGTTGCCGCGCTGCTGGCGGCGATGCGCGTCATGCCGCCGTTGAGCCCCGTCTTCAATGTGTGCACCGGCCGCGCGACCTCTCTCCTCGATCTTGCCGGGACGATCGGGGCGCTTTGCGGAATGACGCCGCAGATCGATTTTCAGCCGCCGCGCACCGGCGATATCCGCGAGAGCCTCGGCGATCCGCGCCGCGCCGCGAAGCGTCTTGGCTGTACAGCGACGACCACGCTTCGGGAAGGGCTCGCCCGAACGCTCGGAATGTGAGGCCGGCATGCATAAAGTCGCCGGCGCGAACTTTCCGGAGATCTCCATGGAACTGCCGCTCTATCAGGTCGATGTTTTCGCCAGCCGCCGCTTTAGCGGGAATCCCGCCTCGGTTTGTCCGCTCCAGGAATGGTTGCCGGACGAGACGTTGCAGGCAATCGCCGCCGAGAACAATCAGTCGGAAACCGCCTTCTTCGTATCGCGCGGCGGCGATTGCGAGTTGCGCTGGTTCACTCCGACCGTCGAGGTGCCGCTCTGCGGCCATGCCACCCTGGCGAGCGGCTATGTCATCTCCACCTTCATCGCGCCGGATCGCGACGCGATGCGCTTCCACACCAAGAGCGGGGTGCTCGAGGTGGCGCGGCGGGGCGATGTCTTCACGCTCGATCTGCCGGCATGGCCGGCTGTCGCGACCGAACCATCGGCCGAGCTCGCCGCGGCGCTCGGTCCCGCGCCGGAGGCGCTGCTGCGCGCCGGGGATATCTTCCTCGCCGTCTTCGCGACGGAAGATACGGTGCGTGAGCTGTCCCCGGACATGGCGATGCTGGCCCGCCTGCCGATGATGGGCGCGATTGCCACGGCGCCTGGCCGCGACGTCGATTTCGTGTCGCGCTTTTTCGCACCGGCGATCGGCATCCTCGAGGATCCGGCCACCGGCGGAACCCATTGCACGCTCATCCCCTATTGGAGCGCGCGGCTTGGCAAGCGCGATCTCCATACCCGCCAGGTCTCGCGGCGCGGCGGAGAGCTGTTCGGACGGGTCGCCGGAGACCGCGTCATGCTGTCTGGTCGCGCCGTCCTTTATCTCGAGGGGCGCATCCACCTTTGAGGCGTTGCGCCCGCTCGGTCAGATGACTGTCGATGCAGCCTAGTTCGGCCGCTCCGTCGTCGGATCGATCATCTTGTGGATCTCGGTGATCTTCGTCGCAGGGAAGCCGCTGATCTCGGCGTGCTTGCGGATCATGCCCTCGTCCTTGGCGAGGTAGACGCAAAAGGTCTTGTTGTCGGCGACGTAGCTCTCCAGCCACTGAATGTCGGGGCCGAGCTGGCGCAGTACCTCGTTCGACTTCGCCGCTGCTCCCCGGAGCTGCTCGCGCTCGAAAGAGCCGACCTTCGGGATGTCCCGCTCGATGATGAATTTGCGTAGCGCCATTTTTCCCTCCTCCGATGGCAAAGATACGGAATGAACGTAGTTCGAGCCGGCGGTCTCTGCAAACCGAACCGAGAGGGTGGGGAGCTTGATCCGATGCGATGCGCGATCTATCACCATGGGTGAAGGCTTTGCCGATCGCAACGCCGGATCTGCGAGCGTCGCCATGTCCGACCCGTCCACACAAAAGCACTCGCCGAGCTATCGCCTCCCGGTCGAGGACACGGAATTCCTGTTGCGCGACGAGATGCGCGATATCCGCTTTGCGCTCGAATACGCCAAGGCGGAGCTCTTGCTGCGCGACTGGGGGATCCGCTCGACCATCGTCGTCTTCGGCAGCGCGCGGACGCCGTCGCCCGAGCAGGTGGCCGCCGCGATCTCCGCGGCGCAGACCGACGCGGATCGGGTGCGGGCCGAACGGCTCAAATCCAAATCCGTCTTTTACGACGCCGCGCGCGAATTCGCGCGCATCGCCTCCGAACGCTGCGGCGCATTGGCGCCGCGGGACCGCTGGCGCGACAACGTCATCGCGACGGGCGGCGGGCCGGGGATCATGGAAGCGGCCAATCGTGGAGCGCACGATGCGGGAGCCCCCAGCATCGGCTTCAACATCACCTTGCCGGCTGAGCAGGAGCCCAACTGCTATACGACGCCTGAACTCACCTTCCGCTTCCACTATTTCGCCATGCGGAAGATGCACCTGGCAATGCGCGCCAATGCGCTTGTGATCTTCCCGGGTGGCTTCGGCACCCTGGACGAGTTCTTCGAAATCCTCACTCTTGTGCAGACGCGCAAGGCGCCGGTGATTCCGATCGTCCTCTTCGGCGAAAAATATTGGCGCCGCATCGTCGATTTCGACGCGCTTGCCGAGGAAGACATGGTCGACGCGGGGAATCTGTCCCTCTTCACCTTTGCCGACACCGCCGAGGGTGCCTGGCACGCGATTACGGCGCGCGGCCTGACAGCGCATCCTTCAACATAGCATCGGGTGGGTTATCTCGTCTCGCCGGGGGGCTTGTTGTCGTCATGAGCCTCGCGCTGGATCAACGGCCATTGCGCGGCGATGAAGGCGATGGTGAGCAATGTCGTGCCGAAGGTGTAGTAGTTAGCCCAGACCTCCGTCGACATCGTCCGCGCGACGAGCTCGTTGAGACCGGCCATCGCCGCGAAGAAACCGGCGAAGCGAATAGTGAGGCTGCGCCAACCGCGCCGGCTCATCGTGAGCGCGGCGCCGAAGAACAAGAGCAGCAGCGGTCGACGGAGCGCGAGCGCGCCGACCAGCGTGAACGAGAAGAGAAGATTGATGAGCGTCGACTGCAATTTGATATAGCGCGGATCGTCGAACCACAGGGTGAGCCCGCCAAAGGCCAGCACCGTGATCGAGATGATGAGCGAGGTGAGCGGCACGCGGCGGGTGACGGCGAGAGACAGCAAAAGCGCGGCGAACGCGGCGACGACCATCGCCGCGGTCGCCGTCAGAATGTCGAAGCCGAGATATGCGGCGATGAAGACGAGGAGCGGGCCGTAATCGATCGTCGGTCCAAGCCACCCCGGTGCCCGCCGCGCCATGATCGGAGCTGCGGGAGAGCCGTCCAATTCCGTCATTCGCAACCTGCGGCGCCGATCGCCGATCCTCGCCTCCTAATGGGATTCACGCAGCTGCGGCGTGCCGCGGCAGCCCACCAGGAAGTCGAGATCGACGCCTTTGTCGGCTTGCAGCACGTGGTCGACATAGAGCTTGGCGTAGCCGCTCTTATGCGGCGAGTCGAATCCCTTCCACGCCTTCCGCCGCTTCTCGATCTCGGCGTCGGACACGTCGAGGTGGAGGCTGCGCTTCTCGACGTCGAGCGCGATCATGTCGCCGTTCTCGACCAATGCCAGCGTGCCGCCGGCCGCCGCCTCCGGGGCGACGTGGAGGACGACGGTGCCGTAGGCCGTGCCGCTCATGCGCGCGTCGGAGATGCGCACCATGTCGGTGATGCCTTTTTTCAGCACCTTCGACGGCAGGCCCATGTTCCCGACTTCGGCCATGCCGGGATACCCCTTGGGTCCGCAATATTTGAGGACCATGACGCAATTCTCGTCGATGTCGAGCGAGGGATCGTCGATCCGTGCGTGATAATCCTCAATCGATTCGAAGACGACGGCACGCCCGCGATGCTTCATGAGCTGCGGCGAGGCGGCGGAGGGCTTCAGCACGGCGCCCGAGGGGCAGAGATTGCCGCGCAGCACGGCGATGCCGCCTTGCTTCTTGAAGGGCTTGCCGAGCGGCGTCACGACCTCGCGGTTGTAGCAGGGCGCGTCCTTGTTGTTCTCCCAGATCGTCTTGCCGTTCACCGTCAGCGCATTTTTATGGATGAAGGGTTCGATCTCGCGGATGACCGCGGGAATGCCGCCCGCGTAATAGAAATCTTCCATGAGGAAGCGGCCCGAAGGCATCAGATCGACGAGGCACGGCACGTCGCAGCCGAGCTTGTCCCAATCCTCGAGATTGATGTCGATGCCCATGCGCCCGGCGAGCGCGAGAAGATGGATGACCGCATTGGTCGAGCCGCCGATCGCGCCGTTGACGCGGATCGCATTCTCGAAATTCTCGCGCTTCAGCACCTTCGACATGCGAAGGTCCTCGCGCACCATCTCGACGATGCGGCGCCCGACCATATGCGCCAGCATGTAGCGGCGCGAATCGACGGCCGGGATGGCGGCGTTGGTCGGCAGCCCCATGCCGAGCGATTCGACCATGCTCGCCATGGTCGAGGCGGTGCCCATCGTCATGCAATGGCCGGCCGAGCGCGAGTTTCCCTCCTCGGCGGCCATGAAGTCGGCGAGGGTCATCTCGCCGGCCTTCACCATCTCGCTGAACTTCCAGGTGTTGGTGCCGGAGCCGATCTGCTCGCCCTTGTAGCGGCCGTTGAGCATCGGCCCGCCGGAGAGGGCGATCGACGGCAGATCGGCGCTCGCCGCGCCCATCAGCAGCGCCGGCGTCGTCTTGTCGCAGCCGACCAGCAGCACGACGCCGTCCATCGGATTGGCGCGGACCGCCTCCTCGACATCCATGCTGGCGAGGTTGCGAAACAGCATCGCGGTCGGGCGGAGGCTCGATTCGCCGGTCGAGAAGACCGGGAATTCGAGCGGAAAACCGCCGGCCTCGTAGACGCCGCGCTTCACATGCTCGGCGATGCGGCGGAAATGCGCGTTGCACGGCGTCAATTCCGACCAGGTGTTGCAGATGCCGATGACCGGCCGGCCATCGAAGAGATGGGCGGGGAAACCCTGATTCTTCATCCAGCTGCGATGGCCGAATCCGTCCTTGTCGGCCTTGCCGAACCAATCCGCGCTGCGCAGCTTGCGGGGTTTCTCAGCCATCTCTCGCTCCCATTGCCAATCATGCTCTCGAAGCCCGATCTTGCCGGGGTGTCGGCGGTGGCGCAAATGGAATAGGCCACCTTGATTTCCGAATTATCTAGACTTACGGTTGAACCGCCTCGCGCCGATCCCAGTTGATGCCGATGGGCGGGCTGGCTGGGAGGAATCCGATGGCCGATCTGCAGACCGCGTTGACCAACCTCACCAACTTCAGAAAGAAACTTCCGAAGTCTGCCAAGCCGACGATCCCTGACAACAACCTCGTCGGGTTCACGACGAAAGTCGACGAGTTGATCAAGGAGCTGGGCGCTGCGCTGAAGAAGAAACCGGTCGGCACGATTGATAAGAAGGTCTTCGAGGACGCGCGGAGCATCATCGGGAAGGCCTCGGATTTGCTGAAACTCGATAAGAAGGATAAGGCGACCCAAGACCTCTTCAAGAATATCTCGATGATTGGGACCTGGGCGAACGCGGTTGCGACCAGCCAGAAATAACGGCCCGCGGATGTAAGCCGCGGCGTCATCGGTTCGATTGAGCGCGCTGCTGGAGTTCCGAGAGAAGAGGCTCGGCGACGGAAATTCCCGCGTCGGTCAATCGCTTGCGCGCCGCACGCCGTCGCTGGCCCGGCAGGCGCACGGCGGGATCGGCGAGCATTGCATGGCACAGCGCCTCGATCCGCTCGGCGAAACCGGGACCCGCAAGGAGCTCGGGATCGATCGCGAGAAAGAGCTGACCCGTGCGGGAAGGCGGTCCCTCCGCGTCGAAGAACGAGCTCGCCTCGAAGCCGAACGCGGCGCCGGTGAGGCCGGCGGCGAGAATCTCGACCATGAGCGCGAGCGCCGCGCCTTTGGCGCCACCGATCGGCAGAAGCGTGCCGGGCAACGCGGCGGCGGGATCGGTCGTCGGCCCGCCGTTGCGGTCGACGGCCCAGCCCTCGGGGATCGTTTCGCCGCGCTGCGCCGCCATGAGCAGCTTGCCGCGCGCGACGACGCTCATCGAGAGATCGATGACGAGCGGTTCCGCAGCGCGCCTCGGGCAGGCGAAGGCGATGGGGTTCGTCCCGAAGATTCCGCGTTTGCCGCCCCACGGCGCGATGGCTGCCGGCGTGTTAGCGAAAGCAAGGCCGACGAGACCGTGCAGCGCGAGCTTCTCGACATGGTGCCCGGCGACGCCGCAATGGCTCGAATTGCCGACGCCGATCGCGACGATGCCGGTTTCGCCGACGATGGCCAATCCTTTCTCAAGGCCGAGATCGATGGCCGGGAAGGCAAGCCCGCAGCCGGCATCGACGCGGATGACCGAAGCGGCGGGGCGCGTCGCGCTCGGCACCGCCTTGCCGTCGACCTTACCGCTCGCGATCTGGTCGGCGTAGAAGGGCAGGCGCGAGAGCCCGTGCGAGGGCAGCCCGTCGAGTTCGGCGGCGATGAGGGCATCCGCGGTCGGGATCGCGTTCGCCTCGCTGGCGCCGGCGGCGACGAGGACTTTGACGGCAAGCTCGTGGAGCGTCGCGTGCGCTATTGGTTTCGTCATGTGGTCGGGGTTCGCCATTCAGAAGAAATTTGAACCACGAAGACACGAAGGGCACGAAGGAAGGTCTCGTGCGCTTCGCGCGAATAAACCCACTTCGTGTTCTTCGTGTTTTCGTGGTGAAAACCTTCTCACTCTTCTCGCCAATCTTGACGTCATCATTGCGCCGCCTCGACGGCGGTGAGGCTTTCGCCCGGCTTCACGCGGGTGAAGCGCACCGTCTCCCAGTCGATGACGATTTGCTCGCCGTCGAGCCGCACTCTCGTGAAAGCGAGATCGTCCGCGCCGCGCGTCGCGGGGAAATCGCTACGGAAATGGGCGCCGCGCGATTCCTCGCGGGCAAGCGCGGCCGCGGTGATGGCGCGGCTTGTCAGGATCAGGCTCTCGAGATTGAGCCAATCGTGCCACGTCACGTTGAAGGCGAGGTTGTCGCCGGCAATGCCGGTGCGGCCGAGCCTCTCGCCGAGCTCGGCGAGAGTGTCTTGCGCGCGCCGCAATCCCGCCGCGTCGCGGAAGATGCCGACATCCTCCCACATGAATTCGTAGAGCGCCTCGCGCAGCGCGGCGATGTCGCCGGGCGGGCGCTCGAGCGGAATGCGGCAGCGCTCGAGCGCGGCGGCGATCTCGCCCTCATCGGGCTGGAGCAGCTTGCCGTGCTGCGGAACCCAACTCGCCATGCTGTCGCCAGCGAGGCCGCCGAATACCGTCGAGTTCGCGACGCCGTTGCCGCCGAGCCGGTTGCCGCCATGGACGCCGCCCGTATCTTCGCCGGCGGCAAAGAGGCCGGGGAGCCCAGTCGTGCAATCCCGCGCGAAAACGACCCCGCCCATCATGTAATGCGCGGTCGGGATCACCTCGACGAGGCCGCCTGCGAGATCGAAGCCGCAATCGGCGCAGCGCTCGACCATGCCCTTGAAAAGCTTTCGAACGTCGGCGGCGCCGAGATGCCGCATGTCGATGAAGAGCCCGCCATGGGGCGTCGTGTTGCCGGCCCTGATCTCGGCGAGCATCGCTCGGCTGACAATGTCGCGCGTCGCGCGCTCGAGCCGTGCGTCATATTTGTGCATGAAGCGCTGACCATCGCCGCCGAGGAGATAGCCGCCGGCGCCGCGCAAGCCCTCTTCGAGCACCGTGCCGGTCATCCGCGTGTCGGGACCGGCGAGAAGGCCCGTCGGGTGGAACTGCACCATCTCCATGTCGCGCAAGGCGAGCCCGGCGCGCAGCGCCATCGCCATGCCGTCGCAGCTCTTGTCGCCGGAGGGCGTGTGATACTTGTACATGGTCGGGCCGCCGCCCGTCGCCAGCAGCACCGCGCGCGCCTGGACGAAGGCGAACTCGCCCGAGCGCATGTCGATCATGAGGACGCCGGAGATCGCATCGCCCTGCCGCGCGCGGATCAGCGCCACGGCGCGGTGCTCCTCGAGCCGCCCGATGTCGCGCGCCCAGACCTGCTCGGCGAGGCGGCTCATGATCTCGATGCCGGTCAGATCGCCCTTGTGGACGGTCCGGTCAAAAGTCTGTCCGGCGAAGGCTTTTTGATGGACCGTGCCGTCGGGATTGCGGTCGAAGAAGCAGCCGAACTCGGTCTCGAGCTCGCGGATGCGCTGTTGCGCCACGGTGACGAGCGTCCAGGCGAGATCCTGCTCGTTGAGCCACTTGCCGCCCTCGATCGTGTCCATGAAATGCCGCTCGGCCGAATCGCCGGGCGCCAAGGCGACGTTGTAGCCGCCCTGGACCATGCGCGTGCAGCCGCATTTGCCGAGAAGGCCCTTGACCGCGACAGTGACTGAGAGTCCCGGCGCCGCCTTCTTCGCATGCAGCGCGGCGAAGAGCCCGGCCCCGCCGGAGCCGAGGATGAGGATGTCGGTCGAAAGCCGCTTCAAGCGCTCTCCTTCACGCCCATGCCCGCGAGTGCCGCGGCGCGGCGGTCGGCGGCGGTCTTGCGGATGCCGTCATAGAGGCTCCCGCCATGTGAATCCATCGCTACAAGAAGCGGCCCGAAGCCCTTGATGCGAAAGCGCCAAAGGCTTTCGGGATTGAGGTCGTCGAGATCGACGTCCTCGATCGCTTCGATCCAGGTCGTCTCGAGCGCTGCGGTGCCGCCGATGATGGCGAGATAGGCCCCGCCGAGCTCGCGGAAGGCCGCCTTCGACGCCTCGCCGAGCCCGCCCTTGCCGATCGTGAGGCGCACGCCGTATTCCGCCATGAGCGGCCGCGTGAAGCGCTCCATCCGCTCGCTCGTCGTCGTGCCGATGCAGATCGGCGCGTAGCCGGCGGGGTGCGCGGGCGAGGGCGGCACCTTCTTGACGTTGGGCGCGGTGTGGATGACGGCGTGGCCCTTGAGATCGAGCCGCGTCTTCCGGCCGCGATCGAACATGTGGATGTAGGTCGCATCGCGAATGCCGTAGAGCGTCTTCTCCAAGGTGACGGTATCGCCAATGCAGAGCGAACGCGCCGTGGTTTCGTCGATCGGCATCGAGAGGGTGTGGTGAGTCATGGCGTCGTCACTCCACCGTGACGCCGAGCGGCGTGAAGGTGGCGAGCGCCCGTCGCGCCGAGTGGCATTGGATGTTGACGGCGACCGGGTTCATCGTGATGTGCGTCGCCGCTGTTTCGACATGGACGGCGAAGGCGGTCGAATCGCCGCCGAGGCCCTGCGGGCCGATGCCGAGGGTGTTAACCGCGTGCGAGAGCTCGGCTTCGAGCTTCGCCCCCTCGGGATCGGCGCAGACCGTGCCGAGCGGCCGTGTCGCCGCCACCTTGGCGAGGTGCATGCAGAGATCCGAGGTTCCGCCGACCCCGACCCCGACGATGGTCGGCGGACAGACCTTGCCGCCCGCCTCGATGACCCGGTCGATGACGAAGGTTTTGACGCCGGCGATGCCGTCGGCGGGGATGCACATCTTGAGGAAGGAGCCGTTCTCCGAGCCCGAGCCCTTCGGGATCATCTCGATGCGCAAGGTCTCGACATCGGCGATGAAGTCAATGTTGATGACCGGCACGTGCCGCCCGCCGGAATTGTGCTCGTTGAACCGCGTCAGCGGATGGACGACCGAGGAGCGGAGCGGGTGCTCGCGCGTCGCGCGCGTGCAGCCGCGGCGGATCGCGTCCTTGAGCGCCATGCCGTCGCATTCGACGTTGCGCCCGATGGTCACGTTGTAGATCGGGATGCCGGTGTCCTGGCAGAGCAGGTTCTGGGTCTTCTCGGCGACGGCAATGTTCTGGCGCATCGTCGCGAGGATCCTTTGCGCCGTGGCATCGCTTTCGCTGGCGGCGAGGCGCACGAAGCCCGCTTTGATGTCGTCGGGCAGGATCTTCAACGCGCGGATGTAGAGGAGCTTGGCGGTCTCCTCGACGACCGCCATGTCGAGTGCGAGGGTCATCGCTGCATTCCCCATTTGCGGACGGTGCGAACTTCGATGTTGCGGAAGACGACGCTTTCGACAACGAGGCCGATGATGATGACGGTGATGAGCCCGGCGAAGACGTTGGCGACTTCGAGCTGGTTGCGGTTCTCGAAGATGAACCAGCCGAGCCCGCCCGAGCCCGAGGAGACGCCGAAGACGAGCTCTGCCGCGATGAGCGTGCGCCAGGCGAAGGCCCAGCCGATCTTGAGCCCGGTGAGGATCGATGGAAAGGCGGCGGGAATGAGGATCTTCACGACGAAGCGGATGCCGGTGAGGCCGTAATTGTTGCCGGCCATGCGCAAGGTCTCGGAGACGCTGAGGAAGCCCGAATGGGTGTTGAGCGAAACCGGCCACAGCACGGAGTGGATGAGGACGAAGATGAGGCTCGGATTGCCGAGGCCGAACCAGAGAAGCGCGAGCGGCAGGAGCGCGATCGCCGGCAAGGGGTTGAACATCGCCGTCAAGGTCGAGAGAAAATCGGTGCCGATCCGCGTCGAGACGGCGAAGGTGGTGAGGATGGCGGCGATGGCGACGCCGGCGGCGTAGCCCATCAGCAGCACCTTGACGGATGCGAAGACCCGCATCGGCAGCTCGCCGGTGACCGTCACCTTCCACAGCGACGACATGACATCGGTGAAGGTCGGGAAGATGAGCGGATTGTCGAGCGGCACCGAATAGGCCTGCCAGATCGCCGCCAGCACGACGAGGATGAAGATCCGCCGCAGCGCGGTGACGTTCGTCAGCCGCTCCCATGCCGACAGCGGCCGGATGATCTCGCCGACATTGCTCGCGTCCAATGTCTCGCGCTCGAATTCCGGCCGCGTCGGCGGAAGGATGCGGCGTTCGGCGGTCAATGCACCCTCTCTTCCTCGATGCGCTCGGCGAAGAGCATGTCGTGGATGCGGTCTTGCAAGGCGCGGAAGCGGTCGCCGCCCGCCGCCTCGTCGCCCGCATTGAGCTCGGCCTTGACCTGCCCCGGATGCGGCGACAGCACGAGAATGCGGTTGCCGACGATGATCGCCTCCTCGATCGAATGGGTGACGAAGAGGACGGTGAAGCGAATGTCCTCCCAAAGCTGCAGCAGCTCCTCCTGCATCTTGCGGCGCGTCAGCGCGTCGAGCGCGGCGAAGGGCTCGTCCATGAGCAAGATTTCCGGCTCCATCGCCATCGCCCGGGCGATGGCGACGCGCTGCTTCATGCCGCCCGAGAGCATATGCGGATAGATGTCCGGGAATTTGCCGAGCCCGACCTTCGCAATGTAGAGAAGCGCCCGGTCCGCGGCCTCGCGCCGGCCGTATTTCCCGCTCGTCACCATCGGAAACATGACGTTCTCTTTGACCGTCTTCCACGGCAAGAGCTGATCGAACTCCTGAAAGACCATCATCCGGTCGGGGCCCGGTCTCTCGATGATCTTGCCGTTGAGGCGAATGCTGCCTTCGACCGGCAGCAAGAAGCCGCCGACACCCTTCAAGAGCGTCGATTTCCCGCAACCCGAGGGGCCAAGCAGGATGAATCGGTCGCCGCGATGGACCTCGAAGCCGACGCGGTACGTCGCCGTGACGAGGTGCTGCTTCGTCTTGTATTGCAGCGTGACGCCGTCGACGTCGAGAAGCGGTGTCATTCCGCAGCCTCGACATGCACGGCGAACCCTCTCCCGTTTACGGGAGAGGGCAGGGTGAGGGCAGGCAGAGCCTCATTGGTGTCGAAGATGGAGCCGCAGCAGCAAGCCCTCACCCTAACCCTCTCCCGTAAACGGGAGAGGGAATACTGACAAAGGATTGCGAACGCCGCCTTCACCTCAACTTCCCTTCGCCGATCGGATCTCGGGAAAGAACAGATCGGTCCAGGCCGCCGGCTTGTTCTCGATGCTGCCGTGCCCCGCCATGAAATCGGCATACTTCATGATGTTCTGCGGCGTCGTCGTGAAGACGTTCTCGGGATCGCGCAGCAGCTTTTCGACGAAATCGATCGACAGCTTCGACTTCTCGGCTTCGATGTAGATCTCGGCGGCATGATGCGGATCCGCCTTGATAAGCGCCATCGCTTCCTCGAGCGCGGCGAGAAACGCGGTGGAGACCTTCGGGTTGTCGTCGTGGAATTTCTTCGAGGTCCAGACGACGTTGAACGTTGCCGGCCCGCCCAACACATCGTAGGAGTTGAGGAGGCGGTGGACGCGCTTGTCGTCGAGTTCCTGCGTCTGGAAGGGCGGGCTGCCGAAATGCCCGACGATCTCCGACTTCCCGCTCATCATCGCCGCCATCGCATCGGGATGCGCCATCGAGACAGTGAGCGGATCGAGCTTGCCGTACGCGCCATCGCCCCAGATCTTCGCCGCCGCCATCTGCAAGGTCACCGCCTGGATCGAGATCTTGGCGGCCGGCATGGCGATCTTGTCCTGCTCGGTCAGATCCTGCAGCGATTTGATCTCGGGCTTGATGACGTTGAGATAGAGCGGCATGGAGTTGAGCGCGGCGAGCGCCTTGACCTCCTGCCGCCCCCTGGTCTTGCTCCAGATGACGAGCAGCGGCCCGACGCCGCCCGAGGCGACATCGAGATTGCCTGAGAGCAGCGCCTCGTTCATCGCATTGCCGGCGCCGAATTGCTTCCAGCTCGATTTGATTGGGCCGAGCCCCGCCTTTTGCGCCGCCTGCTCGATCAGCTTCTCGTGATCCATGATCGTGAGCGGCAGGTACGAGATGCCGTATTGCTGCGCGATCCGGATTTCGCCGACCTCGGCCCGCGCCGGCGCGAGGATCGAGAGGAGGGTGCTCGCGACCAGAAGGGCGAGGCCGCCGCAGCGGCCGAATGCGATGTTTATGACCATCCGACCTCCTCCCTTGATTTCCGGTTCCTAGGCCATTCTACACAAGGAGGGCCGCGCCGGAGATCAACAACAGTACCAGCAAAATTCGGCGGAACTGCAACGGATCGACGCGGTCATAGAGGCGAAAGCCGAGGAGGGCGCCGACGGCGAGAGCGGGCAGCGCCGCCCCGAACAGCCTGACCTCGCCCATGCCAAGCCCGCCGGACAGGGCGAGCGACACCATGACGAGGCTCTGAATGACGAGGATGTAGGTCTGATAGATGCCGCGCTGCGCATCCTTCGGCCAGCCGCGCAGATCGCACCAGATCGTCGGCAGCACGCCCGAGAGGCCGGCAAGCCCGCCGAGAACACCGCCGACCGCGCCGACGCAGCCATCGGCGACGCGGCCGCCCAGCGCGACGGCGGGCAGGGGCGGGCGCAGCAGCATGAAGCTGCTATACGCCACGAGAAAGAGGCCAACGCCGATGCGGAAGGTGGCGGGATCGGCATGCTGGAGCGCTGCTGTCCCGAGCGGGATACCGCTGACGCCGCCCAGCAGGAACGGCCAAAGCGCACGCCAGCGCAGTAACGAGCGGAAGCGCCAGATCGAGAAGATATGGATGGCGAGACCGCACGCGGCGATGAGCGGCACGGCCTGCGCCAGCAACAGGACGTGAAGCCAAAGGCCCGAGGCGATGAGGCCGAAGGCAAAGCCCGCGAGACCGGCGGCGAGCGCGGCAAAGAACGCGCCGACAAGGAAGAAGACGAGATCTGTCGACACGCCGGTGATCAAAAGACGTTGAGGAGATAGCAGAGCCCGATGGCGAGGCTCGCCCCGGCGGAGAGCGCGATCGCCGTCTTTTGCCCGTCGCGCCAGGCGAGGAGTTCGAGGGCGAGAATGCGCAAGCCTCCGGCAAGGTGCGCGGTGAGAAGGATGACGAGCCCGGTCTCGGCGAGGCGGACCCAGGGATTCTCGGTCCAGCGCAGAAAGCTTTCGAGCCGCGCCTCGCCCTCGATCGCGCGCGACAGTGCCCAGAAATGTACCGGAAGGAAGAGCGCGAGGAGAACGCCGGAGATGCGGTGGACGAGGAAAGCCCACCAAGCCGGGTGGTTGCGTGCCCGCCAATCGATGTGGCTCATGCGAAGAGCGCCGTCGCCGCGCGCCACCCTGCAAGGGTCAACATGGCGACAAAGGTTGCGGTCGCGAGATCGAGGCTGGGACCGCGCCAAGCCGTCGTTTCGCGGATGACCGTGCGCAACCCGATCCCGCCATGGATCGCCGCCGCCGCCGCGAAGACGACATAGAAGACGAGAAACGCGACATTGCCCTGCGTGCGCCCGAGGATCGCGGCGGCGCTGAGGCCGCGATGGACGGCGTAGATGATGGTGGCGAGGTGTACGGCGACGGCGAGCGCTAAGACGATGCCGGCGGCTCGTTGCGCCAGCCAAAGCCAGGTTTCGGCTCTGGCGCTCACAGCTTGCCCCGCAAGGCGGCGCGCGCGGTCGCGCGCTTCAGCCCGGCGATCGACGCGGTGGGATCGAGCGCCTTCGGGCAGCGCAAGGCACAGCTCTGGTGGCTGTGGCAGGCATGGCAGCCGGCGTCGCCCGCGACGGCGCGCAGACGATCGGCATTGCCGCCGTCGCGAACGTCGTTGACGAGCGTCCAAGCGCGGTTGAGCGCGGCGGGTCCGAGATAATCGGGGTTCCAGGCGACGATGTCGCAGGAGGCATAGCAGACGCCGCAGCCGATGCATTCGATCGCAGCGTCGGCGGCCTGCCGCACCGGCGTCGCCGGCGGCACGCGGACGAAATCGGCTTGCGGCGCCGTCGGCGGCACGAAGCGCCCCTCGGCCTTCGTCCATTTCTCGAAGAACGCCGTCATGTCGGTCGCGAGATCCTTGACGATTGGGAAATGCGCGAGCGGCCGGATCTCGACCGCGCCCGCCTTCGCCACACGGTCGACATGCGTGCGGCAGGTCCAGCGCGCAACCCCGTTCACCGTCATGGCGCAGGACCCGCACATGCCGACGCGGCACGAAAAGCGGTAGGAGAGGGTGGGATCGAGTTGGCGCTGAATATATGTGACGACGTCGAGCACGGTCTGGCTACGCCGCGCCGGTACGTCATACGTGACGAGCCGGCCCTCGGCGGCACCGCGCCAGACCGCGACGCGGAGGTTCGCGGTCACACGACCGCTCCAGGGAATACCCTCTCCCCTTGTGGGAGAGGGAGGGGACCCATGCAAGGCATGGGGAGGGTGAGGGGTCTCAACAAAGATCGAACCATCGTCGCTACGCGACGATTCCCCTCACCCTGCCCTCTCCCGCAAGGGGAGAGGGTTCAAGTTAAAGAAGAGGCGAGGAGCGAGGAACTCCATCACGCGCTCGGGTAGAGCTTCGTCATGACGAACTCGCGGTGGCCCAGCGCCTCGGCGGCGGTGACGCGGCCGTTGCAGGTGCGCATCGTGATGTCGATGAGCCGGTCGCCCGCCTCTTCGAGCGTCATCTCGCGCCGCAAGATCCCGGACACGTCGAGATCGACATGCTCGGACATCTCGCGCGCGGTCTTGGGATTGGCGGTGAGCTTGATGACCGGCTCAATGGGGTTGCCGATGACGTTGCCCTGGCCCGTTGGGAAGAGATGGACGACGAAGCCCGCCGCCGCCTGCAAGGTCACGCACTCCGCCGCCGCCGAGGAGGTGTCCATGAAATAGAGGCCCGGCCCCTTCGCCGGCGCCTCGGCGGGGCGCAGCACGTCGATGTATTTCGTCTTCTTGCCGATCTTCGCAAGATTGCCGAATGCCTTCTCCTCGATCGTCGTCAAGCCGCCGGCGATGTTGCCCTTGGTCGGCTGCGAATCGGAGAGGTCGTTCGTCTTGTGGCGCTCGATCATGTCCTGATAGGCCATGAATGCGCTCATGAATTTCTGCGCCACCTCCTTGGTGGCGGCGCGGCTCGCGCAGACTTGCTCCGCGCCGGTGATCTCGGAGGTCTCGCCGAAGCAGGTGGTGACGCCGAGCGGGTCGAGCTTGTCGATGAGATTGCCGACAGTCGGGCACGATGCCAAGCCCGAAGTGGTGTCGCTCTCGCCGCATTTCGCCGAGATGAAGAGCTCGTCGATGGAGCACTCCGCGCGCTGCTTTTCCGAGGCCCAGTGCAGGAAGTCCTTGGCCTGGCGAGAGGCATGGGCGATCGTCATGAGGTCGCCATGGCCTTCGATGGCAAAGCCGGCGACCGGCTTGCCGGTCTTCTTGATACCCTCGACGACGCGGCCGGTCCAGCCCGGCTCGATGCCGATGACGATGCAGGCGGCGACATTGGGATTGGCGCCGGTGCCGATCAAGGTGCGGAAATGCAGCTCGAGATCCTCGCCGAATTGCAGGCGTCCATAGGCGTGCGGCAGCGCCATCGTGCCCTTGATGTTGTTGGCGACCGCCTCGGCGGCGGCGTTCGACAAATCGTCGAGCGGCAGGATGATGACGTGATTGCGGATGCCGACGCGGCCGTTCTCGCGGCGGTAACCCATGAATCTGAGATTGGCGCGCTTGCGGGCCATGGTTACCACCTCTTCGTCTTGACGTTGTGGATATGGGCGTGGCGCCCCTTGCCGATCGCGGCGACGGCCTTGCCGATGTCGTGGCCGTATTTGAGCAGCGTCGCGCCCTTGGCGATGTCGTCGAGCGCGATCTTGTGACCGAGCGGCACCGCGTCCTTGGCCGTGAGCGTCACCGTCTCGTCCGTCTCCATGATCCATCCGGTCAGTCTTTTGCCCGGTTTGACATCCTCGACAACGACAACACCGACGGTGTCCTTCTTGTCGTGGACGATGAATTGCGTCGCCATCTCAACTCCCGCTCGACCGTTTTGTAGGTGAGTGAGGCTGGAATCGGCGTTGGATTTTGTCAATCGAAAAGATATCTTATATAAGACCAAAGAGTGCCTGAGCGGCCCCGGATGGAGCGGCAATGGACGAAGGCGGCAACGCGGCGGTGACCGGCCCCGATTTCCGGCCGCTCTACGCGCAGGTGAAAGAGCTGATGATCGGCCGGATGCTGCGCGGCGAGTGGCGGCCGGGCGAGATCCTGCCGAGCGAAGGGCGCCTTGCCGCCCAATTCGGCGTCAGTCAAGGGACCGTCCGCAAGGCCTTGGACGAGATGGCGGCGCAGAACCTCGTCGTGCGGCGCCAGGGCCGCGGCACCTTCATCGCGCAGCACAGCCAGCAACACGCGCTCTTTCGTTTCTTTCACATCCGCGACGAGAGCGGCGTCAAGGAGCTGCCGACCGGCCGTGTCCTGAAGCAGCGTCAGCGGAAGGCCGGTCGCGACGAGGCGCGCCGGCTCGGACTGTCGCGCCACGCGCCGATCTGGCAGATCGAGCGCGTGCGCGCCTTGCGCGGTCTCCCCGTCATCTTCGAGCGGATCGCGCTTCCCGCGGCGCTTTTCCCGGGTCTCGATCTGCCATTGGAGCGCGATCTTCCCGACGAGTTCTACATGCTCTATCAGCAACGCTTCGGCGTCACGGTGGCGCGCGCGCAGGAGCGCCTTCGCGCCGTCGCCGCCGACAAAGGCGACGCGCGCGTGCTCGGCATTGCCGAGGGGACGCCGCTGCTCGAGATCGACCGCATCGCGCTCGGCCTCGACGGCAACGCCGTCGAATGGCGCCTCTCGCGCTGCAACAGCGCGCACCACCACTATTACAGCGAGATCGAATGATGAACGTCGCCGACGCGGTCGCCCGTACTCTCAAGGCCTTCGGCGTCCGCTATGCCTTCGGCATTCCCGGCAATGACGTGCTGGAGACGATCCGCGCCTGCGAGGAGGCTGGGATCGAATTCGTCCTTGCCAAGAGCGAACCCGCCGCCGCCTTCATGGCCGACGCAGTCTATCAGCTCACCGGCAAGCCGGCGGTGCTCATTCCGGCGTTGGGGCCAGGCCTTGCCAATGCGATTTCCGGCATTGCCGGCGCGCTCATGGAGCGCTCGGCGATGCTCGTGCTCGGCGGCGAGATGGCGAGCGCGCAGCACGCGGTCTATACGCATCAGGTGTTCGACCATGTCGCGGCGGCGACGCCGGTGACGAAATGGGCGGCGCCGCTCAACCCGGCGCGCGCGGCGCAACAGGTGGCGAAGGCGCTCGACATCGCGACGGCGCATCCGGCGGGTCCCGTGTTCCTCAACATGCCGGTCGATTGGGTGCGGGGCGAGAGCGCGGCGGCGGCCGCGCCGCAACCGGCAGGGATCGTTCCCATGGGCCTTGGCGAGGACGCAGCCGCCGCACTGCGCCGAGTGATCGCCGGTGCGCAGCGACCGTTGGCGCTCATCGGCCTCGGCGCGCTCATCGGCGATGCGCCGCAAGCGGCGCGGCAATTCGTCCAGTCCTGGGGAATCCCGGTTCTCACCAGCTACAAGGCGAAGGGGGTCGTCGACGAGCACGACGCGCTGGCGCTCGGCGCCGTCGGCCTCAGCCCGGTCGTCGACGGCGAGAACCTCGCGCTGATCCGCGAGGCCGATCTTCTCGTCCTCATCGGCTTCGATCCGATCGAGCTGCGCGATGCCTGGCTCGACGCATGGCCGTCCGATCTCGCTTGTCTCACGCTCGATTGGAGCCGGATGCCGCATCGCGTCTTCCCGCTGGGCCGGCAAGCGATCGGTGCGCTGCCGACAATCCTCATGCAGTTGCGGCGCGGTGCCGAGACCGCGGCACAGGAATGGCCGGCATCGCGCCTCGCCGCGCTCCGTGACCGCGTCGCGCATATCGTGCGCCCGCGCACGCCGGCGCGCGGGATCAGCCCTGCCGCGCTCTTTGCCGAGGTCTCGCGACAGGCGACGGCGGATTGGGTCATGACGGTCGATGTCGGCGCCCACCGCATCCTCGCCAATCATGTGATCAGATGCCGGATTCCGGGTCAGCTCATGCAGTCGAACGGGCTCGGTTGCATGGGCTATGCCGTGCCGGCGGCGATCGGCGCCCAGCTCGTCCATCCGGACCGCCCCGTCGTGGCGCTGCTCGGCGATGGCTGCATGCTCATGACGCAAGGCGAACTCGCGCTCGCCGCCGAGCGCGATCTGCCGATCATCGTCGTCGTGCTGAATGACGGTGCGCTCAGCCTCATCAAGCTGAAGCAGGCGAAGATGCAGATGGCGCCGCGCGCGGTCGATTTCGTCTCGCCACGCTTCGACATCATCGGTCAGGGTTTCGGTGCCGCTGCTCGTCGCGTCGAGACGCTCGAGGCGTTCGCGGCGGCGTTGCGTGAGGCGGTCGGCAGCCGTCGCTTCACGGTGATAGACGCGGTGATCGATCCCGCCGAATATATGGAAGAGATGTGAATTTCGAGCGGAGGGCGGCATGGCGAGCGCGTTCGAAGGCGGGTGTCTCTGCGGCGCGTTGCGCTACAAGGCGCAGGAGATGAGGGGCGCCGGGTATTGTCATTGCCGGATGTGCCAGAAGGCGAGTGGCGCGCCCGTCGTGGCCTGGAGCGGTGCCCCGCTCGAATCATTCGCCTGGACCAAGGGCAAGCCCAAGGAATACCGCTCCTCGCCGAAAGCGTCCCGCCTCTTCTGCGCGGAATGCGGCACGCAGATCGGCTTTCGGCTCGCCGAGGGTGCGAAGGAGATGGAACTGAATCTCGCGACGCTCGATCACCCCGAGGCAGTGGCGCCGCGCTATCACATCTACACCTCGACGCAGATGCCGTGGCTGCACATCAGCGACGATCTGCCGCGCTATCCGGAAGACCGGACGGGCTGAGGAGGCGCGCGCGGCGCGAGAGTCCACCACCAAGGCACCAAGGACGCCAAGGGGGCGAGTTGACACGAATGACCTTGGTGCTCTTGGTGTCTTGGTGGTTCTCTTATCGACTTCGCCGCTGATGCGATCTCTCGCTAATTCCCCAAAATAGTGCCGACGGCGATCCCTGCCTCGTTCGCCGCGACCTTCTTGCCGGCGCCGCGCTTGCAGCGCTGCACCTCGATGAAGCCGCCGGCGGCGAGCACGGTGAAGCTCTTGGGTCCCGCCGCGACGATTTCGCCGAG
Organism: Allostellaceae bacterium; assembly: GCA_041488295.1. Classification (GTDB taxonomy): domain Bacteria; phylum Pseudomonadota; class Alphaproteobacteria; order ATCC43930; family CGMCC-115725; genus URHD0088. The sequence continues at coordinate 35,299 of JBGPOZ010000005.1, forward strand.
CTTCTTGCCCTTGACCTCGCCGAAGGTACGAGCGATCCGCTTTTGCGCATCGAAGATCTGCACCTTTTCGCCGGCGATCGTCGTCCAGGCGCCGGGCGCAGGGTTGCAGCCGCGGATCATATTGTAAACGAGATCAACGCCGTTCGCCCAATCGATGCGCGATTCCGCCTCGCGCACCCAGCCCTCATAGGTCGCTTTCGACTCGTCCTGGATCGTCTCCCGGGCGTTGCCCGCGAGAACGAGGTCGGCGGCCTCGAGCAGCGCCGCGACGCCGGCCGGGAAGATCTTGTCGAAATAGACCGAGCCGAGCGTGTCGTCGGGGCCGATCTCGACCTCCTTCTGGAGCACGACCGGGCCCTCGTCGAGGCCGTCATTCGGGCGGAAGATGGTGAGGCCGGTCCTCGTCCGCCCCAGCATGATCGGCCAGTTGATCGAGGAGGGACCGCGATGGAGCGGCAGCAACGAGGGGTGAAACTGGATCGTGCCGCGCTTCGGGATCGTGACGAAGGCTTGCGGCGCGAACAGCAGCACATAGGCCATGATGCCGAGATCGACGTCGAGGGCGCGCAGCGCATCCTGCGCCTCGGCGCTGGTGTAATTCGGAAACTGAAAGACCTTGACGCCCTTCTCTTCCGCGGCGAGACGCAACGGATCAGGCCGCGCGCCCGGCTTCTCCGGCGCGCAGAAGACGCCGGCGACGTCGTCGCCGCGCCCGAGGAAGGCGTCAAGCGCCGCTTTGCCGAAATCCTGTTGACCGATGATCGCAACGCGCATGGCAGATCCTCATGCAAAAAGACGCCGGAGCATGCAACGGAATGGGGATTGAGGGCGAGCGCATTTTGCCGGGCGACGACGTGTCGCCGAACGCGAGAAGCTTTGTCTCCCGTCAGCTCGGCATGTCGTCTAGCGGCCAGATCGGCCGGCGCAGTTTCCTGTAGGGAAAACGGCTGAAATCGGGCGAGGTCAGGGCGCCCGAATCGACGATCAGGACCTTGCGCGCGATCGGCTGGAACGCGGCGCGGAAATGCTGCGCCGATTTGAGACCGATTACCGATTTCCGCACGGGATCGATCCCGACCGAAAGAAACTGCTGCAGATCGGTGATCTGAAAGCGGTTGGAGGCGAGAAGGACGTCGATGCCGGCGATCCGCAGCACCGCGCAATCGCCCATCGACATCTTGAGACCCTGCCACATCGGCCCATCGCACACGAAGGCACCGTCGCCGAGGTGACGCACCGTACCGATGACGCGGAGCGGCGGCCCGAAGCTCGGGTCGATCTTGCCGCCGATCTCGAGCGAGAGGCGCGCGCCCAACCCGGCCGCGACGCATTGGCGCACTGCCGCCGGATCGCTGATCGGTGCGAACGCGGCGTTGGTCAAATTCGAGGTGAGCATGCCGGCGAGGAGATTCGTCGCGTCGCCATATCCGCCGCCGCCGGGATTGTCGGTGAAATCGGCGAGGATGAGGGGCTTCCCCGAGCGGTCGGGCATCTGCGCCACCTCCATCGCCTCCTCGACCGAATAGAAGGTGGCGCTGCTTTGGCCGCGCGTCCGCCACACCTCGTCCATCAGGCTTTCGGCGATCTCGCGGTACTTCGCATCCTCGCCGTCGCCCGTCACCGCGATCGAGGGACCGGCGTCGCGAATGTCCGACCAACCGAAGCCGGCATGGACGCTGACGACGAGAACGCCCGGCTCGCGCTCCAACCGCTCGGCATGCTCCAGCATCTCGGTCATGGCGCCCGGCGTCGTCGTGCGCCCGGCATCGAGCCCGAACAGCATTGACCGCCGCGCCACCACGGTGCGCGGCCGAATTTCGCCGGCCATCGTCCGCTCGATGAGAGCCGCTGCCTGCATGCCGCGCTCGTACTGATCGACATGCGGATATGTGCGAAAGGCGATGATGATGTCGGCGAGGGCCGCCATGCGGTCGCTGACATTGGCGTGGAGATCGAGCGTGATCGCGATCGGGATATCGGGACCGATCCGGGCGCGGATGCGCTCGAGGAGATCGCCCTCGGCGTCGTCGATCGTCTCCGTCACCATCGCGCCGTGGAGCGCGAGAAGGATCCCGTCGACCTCGTCGTCGAGCGCGGCGAGAAGAGCTTGGCTCAGCGCGTCCGACGCCTCTTTCGTCACCTTGCCGGACGGCGTCGCCGCCGCCGCCACCGGATGGCGAAGCGTCCAGCCATAGAGTTCGGCGGCGCGGAAGAAGGCGCCCATCTCGGTCTTCGTGCCGAGAAAGGCTTCGCGCACCGCCGCGCCGCGATGATCGTAGCGTTGGCGGAACTCGTTGAGCCCGGTCGGGAGGCGGCTGAAGGTATTCGTCTCGTGCTCGATCGAGGCGATGAGAACCTGCCGGCTCATCGCGCCAGTTTGGCGAGATCGGGCAAGGGCCGCGCCGTCCGCTTGTCGCGTTCGAGATGCCGTTCCAGCGCGTGCGCCGCATCGAGCAGGAATTTGTCGCCGCGCGCCGGACCGCAAAGCTGCAGCGCAAAGGGCGTGCCGGTCGGCTCCAGCCCGCACGGCATCGAGAGCGAGGGGTGGCCGGTGAGGCTCAGCGCATATGTGGGCGCGAGCCAGGCGAAATATGTCGGCAGCTCCTTGCCGTCGATCACCTTCATGTAGCGCTGCTCGAGCGGGAAGGGCGGCACCAGCACGGTCGGGCAGATCAAGAGGTCGACGTCGCGGAAGAACTCCTGGAAGGCGCGGTAGATCTTCGTCGTCAGGACATGGCCGTGCGCCGCGTCGGCGAGCGACATCGTCAGCCCTTGCTCGACATTGGCGATGATGTTGGGGCCGAGCTTGTCGCGGTGCGTCTCGTAGCGCTCCTTGTGCGCGGCGAGGAAATTCATCGCGCGCATGACGGCGAAGGCCTCGTCGGCATCGGCCATCTCGGGATTGCGCCATTCGCAGGATTTGAACGCCGATTTGAAGAGATCGACGCGCTCGCGGAAGGTGGAGCGGATACGCGGATCGAGCGGCATGAAGCCGAGATCGTCGGAGATTGCGACACGGAGGCTGCCGAGATCGACCGGACGCGGCGCCGCGAATTCCGCCGCGTCGACGGAGTAGGCGAGCGGATCGCGGCTGTCGTCCGAGATCTGCGCCTGGAGGAGGAGCATCGTGTCGGCGACGTTGCGGCCCATCGGTCCCTGCGTGGTGATCGGCGTCCACCCCAAGGGCCGGCGCTCGCTGGCGACGAGCCCGACCGAGGGGCGATAGCCGACGATGCCGCAGAACGCCGCCGGGATGCGCAGCGATCCGCCGGTGTCGGAGCCGGTGCAGATCGGCAGCATCGAGGTTGCCAATGCCACCGCCGAGCCGCCCGAGGAGCCGCCGCAGATGCGCTTCGGGTCGAACGGATTTCCAGTCGGCCCATAGACCGGGTTGGTGGTATTGGCGCCGGCGCCGAACTCCGGCACGTTCGTCTTGCCGACGACGATGGCGCCGGCGCGCCGCACCGCCGCCACCATGCGCTCATCCTTCGCCGGCACGTAATCGGCGTAGAGCGGCGAGCCCCAGGTGGTGCGCAGACCCTCGGTCTCGTTCAGATCCTTGATGCCGATCGGCAGGCCATGGAGCGGACCCAAGGGCGTGCCCGTCAGCACCGCCTTCTCGGCCGCCTTCGCCTCCGCCTTCGCGCGATCGATGCAGGTGGCGGTGACGGCGTTGAGCGCCGGGTTCACCGCCTCGATCCGCTTCAGGCACGAGGCGAGAAGCTCGACCGGCGAGATTTCTTTGGCGCCAATCATCCGCCGCAGCTCGACGGCGGCAATATCGCAGAGTTCAGTCATGCTTGGCTGTCCTTCCCATGATCGATCTCTTGCGTATCGATCGCCATAAACTCAGCTCGGAAGATACTCGGCGGCGGCATGCTGGCGCCAGCCTGTCCGCGCGGCTCAGTCCGCCCCGCGTGCGGTGAGCTTGAGCGCCGAGAGGATGACGAGGAGCAGGGAGGCGGCGATCGCCGGCATGAGCCACTGCGTCAAGCCGCGATCGATTAGGAGGCCAAGGCAGGGCGGCGCCAGGGCGGAGCCGAGATCGAAGCCGGAATAGGCGAAGCCGAAGACCTTGCCGGTCGCGCTCGCCGCGGCGGCGGAGCGGACCAGCATGTCGCGCGAGGGGGTGGCGAGGCCGGAGGAAAACCCGGCACAAGCGAGCGCGATGCCGAGCGCCAGCGGCGCGAAGCCGCCGAAGCCGACGAGAAGGAAGAGCGCCGCCGAGCATGAGACGCTCATCATGACGATCCGCTCGTGCCGCCGCATGCGGTCGGCGAGGACGCCGCCGACGAGGACGCCGACCGCGCCTCCGATCAAATAGGCAGTCAATGCCGCCGCCGTCGTTGTGAGCGGCGTCGCAAACAAGCGCTGCAAGGTCGTCGCGAGGAAACCGGACATGCCGACCGACGGCACCGCCATGAGGAAGAAGAAGCTGAAGCACATGAGGACGGCCGGTTGGCGGAGCGCTGCAATGGCCGAGCCTCGCGCTTCGGCGGCGGGACGTGCGGCGATGCGCGAACCGGCATCACCCCGCAGCAGGCCCTGGCGGGCAAGGACAACGAGGAAGGCGAGGCCGCCGGCCAAGGCGCCGATGAGAAGCGCCGTGTGCCAAGACGTCAGTTGCGCGAGGCTCACCATGGCGATCGGCGCCGCGGCATAACCGAGCGTGCCGCTCACCGCATGGACGGCAAACGCCTTGCCGATCCGGCTCGGCGCGACCCGGTGACTCATGATGCTGTAATCGGCGGGGTGGAAGACGCTGTTGCCGAGGCCGGCGAAAGCCGCCGCCGGGAACATCATCCAGAACTCGGGAACGAGCGCCACCAGGGCGATGCTGGCCGCAAGAAGGCCAAGGCCGCCGGCGAGGATTCGCTGCGGCCCGATGCGATCGACGAGGAACCCGGCGGCCGTTTGCGCAAGGCCCGAGGTGCCGTAGAAGATCGTCCCGAGGAGGCCGAGCTGGGCGAAGGTGACGCCGTACTCGTCGTGGATCAACGGAAAGAGGAGGGGAAGCGAATACTGATAAAAGTGGCTAAAGAAATGCGCGAGGCTGATCGTACCGACGATATGGGCGTCCCTGGCGACCTCGCCGCTCCGCAGTTCCGCTCCCGCCAGCGCCATTCCACGCCTCCTTGGTCATGACCCTGTAGCACGGCCGTTGCCGCGCGTGATGCTTCTCGGTTATAGCTCTGGCGGATTGACTACGTCCGGCCATTTTCTGTCGCGATCACGACAAATGACTCCCACAAGGAAGCGCAGCACCGATCCCGCCGATTACCAGAATGTCGGGCGACCCGTTGCCGCGATGGCGAAGGAGTTCGCCGATGGGGCGCATGTGACGCCGCACAGTCATCCGCGCGCCCAGCTTCTCTTCGCTTCGAGCGGGGTCATGCGGTTGAAGACAGCCGTCGAAGCGTGGATCGTCCCGCCGCTCCGCGCCGTCGTCATTCCGGCCGGGACCGAGCACGAGATCCGCATGTCGGGCGCGGTCGCCATGCGGACGCTGTACATCGCGCCCGCCGCGCTGCCTTGGCTCAGCGAGCGCTGTGCCGTGATCGAGGTGTCGGGGCTTCTTCGCGAGCTCGTCCTCGCCGTGGTCGAGGAGCCGGTCGCGTATGAGCGCGGCAGCCGCGCCGATCTCATCATGGAGCTGATTTTGAGCGAGTTGCGCGACGCCGCGCGAGTGCCGCTGTGCCTGCCCTTGCCGTGCGAGCCGCGGCTGCGCGCGCTGTGCGAGGCGCTCCTTGCCGACCCGGCGAGGAACGACACCTTGGAGGCGTGGGCCGAGCGCAGCGGCGCCTGCAGCCGCACCCTCGTTCGCCTGTTTCGGCGCGAGACCGGCCTCAGCTTCACGCTCTGGCGCCAGCAGGTGAGGCTCGCCGAAGCCGTTTCGCAATTGGCTCTGGGACGCCCGGTCGCAACCGTCGCCGACGCCCTCGGCTACGCCAGCGCCAGCGCCTTCACAGCAATGTTCCGCCGCGCTCTCGGCGAGACGCCGCGGCGCTACGTCGATCCGATCCGCTGGCCGCTCGCGCGCGGGTGCTGAACCCAGTCGTCGTTTGGCGAGGGATACCCAGGTCCACCGGAGAAACGTCTCGCCTCTTCCAAGAGGGCTTGGCCGCACCATATTCTACCCATTGGGGAACCACGTCGCGCGAGGATCCAATGTCACTATCTGCGTCAAGATTGAAGCCCCTCAGATCAATGATCGTCGGAGCTGGTGTCGTACTGGCGCTGGCCGGCTGCGAGGGCACCATCATCAGCAACAATTATCAGGACAACGCCTACGGGCCGGGCGAGTGGCGGGGCAATGACGTGCCCGTCCTGGTGCGCGGCACCCCGTATGCACTGCCGCAGGCGGAAATCGATCAGGCGGTGACCGATGCGATGCAAGGGACGACATTCGGGGTCCCGACACGCTTCATCTCCTCCCCAGGCGGGTCGTCGGCGGCCTATCGTGTCGTGATGATGTTCGGCCCGCCGGCCGGCGTCGACGGTTACGCGCTGTGCGCGTCGCGGCCGGAGCCGCCGAGCGGCGTCTTCGGAACCGCTCCGGCGGGGCAGGTCAACGTGATCGCCGCCTTCTGTCGCGGCGACCGCGCGGTCACCTCGGCCGAGGGCAGGATCGGAACCGGCGCCGGCCCGCACAGCCCGGAGTTCCAGCACGGCGTCTCGCAATTCGCCGTGGTGCTCTTCCCTGGGCATATGAACGACCATCCGGGCGGCGACGGCAGTCCGAAAGCGCACGGCTGAATCGGAGTCGTTGGGGACCGTACCCGGTCAGGTTTGCAGAGCATCGCGAGGAGACGATTTTCCTGCGCGGGTGAGGTAGTGTCGGCTCATGCTGCCGCCTCTCCTCACGCTTCGTGACGCGCGCGCCACCTTCGGCGGACGCCCCACCTTTGCCGGCGTTTCGCTGGCGCTCGGCAAGAGTGACCGCGCCTGCCTCGTCGGACGCAACGGCGGCGGCAAATCGACCTTGCTGAACGCGCTGGCGGGGACGCTCGCGCTCGATGGCGGCGAGCGCTTCCTGCAACCGGGCGCGCGAATCGTCTACATGCCACAGGAACCGGTCTTGGATCCGGCGCTGAGCGCCGCCGATTTCGTTACGGGCGGCTTGCCGAGCGATCTCGCCGAACATGACCGCGGCCACCGCGTCGAAGCCGCGCTCGACGAGGTGGGAGTGCTTCCCGGGCGCGTTCTTGGCGCGCTGTCCGGCGGCGAAGGGCGGCGCCTCAGCCTTGCGCGAGCCCTCGCCGGCGCGCCCGATATCCTGCTCCTCGACGAGCCGACGAACCATCTCGACATTCCCGCCATCCTGTGGCTGGAGGAACGCCTGGCGGCGTTCTCCGGCGGCTTCCTGATGGTCAGCCACGACCGCGCGTTCCTGACGCGCCTCTCGCGCCGAACCTTCTGGCTCGATCGCGGCACGCTGCGCGAGCACGATCGCGGCTACGCCGCTTTCGAGGAATGGTCCGAGACGATCCTCGCCGCCGAGGCGGCGGAGCAAGCCCGGCTCGACAAGCGCATCGCCAGCGAGACGGTGTGGCTGCGGCAAGGCATCTCGGCACGTCGCCGCCGCAATCAGGGGCGCGTGCGTCGTCTTTTCGAGTTGCGCCGCGAGCGCGCCGAGAGCATCGCCCTGCGCGACGCGAAGCTCGGCTCGGCCACGGCGGAGGCGGGCGGCCGGCTCGTCATCGCCGTGGAGCACATCGCCAAGAGCTTCCGGAGCGAGGGCGGAGACATCGTCATCGCGCGCGATTTTTCGACCCGCATTCTGCGTGGCGACCGCATCGGCGTCATCGGGCCCAACGGCGCCGGGAAGTCGACCTTGCTCGGCATCCTCGCCGGGACGATGGCGCCCGACCGCGGCACCGTGCGGCACGGCACCAATCTGATGCCCGCGATGTTCGATCAGGGCCGCGCCGCGCTCGACCCCGAAGCCTCGCCCTGGACGACGCTCGCCGGCAGCTCGGGCGACACCGTCTTCGTGCAAGGGAAGCCCCGCCACGTCGCCTCGTATCTCAAAGACTTCCTCTTCGAGGACCGACAATTCAAGGCGAAGGTCGCCAGCCTCTCGGGCGGCGAGCGAAACCGTCTGCTTCTCGCCAAGATCTTGGCGCAACCCTCGAACCTCCTCATTCTCGACGAGCCGACCAACGATCTCGACCTCGAAACGCTCGATCTCCTCGAAGAGGTCCTGACCGATTATGACGGAACCGTGCTGCTCGTCAGCCATGACCGCGATTTTCTCGATCGCATCGTGACCAGCGTCATCGCCGTCGAGGGCAAGGGGATCGTCGCGGAATATGTCGGCGGCTACAGCGATTATCTCGGCCAACGCCCGGAGCCGCGGCAAGCGAAGGCGCCGGTCAAATCGGCGGCAAAGCAACCGAAGCCGTCGACAGCGCGCTCGTCGGATCGTCTGAGCTGGAAGGAGCAGCGTGAGATCGAGGCATTGCCCGGTCTCATCGCCGACCTCGAAGCCGAGAAGGCGCGGCTCGAAGAGGCGCTTGCCGATCCTGGATTCTATCAGCGCGACCGCATCGCGTTCGAGGCGTCGACCGCACGTCATCAAGAGGTCGCTGCCTCGCTGAGCGCGTCCGAAGAGCGCTGGCTCGGCCTCGCCGAGCGCGCCGAGCGTCTCGCACGAAGCGCTGGGAGCGGGTGAGAGATCGCAACGCGATGTCCGCCGACACCAGGCCGTCATGGAGAGCCTCATGACACTGACAGAGTCGAAGCCGCGTTTCACCTCGTTCGCGCCGCAATTCCTCGTCGACGATCTCGATCGTGCCGTCGCGTTCTATCGCGACGTCCTCGGCTTCGCTTTCGGCGCGCCATGGGGTGGTTTCTATGCCATCGGCCGGCGCGACGGGCTCGAGTTGCACCTCAAGGAAGCGCCCAAGAATCTCGCCGAGCGCCGGCATCGCCGCGAGAACGAGCATCTCGATGCCTATGCCGGCGTCGAGGAGATCGACGCTTTCTATGAGCAATGCTTCGCGAAAGGCGCGAGGATTCTGAAACCCTTGGCGGAGACCTCGTGGGGAACCAAGGATTTCTATCTCGAGGATCCCGAGGGCTACATCATCGGCTTCGGTGGCGTCACGAAATAAAAAGCCGCATCGCGCGCTCTTCGCGCCTCGCCTCATCGGCAGAAATGCGCGCTACGAAAGTGACGCGCCGACGCTCGAAGGATGCGCTTCGGGCGTCAGATTGTCGCGCAGATGACATGCCACAAAATGGCCGGACAGCGCCTCGCGCAGCACGGGCTCCTCGACCCGGCACCGCGCCTCGGCATAGGGGCAGCGCGTGTGGAAGCGGCCTCCGGGAGGCGGGGCGGTCGGGCTCGGCACGTCGCCCTCGATGATGAGACGCTCGCGGCGGATCGTCGGATCGGGCACCGGTGCCGCGGCGAGGAGGGCCTCGGTGTAAGGATGAAGCGGCGCCGCGAAGAGCGATGAATTGTCGGTGAGCTCGACGATCTTGCCGAGATACATGACGGCGATGCGGTGGCTCACATGCTCGACGACGGCGAGGTCGTGCGAGATGAAGAGGTAGGAAAGGTGCAGCTCGTCCTGCAGATCGATCAGCAAATTGAGGATCTGCGCCTGGATCGAGACGTCGAGCGCGGAGACCGGCTCGTCGGCGACGATGAGGCCTGGATTGAGAGCGAGCGCGCGCGCGATGCCGAGGCGTTGCCGCTGGCCGCCGGAAAATTCATGCGGATATTTCGCCATCGCCTCGGCGTGGAGGCCGACCCGCTCGAAGAGGGCGGCGACGCGTTGACGCATCGCCGCGCCCTTGGCGAGGCCGAAATTCTCGAGCAGCTCGCCGACGATCTCGCCAGCGGAAAGACGTGGATTGAGCGAGGAATAGGGGTCCTGGAAGACGATCTGCATCTCGCGCCGGAAGGGCCGCATCGCCGCGGTGCCGAGCCGGGTGATGTCCTCGCCGCGCAGCATGATGCGGCCGGAGGTCGGCTCGACCAGCTTCAGGATCGTCTTGCCGACCGTCGATTTGCCGCAACCGCTCTCGCCGACGAGACCTAAGGTCTCGCCCGGTGCGATGGCGAAGGAAACGCCGTCGACCGCGTAGACCTGGCCGACAATCCGCGAGAGGAGCCCGCGGCGGACGGGGAAATGTGTCTTGAGGTCCGCGACCTCGATGATCGCGCCTTGCATCAGGCGGCCGAGAGGCGCGCTGCTTCCCAGCACGCGACGAGGTGGCGGTCGCCAAGCGTCTCGAGCGGCGGCGCGGTGCTCCGGCACTGCGCCGTCGCATGCGGGCAGCGCGGCGCGAAGGCGCAGCCGGCGATCTCGTGGAGCAGCGAGGGAACGATGCCGGCGATCTCTGTCAATCGCTGCCGTGCACCGCCCCCTGCCACCTTGTGGCGGCGCGGCATCGATGCCATGAGACCGCGCGTATAGGGGTGGAGCGGATTGGCGAAGAGGTCGCCAACCGCCGCCTCCTCGACCTTGCGCCCGGCATACATGACGATGACGCGCTGCGTCGTCTCGGCGACGATGGCGAGATCATGCGTGATGAGGATGATCGCCGTGCCGAGCTTTTCCTTGAGCTCGATCATGAGCGCCAGAATCTGCGCCTGGATCGTCACGTCGAGCGCCGTCGTCGGCTCATCGGCGATCAGCACCTTGGGATTGCAGGAAAGCGCCATCGCGATCATCACGCGCTGGCGCATGCCGCCCGAAAGCTGATGCGGATATTCATTCACCCGCCGCTCGGGGTCGGCGATGCGCACGAGGCGGAGCATCTCGACGGCGCGCTCCAACGCCGCCTTCTTCGTCATCCCTTGATGGATGGTGAGGCTTTCGGCGATCTGCTCGCCGACGCTCATCACCGGATTGAGCGACGTCATCGGCTCCTGGAAGATCATCGAGATGTCATTGCCGCGGATGTGCCGCATCTCGCCCTCGGAGAGCCGCGCCAGATCGCGCCCGGCAAAGCGCACCTGCCCGCCGACGATGCGGCCTTGTCCGGGCGGGATGAGGCGCAGGATCGACATCGCGGTGACGCTCTTGCCGCAACCCGATTCGCCGACGACGCCCAGGGTCTCGCCGCGCGCGAGGTGAAACGAGACGCCGTCGACCGCGCGGACGACGCCGTCCACCGTGAAGAACGACGTCTTCAAATTCTCGACCTCGAGGATGGGTGGCTCGGTTGTGCCGGTCATCGCCTCACATCCGCCGCGCGATGCGCGGATCGAGCGTGTCGCGCAGCCCGTCGCCGAGCAGATTGACCGAGAGCACGGTGAGGCCGAGCGCGACGCCGGGAAAGAAGATGATCCACGGCGCGATCTGGAAGAAGCTGCGTCCCTCGGCGATCATCGTGCCCCAGCTCGGAATCTCAGGCGGCGTGCCGGCGCCGAGAAATGACAGCGCCGATTCGATGAGGATCGCCGAGCCGCAGACATAGGTCGCCTGCACGATGAGCGGCGCCAAGGTGTTCGGCAGGATGTGGCGGCGCAGGATCTTCATCCGCCGCGTGCCGCCGGCGACCGCCGCCTCGATATAAGGCTGCTCGCGGATCGTCAGGACGACGCTGCGCACGAGGCGCACCATGCGCGGTACCTCGGGAATGGTGATCGCGATGATGACGGTGACGACGCTCGCCTTGGTGAGCGACACCAGCGCGACCGCGAGCAGGATCGAGGGGATCGCCATGATCCCGTCCATCACCCGCATGATGACCGCATCGACGCGCCGGATGTATCCCGCGAGAAGACCGATCACGAGGCCGAAGATCGTCGCGAGGCACGCCGTGCTGAGGCCGACGACGAGCGAGACGCGGCCGCCATACACCGCGCGGGCATAGACGTCGCGTCCGAAATTGTCGGTGCCGAACCAGAAGAGGGCGGAAGGCGGCTTCAGCCGGTTGACCGGCTTGAAGGCGATGGGATCCACCGCGATCCAGTCGGCGATGATTGCGAGAAGCGTGACGGTCGCCAGCAGGACGAGGCCGCAGATGATCGCCGGGTGGCGCCGCAGATAGCGCCTTGCGCGCGACGCCCAGTCGCGGGCGGGGGAGAGGGTGGCGGGTTCGGCGATGGCGGACACTGGTGTCAGGACCGGATCATTCTCAATAGCGGATTCGCGGATCGAGGAAGGTGTAGGAGATGTCGATGACGAGGTTGACGAAAACGTACACTCCCGAGAAGACGATGATGATGCCCTGGATCACCGGGTAGTCGCGCTTCAGGATGGCGTCGACCGTGAGGCGGCCGATGCCGGGGATGTTGAAGACGCTCTCGGTGACGACGACGCCGGAGATGAGCAGCGCGATGCCGATGCCGATCACCGTCACGATCGGCACCGCCGCGTTCTTCAGCGCATGGCGGATGAGGATTTTCGGCAGCGAGACGCCTTTGGCGTAGGCGGTGCGGATGTAATCCTCGCTGAGGACGTCGAGGATGCTCGCCCGGGTGATCCGCGCGATCAGCGCGACATAGGCCATGCCGAGCGCGATCGACGGCAGGATGAGGTTCCGAAGGCACGGCCACAGTCCTTGCGCGATCGGGACGTAGCCCTGCACCGGCAACCAGCGCAGCTTGATCGCGAAGATGAAGACGAGGACGTAGCCGACGACGAAGACCGGCACGGAGAAGCCGAGCACGGCGAAGATCATGACGGCGCGGTCGATCCAGCTTCCGGCGCGCCAGCCGGCGAGCACGCCGATCGTCACGGCGACCGTCACGGCGACGATGAGCGTCGTCAGCGCCAGCATGAGGGTCGGCTCGACGCGCTGGGCGATGAGGCGCGTCACCGGCAAATTCGAGAAGATCGAGATGCCGAGATCGCCGCGCAGAATGCTCCAGACCCAGATGACGAATTGCTCGTAGACCGGGCGATCGAGACCCAGGTTCTGACGGATGCGGGCGATGTCGGAAGGCGATGCGTATTCGCCCGCGATGACGGCTGCGGGGTCGCCCGGCGTCAGGTGGAGAAGCAGGAAGACGAACACCGCCACGACCCCCATCACCGGGATCGTGGCGAGGAAGCGGCGGGTGATGTAGCCGGTCATCGCGGCTATTGGGGCAGAAAAGCCCCGGCAAGACCAGGGAGAAAACCTGAGGTCAGCGTTCGCGACCGATCGGCGAGTGCGGTGCTACCCGGCGCTACGGCGCAGATTCGCCGGCCCCTCGTCATTGTGCATGTCATCGGCCCCTCGCGGCGCGTCGATGACAAGGTTGGTGCGCGGGTCGATGAGGTGCATGTGGCGCAGATCGGCCGCGAACCGCATCGCCTCACCGGGTGCCGCCGGCGCGTCCGGGCTGATGCGCGCGCACACCTCGCTCCCGTCGACCTCGAAGTAGACCATCGTCTCCATGCCCATCGGCTCGACCACCTCGACCGGCAATGCGAATTCGGCGACGCCGATCTCGCCCGTCATCTGGGCTTCGGTGATGTGCTCGGGCCGGAGGCCGAATGTGAGGTCCTGGCCGAGATATGGCCGATAGGCGGCGGTGCGGCTCGGTGGAACCGGAAGAGCGAGCGTGTCGGTCAAGCGCACGGCCAAGCCGCCGCCGGCGCTTTCCTCGAGCCGGCACGGCAGGAAGTTCATCGCCGGCGAGCCGATGAAGCCCGCAACGAAGCGCGTCCGCGGCGCGTGGTAGAGCTCGTTCGGCGGCCCCACCTGCTCGATCTGCCCCGCATTCATGACGACGACGCGGTCGGCGAGGGTCATCGCCTCGACCTGATCGTGCGTCACATAGATCGTCGTCGTCTTGACCTTCTGGTGCACCTTCTTGATCTCGGTGCGCATCTGGACGCGCAGCTTGGCATCGAGGTTGGAGAGCGGCTCGTCGAAGAGAAAGACCTTGGGATGGCGCACGATCGCGCGGCCCATGGCGACGCGCTGGCGCTGTCCGCCCGAGAGCTGGCGCGGTTTCCGGTCCAGCAGCTCGGTGATGTCGAGGATGCGGGCGGCGTGCTCGACGCGCTCTTTGATCTCCGTCTTCGGGAATTTCTTGAGGCGGAGCCCAAACGACATGTTTTCGAACACGGTCATATGCGGGTAGAGCGCGTAGTTCTGAAACACCATGGCGATGTCGCGGTCTTTGGGCGGCAGATCGTTGACGGACTCGCCGCCGATCTGGATATCGCCTGAGCTCGCCTCTTCGAGCCCGGCGATCATGCGTAAGGTCGTCGATTTGCCGCACCCCGACGGGCCGACGAGGACGACGAATTCGGTGTCGGCGATGTCGAGGTCGATGCCGCACACCACCTCCGCGCGATCGAATTTTTTGACGAGTTTGCGGAGCGTGACTTGGGCCATGCGTACTCCCTGTTTATCCCTTCGTTGCGCCGGCCGTGAGCCCGGCGATGTAGTAGTCCATGAGGAACGCGTAGATGACCAGCGGTGGCGCGGCGCAGAGCAGCGAGCCCGCCATGATCTGTCCCCAATTATAGACATCGCCCTTGATGAGGGTCGTGACGATGCCGACCGGCAGCACGAGCTGATCGGCCGAGGTCGTGAAGGCGAGGGGATAGAGGAAATCGGCCCACGACACGGTGAAAGCGAAAATGGTGGCGGCGATGATGCCGGGCAGCGCCACCGGGATGAAGATCTTCATCAGCATCTGGAAATAGCCGGCACCATCGATCAGCGCCGCCTCGTCGAGCTCCTTCGGGATCGATGCGAAATAGCCGATCATGATCCAGGTGCAGAACGGCACGCTGAGCGTCGGGTAGAGGATGATCAGCGTCCACCAGTGATTGATCAGTTCGATCCCGGTGTACTCGCGCACATACGCGAAGATCTTGAAGAGCGGGATGAAGAGCAGCGATTCCGGGATGAGATACGTCAAGAAGACGCCGGTCGCGAGCGTCGCCGAACCCCAGAATTTCATGCGCGCCAGCGCGAAGGCGGCGGGGACGGCAATCAGCATCGTGATCGCCACGACCGAAAGCGAGACGACCGCCGAGTTGCGGAAGAAGACGAGATACTGATTCTGCCCGAGGAGCCCGAAGTAATTGTCGAGAGTCGGGTTGAAGACCCACCACGGATTGGTCGCCGCCGCGATCTCGCCGCTCGATTTCAGCGACGTGATCAGCATGTAGATCGGTGGCGTCAGGAAAAAAACGGCGAAGAGGACAAGGAAGAAATAGGACCAGAAAAGCGCCTTGCGGCGGCTCTTCGCGATGCTGCCGCGCCGCGCGAAACCCTGCGCGCCGGCGGCTGCTTCCGCTGCGGCTGCCATCGTCTCAGGCCTCCGCGCTGCGTTTGCGCACGCCGCGCAAGATGAAGATCGCCGAGATGCCGAGGATCGGGAACATGAAGAGCGAGACCGAGGCGCCCAAGGGAATGTCGTTGCCCTGAATGCCGAGCGTGAACGCCCAGGTCGCGAAAACATGCGTTTGATCGATCGGCCCGCCATTGGTCAGGATGCGGACGATGTCGAAATTGGCGAAGGTGACGATGAGCGAGAACAGCGCCGTGATCGAGATGATGCCGCGCATCATCGGCAAGGTCACGTACCAGAGCCTCTGCCACCAGCTGCAGCCGTCGATCGCAGCCGCTTCGTAAAGCTGCTCGGGGACGGATTTGAGCGCCGCCAGATACATGATCATGAAGAAGGGCGCGCCGTACCACACATTGACGAGGATCACCGAAAACCGCGCCCAGCCCGCGCTGCCGAGCCAAGAGATCGGTCCCATGCCGATTTTCACGAGGAGCCAATTGAAGGCGCTGTAATCGGGGTCGAACAGCCAGAACCAGGTGATGGTGCTCATCGCCGTCGGAATGACCCAGGGCACCATCAGCATGCCGCGCCACTTGCGCTGACCCTTGGTCGGGATGGCGTGCGCGAAATTGGCGACGAAGAAGCCGATGAAGGCTTTGAAGAAGACGGCGCTGACGGCGAAGATGCAGGATTGCTTCACCACCATCCAGAAAGTCGGACGGTGGAACAGGAAGGTAAAGTTGTCGAGGCCGACGAAGTGCTTCATCGACTTGTTCAGCGTCGCCAGATACATCGAGTAGAGAGCTGGGTAGATCACCAGGAAGGTAATCAGGAGGATGAGCGGCAATGCCATGAGGAAGGCGATTGTCGATTTGCGACGCGCGAGCCTTTGCAGCGAAATTCTGTGCCGTTGCCCAAGCACGGGCGCGGACACTCCGCGAAGCGCGGTGTCGGCCATCGATTGCTCTCCCTTCTGCTCCGCGTCCGCGACGTGTTCAACGCCCCGAGGCGGATACCGCTTCCTGCTCTGGTCGGACTTGCTTCGTCGCCATTTTGCGGCGCATTTCGGCGCCGCCCCGCTTGGGGGCGACGCCGAACGCTCGAAATTGCCCGTTCCCCTTTATCGTTAAGTCCGCATGAACCCTTCGAGTTCTTGCGCCGCCCAGTCGATCGCCTGCTCGATCGTCTGGCCTGCCTGCGTGCACTTGGCGATCATCTTGGTCATCGTCGCCTGGGTGTAGATTTGCGTCGCGATCTTCGGCGGCGCCGGCGCCGC